>JAGQUV010000076.1 GCA_020438295.1 Solirubrobacterales bacterium
CGGAGCCTCTGCCGGAGGTGCCGGGGTCGGGGAAGACCTTGAGCCCGGAGCCTCTGCCGGAGGTGCCGGGGTCGGGGAAGACCTTGAGCCCCACTCCCTCCACCCGGCCGGTAGCCGGGTGGATCGCGAACCTGGGCCGCAGCTGCTTGAAGCGGCGGGACGCCTCGCCGTCCTTCCACTGCGCTGCGCGGGTCGGCCCAACCACCAGGTCGGCGAGCTGGAGGCCGAGCGAAGAGTGCGACGGGCCGAGCATCAGGCTGTCGACGATCCGGTCGAGCTCGGCGAACCGGGTGCCACGATCCTGAATCCCGGTGAAGAAGCGCCGCATCCGGTCGTCCTCATCGCGACGCCGGCTGTCGAGCACCACCGCCCCCCAGGAGTCGTGGTTGGCCAGCGAGTGGTTGAACCGCTCGGCCAGGAAGGTGATCGCGGTCGAATAGATCGTCTCGGGATCGGCGAAGAACTCGTCGTAGCCGCTGATGGTCGGCCACAGCACGGTCACGAAGCACTCGACCTCGAGCTCGGCCAGGCAGCCGTAGGCGGCGTCGGCCACATCGGGCGGGACCAGGCCCGATTTGGTGTCGGACCACTTCAGCTCCTTGTCGACCGGCCAGCCGGCCTGCTCGAGCGTCTCGTTCCAGCGGTCCCTGATCGCGTGCCAGCGGTCGGCCCGGATCGCCACCCCGCCGACCGCGAACACCTCGTCGTCAGGTGTGCCGGACTCGTCGAGAAAGAGCAGGTACACCGGCCCAGCCTACCTTTCGGATGCCAAGCCTACGCCTGGAGCGGGCAGTCGAATCCCTCGCGCCGGGCCCGCTCGGCGAGCTGCCGGTCGAGACAGACGAAGCCCCGCCGGTTGTCCGGCGGGCCGCGCCAGGCGATCGCCGCCGCCAACTGCAACGCGTCGCCTGCGGTCAGCTCGTGAACGGCCACGGCACGGTCTGCCTCGGCACGGACCGCGTCGGTCGGGCGGATCTCGGTCCAACCTTCGGCGAGCTCTTCGAGCGTTGCCAGAGCCCCGGCGACCTGATCCGAACCGATCGAGCGTTCGCGTTCCCGGCGGTGGATCGCCGACAGACATTCGACCCGGGTCCCCCACCAGACGGCCATTTCCGAATCTGCTTCGAGCGACTCCCAGGCGGGTGCGCTCGCCTGCTCTGACAGAAGCAGTGAAACGACCGCTGAGGTGTCCCAATATCTCACCTAGTACCGGGCCTCGCGGCGCTCCTCGATCACCGCATCGGAGAGGCCGGGGCCCTCGATCTCCGGGGGTCTTTCCCGGGTGAAGAAATCATCGGGCAGCGTCCCCTTCGGTGGCGTGACGATCCCGGCCCGGACCAGCTCCTCGATCTCGCTCGACAGGTCAGGAATCTGGTTCACCGTAACGACCGGGCGCCCTCGGTCGGTGACCACTACTTCCTCGCCCTGCTGAGCGCGCTCGATGTATTTGCTGAGCTTCGCTTTGAATTCTGCGATTCCCACGGTGATCATGACCATTATGACTATCGGAAGTTGACCAATGTGTCAACTTCGTGACGATTCGACTACCGCAGCAGGTCCTTGGCCATGTGGCCGACCCGTACAGCCACCATTCCCAGCAGGTTCTCGAGCAGGGAGCAGACCAGGTCGGGGTCTTCGGCGCGCAGTTGCTCGAGGCCCTCGTGGCTGAGCGCCCAGCCGGTGACCTCGGTGTCGGCCCGGGAGCTGCTGAGCCGCGGGGCCCGGCCGATCATCGGGACCTCGTTCAGGGTCATCCCGGCCGAAAGGGTGGCGACCCGGCGCGCGCCGGCGGACTTCCGGCCGGCGTACATACTGATCTTGCCCGAGGCGACCAGCAGCATCTCGTCGGTCCGGGTGTCGTCGATCGAGTAGATCTGCTCGCCGGCGGCGTAGGTCCTCGGCTCGAGCCGGTGATTGAGCCGGGCGACCTGCTCCGGGCTCATGCCCAGCGTGGCACCGTGCTGCTGAAGTGCCAGTTTTTCCGGTCCCCGTTTCCCGCCATGGCGCTCGATCAACTGCGACTCGCACCACTCCAGGCCGGCGTCGAGATCGGGGAAGCCGTTCGGCGGCTCGAGGTCACCGGCCCGGCGGTGGGCGGCCAGCGATTCGCTGAATTCCGGGATCCGGTCGAGCCCGGAGAAGACCAGCTCGCCGCCGAGCTCGCCGTAGTGATCGATCAGGTCGCTGACGATCGGCACGTCGACCTGGCTGATCCCGCGCACAGCGGCCAGGTCGATCAGGGTGATCTCGGTCTGGTCGGCCCGGTCGAGCACGGCCCGGGTGACCAGCTCCGCTCCGGCGAACGTGATCTCGCCCTGCAGCTCCAGCACCCGGACCCGGTCGCCGAACTCGCGCAGCACCTGCTGCTCGGCCTCGGGCCTCAGCCTCATCGAGCGGGCCTCGACCAGGGTGCGCTCGGCCCGGACCGGGGGCGGGGGTCGGCGACCCGGGGTCATCACATGCAGGTCGAGCTGTCGCGACAGGTCCTCACAGACCTTGATCCCTCGCACGCTGTTGCCGTGCTCATCGAGTGGCGGCGAGTAGACCGCGATCCCGAGCTGGCCGGGCAGCACCGCGATGATCCCGCCGGCCACCCCCGACTTGGCCGGCAACCCGACCGAGTAGAGCCAGTCGCCGGCCGCGTCGTACATGCCGCAGCTGGCCAGCACGCTGAGCACGTCGCGGACCGTGTCTTCGCGCAGGACACGGCTGCCGGTCACCGGGTTGACCCCGGTCGAGGCCAGCGTGGCGGCGATCGTGGCCAGGTCGCGACAGTCGACCAGGGTCGAGCACTGGCGGAAGTAGGTCTCGACCACCTGCTCGACCACGCCGTCGGGCCCCTGTTCCAGGACCCCGGAGTTCTGCAGCAGGTAGGCGATCGCCCGGTTGCGGCTGCCGGTCCGGTTCTCGGACTCGAAGACCGCCTCGTCGACCTCCAGCTCGCGACCGGCGAAGGCCGAGTACTCGTTCAGGATGCGGTCGATCGGTCGCTCGAACCCGAGCGGCTCGATCAGCGAGGCGGTGGCAATGGCGCCGGCGTTGACCATCGGGTTCGGCGGGATCCCGGTGCCCTGCTGCAGGGTGATCGAGTTGAACGCCTCGCCGCTCGGCTCGACATCGACGTACCTGCGGACCTCTTGCTCGCCGATCGCCTCCAGGGCCAGCGCATAGGTGAGCGGCTTGGAGATCGACTGGATCGTGAACCGGCGGCGGGTGTCTCCGACTTCGTAGACGATGCCGCCGGCGGTGACCAGCGCGATGCCGAACCAGCCGGGATCGGCGGTGGCGAGCTCGGGGATGTACGAGGCGACCTCGCCGGAGTCGTCTTTCACGTGGCGGTCGTGCAGCCGCTCGAGCAGCTGCTGGACGGGCGAGTAGGTCTGATCCATGCGCCGCAGTATTACGAGACCGGACCCCGAAAACGGTTTCCGGTCTTCCGGCCCCGCGTAGACTGGAAGGCACGGATCGAGCCGCCGCGACCGGCGGCGAGACGGAGAGGACCATTCGTGGACCAAACCCGCCAAAAACTGACCTTCCCCGTACCCGACATCAACTGCGCCTCCTGCGTGGCCAAGGTCGAGAAGAAGTTGAACGAGCTGGACGGGGTCGAGGCCAGCGTCAACTTCGCCACCAAGAAGGCGACGGTCGAGTTCGACGACGAGGCCTGCGGCCCCGACGACCTGGCCAGCGCGGTCAACGCGGCCGGCTACACCGCCGACCTGAGCCGGGTCACGACCGGTCCCGGGCCGGCCGGCCGGCTGGACCGGGCCCCCGAAGCCGCGGACCGGCCCGGTGGCGGCTCGGCCGAAGGCCACCCCGACCACCACGCGGCCGAGCCGGATGGCGCGGCCCACGACCACATGCACCACGCGATCGCCAGCACGACCACGCTGCGCCATCGGCTCGTGCTGAGCGCGGTGCTTTCGGTGCCGCTGGTCCTGATCTCGATGGTCCCCGCGCTCCAGTTCGACTACTGGCAGTGGGTGGCGCTGGCCCTGGCGATCCCGATCGTGTTCTGGTGCGGGCTGCCGTTCCACCGCTCGGCCTTCCGCTCGGCCCGCCACGGGACCACGACCATGGACACGCTGATCTCGCTCGGCACGCTGGCCGCCTTCTTCTGGAGCCTCTATTCGCTGCTGTTCGGCACCGCCGGCGAGGTCGGCATGACCATGACCTTCGAGATCGTCCCGAACCGGGACGCGGCACTCGATCACCTCTACTTCGAAACGGCCGCGGTGGTCACCACGTTCCTATTGGCCGGCCGCTATTTCGAGGACCGGGCCAAGGAACGGGCCGGCAACGCGCTGACCGCGCTGGTCGACCTCGGGGCCAAGAAGGTATCGGTGCTCGAACCGGGAGGCGGCGAGCTCGAGATCCCGGTCGAAGAACTGGTGGTCGGGCGGCGGTTCGTGGTCCGTCCGGGTGAGAAGGTGGCGACCGACGGGGTGGTCGTCGAAGGCAGCTCGGCGCTCGATGAGTCGCTGGTCACCGGCGAGTCGGTGCCGGTCGAGCGCACGGTCGGCGACCACGTGATCGGGGCCAGCATCAACTCCGGCGGGCGGCTGGTGGTCGAGGCCGAGCGGGTCGGGTCCGACACCGCGCTGGCCCAGATCGCCCGGCTGGTCGAGCAGGCCCAGACCGGCAAGGCCCCGGTCCAGCGGCTGGCCGACCGGATCTCGGCGGTGTTCGTGCCGGTGGTGCTGGTGCTGTCGCTGGTCACCTTCGCGTTCTGGATGATCGAGGGCAGCGGCGCGCCGTTCTCGATCAGCGCCGCGGTCTCGGTCCTGATCATCGCCTGCCCGTGCGCGCTGGGCCTGGCCACGCCGATGGCGCTGTTGGTCGGGAGCGGCCGCGGCGCCCGGATCGGGATCCTGATCAAGGGCCCCGAGGTGCTCGAGTCGACCCGCGAGGTGGACACGATCCTGCTCGACAAGACCGGGACCCTGACTTCCGGCCGGATGACCCTGGCCGCGGTTGCGGTCGGCCCGGACGGGGGAACCGACCGGGCCACGGCGCTCCGCCTGGTCGGTGCGGTCGAGCACGCCTCCGAGCACCCGATTGCCAGGGCGATCGCGTCCGGCGCCCGCGACGAGGTCGGGGACCTCCCCCCGGTCGACCGGTTCCGGAACCTGGAGGGGGCCGGGGTCGAAGGCACGGTCGACGGTCACGAGCTCACGGTCGGCCGCCCGGACCTCGTCGCCGGGCAAAACGGCGGGCTGCCGCCGGCCCTGGCCGAGGCGATCGAGTCGGCCTCGTCGAGTGGCCAGACCGCGATCGCCGCCGCCTGGGATGGCCGGCCACGGGCCGTGTTCGCGGTGTCCGACCGGGTCAAGCCGACCGCGGTCGAGGCGACCCGCGAGTTCGGGCGGCTCGGGCTCGAGCCGATCCTGCTGACCGGCGACAACGAGACCACCGCCCGGGCGGTCGCCGACGAGGTCGGCATCGAGAACGTGATCTCCGGGGTGATGCCGGCCGGCAAGGTCGACGCGGTCCGCGAGCAGCAGCAACGCGGCCGCGTGGTGGCGATGGTCGGTGACGGGGTGAACGATTCGCCGGCCCTCGCCCAGGCCGACCTCGGCATCTCGATCGGGACCGGTTCCGACGTGGCGATCGAGGCCAGCGACCTGACCCTGGTCTCCGGTGACCCGCGCGGGGCGGGCGACGCGATCCGGCTGAGCCGGGCCACGCTGAGGACGATCAAGTCGAACCTCTTCTTCGCGTTCGTCTACAACGTGATCCTGATCCCGGTCGCGATGACCGGCCTGCTCAACCCGATCCTGGCCGGGGCCGCGATGGCGCTCAGCTCGGTCTTCGTGGTTTCGAACTCGCTGCGGCTGAGGAGGTTCACGCCCCGACGTGGTTGAACCGGTCCCGCTCTCCCCCGAAGACCGCGTGATCCTCGAGCGGGAGGGTCGGAAGGTGGCCGGACACGCCTGCAAGGTGATCCGGCTCGAACCGCCCGGGGTCGATTACGAGGCGCTGTTCGCGATGCTCGACCGGCGGATCCGTTCGGTCCCCGAGCTGCGTTCCCGGGTCTCGGCCGATCACGGTCCCCC
>JAGQUV010000077.1 GCA_020438295.1 Solirubrobacterales bacterium
CAGACCTCCATCTCGCCGAACCGCTGACCGCCGAACTGGGCCTTGCCGCCGAGCGGCTGCTGGGTGACCAGCGAGTAAGGCCCGGTCGAACGGGCGTGGATCTTGTCGTCGACCAGGTGGTGCAGCTTGAGGATGTACATGTAGCCGACCGTGACCTTGCCCTCGTACGGCTCGCCGGTGCGGCCGTTGTAGAGCTGGACCGAGCCCGAGGCCCTGGCCCCGGGACGCTCGCTCTTGTCGATGCCCATGTCGATCCCGCGCGCGTCGCCGTGCTCCTCGGCCCAGCCGACCAGCGCGTCGTCGACGTCCTCGACCGAGGCGCCGTCGAACACCGGGGTCGATACGTAGACCCGGTCGCGGGTCTCGCCCCGCTTCTTGTAGGCCTCCGAGCCGTCGTCGTACCAGCCGTTGCCGGCCACCCAGCCCAGGTGGGTCTCCATGATCTGGCCGATGTTCATCCGGCTGGGCACGCCCAGCGGGTTCAGGATCACGTCGACCGGGGTGCCGTCGGCCAGGTGCGGCATGTCCTCCTCGGGCACGATCTTCGAGATCACGCCCTTGTTGCCGTGGCGGCCGGCCAGCTTGTCGCCCTCGGAGATCTTGCGCTTGGTCGCCACGTACACGCGGACCAGGTCGTTCACGCCCGGGGGCAGGTCGTCCTCGTCGTCGCGGCTGAAGGTCATCACGTCGATCACCACGCCGCCCTCGCCGTGCGGGACCTTGAGCGAGGTGTCGCGCACTTCGCGCGCCTTCTCCTTGAAGATCGCCCGGATCAGCTTCTCCTCGGCGGTCAGCTCGGTCTCGCCCTTCGGCGTCACCTTGCCGACCAACAGGTCGCCCGAGACGACCTCTGCCCCTACCCGCACGATCCCGCGCTCGTCCAGGTTGCGCAGGCTCTCTTCGGAGCGGTTGGGGATGTCGCGGGTGATCTCCTCGTCGCCCAGCTTGGTGTTGCGGGCGTCGATCTCGTACTCCTCGATGTGGATCGAGGTGAGCTCGTCGTCCTTGACCAGGCGCTCGGAGATGATGATCGCGTCCTCGAAGTTGAAGCCCTCCCACGACATGAACGCGACCATGCAGTTCTTGCCCAGCGCGACCTCGCCGCCGCCGGTCGAAGAGCCGTCGGCCAGCACGTCGCCGGCCTTGACCTTCTGACCCTGCTTGACGATCGGCCGCTGGTGGATCAGCGTGCCCTGGTTGGACCGCATGAACTTGAACAGCGGGTACTTGTCGGTGTTCGAGCCGTGCTTGACCTGGATCTCCTCGGCGTCCACGTAGGAGACCTCGCCGTTGTTCTCGGCCAGCACCACGTCGCCGGTGTCGATCGCGGCGCGGCGCTCCATGCCGGTCCCGATCAGCGGCGGGTCGGGCCGCATCAGCGGCACGGCCTGGCGCTGCATGTTCGAGCCCATCAGCGCCCGGTTGGCGTCGTCGTGCTCGAGGAACGGGATCAGCGCGGTCGCCACCGACCAGATCTGGGTCGGCGAGACGTCCATCAGGTCGACCTGGTCCGGCTCGGCGTTGATCCAGTCGCCGTCGCCGGCCCGGCAGAACACGCTCGGCCCGACCAGCTTGTTGGTCTTGGGGTCGAGCTCGGCGCTGGCCTGGGCGATCACCTGGTCTTCCTCCTGGGTCGCGTCCAGGTGGACCACCTCGTTGGTCACCTTGCCCTTCTTGACCACCCGGTACGGGGTGGTGACGAAACCGTGCTCGGAGATCTCGGCGTAGGCCGAAAGCGAGCCGATCAGCCCGATGTTCGGGCCTTCCGGGGTCTCGATCGGGCACATCCGGCCGTAGTGGGTCGGGTGCACGTCGCGCACCTCGATCGGAGCCCGCTCGCGGGTCAGGCCGCCGGCGCCGAGCGCCGAGAGCCGCCTGCGGTGGGTCAGCCCGGCCAGCGAGTTGTTCTGGTCCATGAACTGCGAAAGCTGCGACGAGCCGAAGAACTCCTTCAGCGCCGCGACCACCGGCCGGATGTTGATGATCGTCTGCGGGGTGATCGCGTCGGAGTCCTCGGTGGTCAGCCGCTCGCGCACCACCCGCTCCATCCGGTACAGCCCGATCCGGAACGCCTCCTGGATCAGCTCGCCGACCGTGCGCAGCCTGCGGTTGCCGAAGTGCTCGTACTCGTCGAGGTGCTCCGACACGTTCTCGCGCGGGTAGGTCAGCGCCTCGGCCGCGTAGTCCTTGATCGGGTTCTCCTCGTCGATCTCTTCCGGGATGCCGAGGATCTTCGGCAGGCTGACCAGCTCCTTGATCAGCGCGATGATGTCGTCGTGGGTCAGGACCCGGTTGTCGAGGTCGATGTCGAGCCCGAGCCGGGCGTTCAGCTTGTAGCGGCCGACCCTGGTCAGGTCGTAGCGCTTGGGGTCGAAGAACAGCTGCTCGAGCAGGCCGCGGGCGGCGTCGACCGACGGCGGCTCGCCGGGGCGCTGCTTCTTGAACAGCTCGATCAGCGCGCCTTCCTCGGTGCTGGTCGCCTCGGTGTCGGCCGCGATCGTGTGCTGCAGGTAGACCGAGTTGTCGAACAGGTCGAGGATCTGCTCGTTGGACACGTAGCCCATCGAGCGCAGAAGGACCGTGATCGGCAGCTTGCGCTTGCGGTCGATCCGCACGTAGACCCGCCCCTTCTTGTCGATCTCGAGCTCCAGCCAGGAGCCGCGGGCCGGCATCAGGTTGGCCGTGAACACCTGCTTCTCGGCGTCTTTCGGCGCCATCACGTAGGCGCCGGGCGAGCGCACCAGCTGGGTCACCACGACCCGCTCGGTGCCGTTGATCACGAACGTGCCGCGATCGGTCATCCAGGGGAAGTCGCCCATGAACACGGTCTGCTCGCGGATCTCGCCGGTCTCGCGGTTCTGGAACGCGATCGTCACGTTGAGCGGGCGCGAGTAGGTCAGGTCGCGCTCGCGGCACTCGGCCAGCGTGTGGCTGGGCTCGTCGAACTCGAACCCGCCGAACACGATGGCCAGGTTCCCCGTGTAATCCTCGATCGGGGATATGTCGTCGATCGTCTCCCTCAGCATGCCGTTCTCGGGATCGGTCAGATCGGCGAACGAGCGACGCTGGATATCGATCAGATGGGGGGCTTCGAGGGGGGTTTCGAGTCGGGAGAAACTCCTGCGGACAACGGGTGCAGCAATCGGGCGTGCCAAGGTAGGCGACTCCTCAAGGGGTCAGATATTCACGTGAATGGGTACTGCAGAAAGGTCGGGCCGGGGCTACTTTCGCGCAGCCACAAAAAATAGCACAACGATCAGGCTTCCGGATCGCCGTTCGGGCCGTCCCCCGATCCCGATTCGGTGATCTCCACCTCGTCGACCAGCGAGACCACCCCCGGCAGGCGGTTGGTCCCGAACACCGAAAAGTCGATCGCGTGCAGGACTTCCATCCCGATGTCCCTGATCGCGTTGTTGCGGTACGCGTACGCGTTCACGAAGTAACGGCCCGGCACCAGCCGGTTCTCGACCGGGGCGCTGACCAGCAGCCGGTCGCCGGCGGCCATGTCGTCGGGCAGCCCCGGGGTCTGGTTGAGCCTCCGTCCGAACGAGAACGCGGCGACCCCGGACCCGCCGGTGACCACGAACGTGAAGATCGGCGAGCGGATCGGCTCGGTCGCCTCGATCACCATGTTGAGCCTGAACGGCCTGCCCCGTTCCACGTCGACCACCCGCTCGCCGTCCTCGTAATCGATCCAGGATTCGGCGACGAACGCGGAATGGGCTCCGTCCTCGGCCTTGGGCTGGGCCCCGGGACGGCCGTCCTTGCCCCTGAAGTTCACCCTCAGGTAGGCCTTGGTCACCTCGTCGGTGTCGCCGATCCGGTCGATCCTCCCGTCGTCGATCAGCATCGCCCGGTCGCAGAACCGCTCGACCAGGCCCATGTCGTGGGTGACCAGGACGATCGTCTTGCCGATCCGGCGCAGGTCCTCGAACACGGTCTCGCACTTCTGCTGGAACGCGGCGTCCCCGACCGCCAGGATCTCGTCGACCAGCAGCACGTCGGCGTCGACCTTGATCATCGACGAGAAGGCCAGCCGGACCAGCATCCCGGCCGAGTAGTTCTTCACCTTGAGCTCGGCGAATTCCTCCAGCTCGGCGAACTCGATCACCGCCGGCACCAGCTCTTCCGCCCGCTGCCTGCTCAGGCCGAGGAGCACCCCGGTCAGCACGATGTTCTGGCGGGCCGACATCTCCATGTCGAACCCGACCCCGAGCTCGATGAACGCCGCGATCCGCCCGGCCACCCGGACCGATCCGGCGTCGGCCCCGTAGATGCTGGCCAGGATCTTCAGCAGCGTGCTCTTGCCCGAGCCGTTGCGGCCGATCACGCCGAAGAACTCGCCGTCCCCGACCTCGAAGCTGACCCCGTCCAGCGCCTTCAGCTCCCGGAACTCGTTGCGGCGGAACGGGTGGACCGCCCGCTCCTTCAGCGTGTCGACCCGGTGCTCGGGGATCCGGAAGGTCTTGGCCAGGTCGCTGACCTCGATCGCCGCCGGCCCGGTCAAGTCCGGCGCGGGCTCCGCCTTCAACCCGGCGACGCGGCCGGCGGCAACCGCCGCTTGGTGCTCACGATCCCGCTCGGCCTAGGCCGGGGACCGTCCACCCACATCAACCGCCCGCGACCGGCCCGGTATCCGGGTTGCTGCTCATCGCCACCGAGGGCGCGGTGGGTTGGCAGTCCATCGCGACCGGTGAACTACCGTTGATCGAGTTCATCGCCGCCGAAGGAGCGATCGGCTGACAGCTCATCGCCACCGGTGAAAGGTCCGGGGTGGAGTTCATCGCCACCGGTGAATCGATCGTGGTGCTGTTCATCGCCGGGCCGGCGGTTTCGCCTGGCTCACCGGTCCGGGTTGCGGGGGAATCGTTCTCAACGAGGTCCGTCCGGGGACGAACCGTTACGACGAAATCGGCCATCTCTGTTGTCCTCCTCGAGGTGCGGTGCCTGCCTCCCCACCATAACCGATCGGGGCCCGGTTTCCCGAAATCCGGAGGCTGCCGCCGATCGGGGGAAATGATCTAGGTTGAAGCCGTGAAACGCGATCCGGAGGATCTGGACGACTTTCATCCTCTGCTGGCCGGCACTCCGCGCTGGGATGACGAAGGCGTGGCGATAGACATCGGCTCCAGCCTGGTCCGGATCGACGGCCCGCCGCCCCGGCTCAGGGCGATCCTGGCCGACTGCGACGGGCGTACGCCGCTGCCTGTGATCGCCGAGCGCCACGGCCCCGAAAGCCGCGGGCTGATCGACTCGCTGAGGGCCGAGGGCGGCGTGGTCGACGGCGAACAGGCCTGGCGGATCGTCCACCGGCAGGGCTCGACCGGGGCCCCGCTCGGCCGGCCGATCGACGCCGCCGGGGTGAAGCGCCTGGTCGAGACCGAGTTCAGGCCCGACCGGCTCGATGACGCCGCGGTCGAGCTCGATCCCCGCACCACGCAGATCGGCGAGCTCGCGACGAAGCGCCGTTCGGCCGGTCCGGGAGACGACCGGCCGGCCACGTTCACCGACCTCTCGACCCTGCTCGCCGCCGCCTACCGCATCTCGGCCGACGATTCGGGCACCGTCCCATCGGCCGGAGCCCTGTACCCGCTGGTCGTCCACCTGCTGGTCCGCAGGCCGTTGCCACCGGCCGGGCCCGGGCTCTGGTGGTACGACCCCCGCAGCCTGAAACTCCACCGGCTGAGCGAGACCGTCCCCGGCGACCGCGACCTGTTCGTGCCGGAAGCGGCGGATCCGGAGGTCCTCAACCGGCCGGCGCCGGTCATCTTCTTCTCGGCCGACCTCCGCCGGCCGAGCCGTAAGTACGGTCCGCGCGGTTACCGGTACGCGCTGATCGAGGTAGGCGCGGCGATGCAGTCGGCCTACCTGGCCGCGGC
>JAGQUV010000005.1 GCA_020438295.1 Solirubrobacterales bacterium
GTCGATGATCTCGGCCAGAACGTAGGAGTTGAGCGGGGTAACCTCGCTCGGCTTGACCACGATCGTGCACCCGGCCAGCATGGCCGGGGCCACCTTGGCCGCGATCTGGTGGAGCGGGTAGTTCCACGGGGTGATCGCGCCCACAGTGCCGGCCGGCTCGCGCACGATCAACGAGTTGCCGAGGGTCTGCTCCCACGGCAGGTGCTCGTACAGGTGCTCCATCGAGGTGAAGGTGATCGCCGGAAGCGCCGCCTGAATCATCATCGCCTCGGTTATCGGCGAGCCGAGCTCCTGAGAGATCAGCCCGGCGATCTCCTCGGCCCGGTCCTGGAGCCGCGCCCCGATCGCGGTGCAGATCTCGGCCCGCTGGCTCGGCTCGAACGCGCTCCAGACTCCGCGCGCCGCGTTGGCCGCGCCCACCGCGGCGTCCACGTCGGCCTCGGTACCTGCCGGGACACTGCCCATGACCTGCTCTGTGGCCGCGTTTGTGACCTCGATCGTCTCGTCCGAGTCGGGCGCCGTCCACTCCCCCCCGATGTAGAGGCTCGCGGTGTTCGATCCGGTCGTGGCCGTGGTCATGAGATCACCTCCGTCTCGGGCTTGGCCGGTCGTCGCTGGCCACCGACGGCAGCCACGATCTGGTCAGCCGTACGCGACGCGAGCGCCATGATCGTGAGCATCGGGTTGGTACCCGAGGCGGTGGGAAATGCGGAACCGTCCCCGATCCAGACCCCCGGCGTGTCATGGAGCTCGCCGCGGGAGTCAGCCACGCTGGTCTCCGGGTCGTCACCCATGCGGCAGGTGCCCATCTGGTGCGCGGAGAACAGCCTCGCTCCCCCGGCTCTCAACGGAATCCGCGAGCTGCGGTTCACGAACGCCTCGAGGTCGTCGCCCAAACGCCAGGTCGGCAGGCCTTCGGCCAGCAGGTAGATCCTTCTCGCTCCGGCGGCCTCGTGCATCTTCACCTGTGCCTCCAGCGCCCGCCTCGTGGTAGCGACGTCACGAGGCTCGGTCAACGAGTAGTACGGCTGGGCCTGACCGTCGTCGTCGATGACCACCCGGCCGTGACCGTAATCGCGGATCAGGCCGATCGTCGAAGACGCGTTCCTGAAGTCGGCCAGTGCCGCCTTGTGCTCGGCGGCGGTCGTGAACGGTATGGCCGAGGCAGCCAGTCCGGTCGTGTACTGGGCGCCTTCGATCAGGAAGCCGTAACCGTCGTCGTCGACCCCGGGTGAGAACTGATCCACGATGCCGGCGTGCGGGGCCCCCCACCAGCCTTTCCGGTCGCTGCCGTAGTCGGCAAAGACGCTGGTGCACGGATGAAGACGCAGGTAATTCCCGGTCGCCGGTCCACCGATCTCCGAGCGCAGCAGGAGCGCCGGCGATTCGAGTGCGCCGGCCGCCACCACGACCGTCGGGGCCCTGACCGTGATCTCCGCTTCGCCGCGGCGGGCGCTGACCCCGGCGGCCCTGCCGTCTTCGAGCAGCACCCGCTCGGCGAAGCAGCCCACGACGACCTCGGCGCCGTCGTCGACCGCGTCCTGCAGGTAGGTCTTCAGGGTCGACTGTTTGGCCCCGGACTGGTCACCCCAGCCCATGAAACCGGCCATGACCGGGTCGTGGAGCTCCGGATCCCAGTTTCGCTCGACTCTCTCCCACGACCAGCCGAGCCGCTCGGCCCCCCGGCGCCACGATTCCTGGCCGGGGTTCAACTCGGAGCACTTGTCGTTGACCCCGATCCTCTGCCTAACCGCCTGCACGTGGGCCTCGAACTCCGGCGAAGTCAGATCGGTGAGCCCGTGCTCGACGGCCCATTCCTCACGGACCTCGGGTCTCGGGTCGAGGCAGTTGGTCCAGTTGATCACGGTGCCGCCGCCGAGCATCGAGCCGGCCTGGAGGCTGAGGTTGTAGTCGGCCGTCGGGGTCGGCCCTCCGCGCCAGTAGAAGCGCGAGTAGCCACCGAGCTCGGTCTGGTCGAAATCGGCCTCGTTATAGTAGCCGCCGGCCTCGAGCACGATCACCCTGAGCCCCGCCCCCGCCAGCCGCCCGGCGATCACACCACCGCCGGCGCCGGATCCGACGATCACGGCGTCGGCCTCGAGTACCTCGCCGGCGGCCGGGGTCAGCGGGGTTATCGGCTTCTCGACGTCGGGAGGCGGTGACACCGGGCCCGGAAAACCGAACTGCGGCCAGGCCGGGTTGGGCGGCAGGCCGTATGTGAAGAACAGGGTCAGGCCTTTGAGCGCGCCGATGCCGATCGCCGCGTCGCGGTTCGCCAATGACATCGTGGTCAGTGTCTGCTCACGGGAGGCCTGGGAGAATCCGGCGAACCCCTGGAGCTCGAGCCGGTCGAGCAGCTCCCCGATGCCGGCCCGGGACTCCGGCGGCATGCCTTCGATCGCCTCGAGCACGGCCTTGTCGGCTCCGACGTCGGTGGCGGTCCTGCCCCACACCCCGTGCTCGTCGGGGTCTTTCGGAATCGACGGGACAACCGTGTCGCAGAGTTCGCGCAGGGTTGCGATCTGGTTCTCGGTCAGCACGAATTGACTCTCCTCCTGAGTTTGTTCGGCGGGCTTCCAGTCTAGCGCCGGTCCCCCGGCGCTACCGGACCGGTTCCGAAAAAGCCGGCCGGCGGTCCAGCGGCGGCTCGCGGGCGGGTAAGCTTGGCGCAGACCTCCGGTCGCAGACCGGGAGACACCGTGACACCCTTGAGGATTGGAGAGATATGAGCCAGTACGCAGTCGTCAACCCGGCAACAGGCGAGACGGTCAAGGAGTACCCGACGATCTCCGACAGCGAGCTGTCCGACGCCATCGCGAGCGTCGATGAGGCTCACCGCAACTGGTCGGCGAACTCGACCCTGTCGGAGCGGACCGAGATGATCCGCAAGGTGGGCGCCCTGCACGGCGAGCGCCGCGAAGAGCTGGCCGACATCATCGTCCGGGAGATGGGCAAGCCGGTCGAGCAGGCGCTCGGCGAGGTCGACTTCTGCGTCGCGATCTACGAGTACTACGCCGACAATGCCGAGGAATTCCTCAAGGACGAGCCGATCCCGCTGCTCGAAGGCGAAGGCACGGCGCTGATCCGGCGGAGCTCGCTGGGACCGCTGATCGGGATCATGCCCTGGAACTTCCCCTACTACCAGGTGGCCCGTTTCGCCGGACCGAACCTGACCCTCGGCAACACGGTCCTGCTCAAACCGGCGCCCCAATGCCCGGAATCGGCCGAGGCGATCCAGGCCATGTACGACGACGCCGGCTTCCCCGAGGGGGCGTACGTCAACATCTTCGCCACCAACGAGCAGATCGCCGGGCTGATCGCCGACCCCCGGATCCGCGGAGTCTCGCTGACCGGCTCCGAGCGGGCCGGCGCCGCGGTGGCCGAGATCGCCGGGCGCAACCTGAAGAAATGCGTACTGGAGCTGGGCGGATCGGACCCGTTCATCCTGCTCGCCACCGACGACCTGGATGAAGCGGTCGAGGCCGCGGTAGGCGCTCGGCTGGACAACAGCGGACAGGCCTGCAATGCGGCGAAGCGGTTCATCGTCGCCGACGAGCTCTACGACGATTTCCTCGAACGGTTCACCGCCGCCATGACCTCGACCGAGCCAGGGGACCCGACCGCCGAGGACGCGGCGATGGGGCCGCTCTCTTCCGAGACCGCGACCGAGCGCCTTCAGGACCAGCTGGACCGCGCGATCGCACAGGGCGCGACGGTCGTTGCCGGCGGTGACCGCGACGGCAACTACTTCAAGAGCACGGTGCTGACCGACGTTGCCCCCGATAACGACGCCTACCGTGAAGAGTTCTTCGGGCCGGTCGCCGCGGTGTACAAGGTCGGCTCCGAAGACGAGGCGATCGAGTTGGCCAACGACACTTCGTTCGGGCTCGGCTCATACGTCTTCTCGAACGACTCCGAACAGGCCGCGAGGATCGCCGACGGCCTCGACACCGGAATGGTGTTCGTCAACGGGGTCGGCCTGGACGGGGTCGAACTGCCGTTTGGCGGGGTTAAGCGTTCCGGCTTCGGACGCGAGCTCGGCCGCTACGGCATGGAGGAGTTCGTCAACAAGAAACTGATCCGGGTCGTGAAGTAGTCAAAGCGCGGTGGGACAGGTCTCGGGAGGCTCTCCCTCCTCCGGGACCCGCGCCGGTCTCGGGCCGGTAGATCACGCCGATCCCTCTTTCCGGCATGGTCTGCGGCAGGGCTTGCGCCACCTTCTGGTTGGTCAGGTCGTGATCGACACAACCTACGCCGATCGGGACGCGCGCACGTAGAATCGGGCCGCGGGCGCCACGCCCAGAAGTGGCCTCGGCGGACCACCCATGACAGCCCAGACGATCGAGATTCCGGCGCCGCCGGTCAGTCTGACCGGAGACCTGACGGTTCCCGGCAGTCCCGCGGGCCTGGTCGTATTCGCCCACGGCAGCGGCTCGAGCCGGCTCAGCACCCGGAATCGGCAGGTCGCGACCGCGCTCAACGAACGCCATCTCGCCACGCTGCTGTTCGACCTGCTGACTCCCGGCGAGGAGTCCGATCGGTCGAACGTCTTCGACATCGAGCTGCTGGCGGGACGGCTGCTGGCGGCAACCCGCCGGGTGGCAGGTGATCCGGCCTGTTCCGGGCTCCCCCTCGGCTATTTCGGCGCCTCAACCGGCGCGGCGGCCGCGCTTTGCGCCGCGGCCGAACTCGGCGACCGCATCGGAGCGGTGGTCTCCCGGGGAGGCCGCCCGGACATGGCCCGCCGCTGTCTGCCGGAAGTCGCCGCCCCCACCCTGCTGATCGTGGGCGGAAACGACCGCGCCGTACTGGAGCTCAACCAAACGGCTGCCCGGGCCCTCCGGTCTCCCGGCGAGATCGCGGTCATTCCCGGTGCAACCCATCTGTTCGGGGAGCCGGGCGCCCTCGACGAGGTCTCCAGGCTCGCCGGCGACTGGTTGTCCCGTTACCTGGCCGGTCCTGACCGCCCCCGGTCTCAGTAGGCCCGGAAGCCGTCGATATCCAGTGAGACCAGGATCGGTCGGGGCAGCGACAGCGGGGTGACCCGGCGGCGGCGCGAGACCAGCAGCCCGTCGAGCCACTCATGGTCGTACAGACGGTGGTGGGCCCGGGCAAACGGTCCCAGCATCACCTCCGCCGTGTAGTCGAGCCGGGTCAGAACCGCGTCCTCGTCGAAGTGGAAGACCTGCGTCCGACAGTGGGCCGGGATACGCGGGGGAAAATCGACGCGGAGCCTGCGCCCGCTCAGCTCGACCACGTCGACATCGTCGTCGGCGAAGACGAACGGGACGGCCAGATAGCCCCAGAGGGCGTAGCCGGCGAAGTGGACCACGTCCTGCGGGGTCCACCGGAAGCGACGGGCCATACCCGCCGGGCGCCGGTCGCTTGAGTCGAACGTGCCGATCCCGCGGAACTCGACCCGCGGATGGCCGGTCTCGGCGACCGCGGTGACCCGGCGCAGGAGGTCGGGCTGCGACTTCAGCGGCAGAGCGATACCGCCGGTCCGGAATTCGACCTCGATCCGCTCGATCTCGCGCCAGCGCTCGAGCCCTCCCTGCGCCTCTATGGCCGCATCGACCAGGCTCACCCAACCGGCTCTTTCGTGACGGCAACGCCCCGCCTCCGGTCCCGGCCACCGGGGCGCCCCCGAACCCATTCACCGAACGCGACCCACTTGGCCCGCTTGATCGCGTAGCCACCGGTTGCATTGGCGCTCGACGAGGATGGCAACCGGTAGACCGATGAACCGGCGAGCTCCCACCCGATCGGACCCTCGGCCGGATCGGCGTAGCCCAGGTGCCGGGCGACCCTCGACGCCGAATTCCCCCCGTTGAACGCGACCACGATCGGCCGGAATCGCTCGACCCTGGCCACGAAACCGGGCAGGTCGAAGTCGGCGGCGCGCAGCAGCCCGTCCGAAGATGCGGCCCGCCCCGCCACCAGGTCGGTCAGGCCCACGCCGTGGTCCAGAACGGTCCGGTCCTCGCTCGGATCGACCCGGACGCCACCGGTGAGTCCGGTCGCCCGGAGCAGGCCCCAGAAACCGTTCCGCGGGTTGGCGTAGTAGTGACCGGCCCTCGCGGACGCCTCGCTCTTCGCCGTTCCGACGAAAACGACCGTCAGGTTCTCGGAGAGGATGTCGGGCAGCAAGGTCCCTCCCAGCCTATCGGCGCGAACCGGTCGCAGGAACACTCCGGGCCCTGAAAGCCCGGTTCCGGCCTCCGTCCTTTCCATCGGCTAGAGTCACCCGGAAACGCAGTTGCGCTTGCGTAATTTGCTTCCAAGGAGAGAGTAGCGACCGAATGGCACAACCCAAGTTCGTCGAGTTCGGCTCGCAGCCGATCGAGAAGTACCGGCACGTGATGGACGGAGAATTCGAGGCCATCGCGGCAGAAATGGAAGCGGTCCGCGACCGGTTCGCGGACCGTACCGTGTGGCACGTCAACTCGACGGCGCTCGGCGGAGGGGTGGCCGAAATGCTGCGGAGCTTCCTGCCGCTGGCTTGCGACGCGGGCGCGGACAACCGGTGGGTGGTTCTGAGCGAGCGCCCGGAATTCTTCGGGATCACCAAGCGGATCCACAACAAGCTCCACGGGCATCCCGGTGACGGCGGCCCGCTCGGCGCGAAGGAACGCGACGCGTACGACGAGATCCTCGCCGACAGCGCGAAGCAGTTGGTCAAGCTGTTCGGACCCGACGACTTCGTCTTTCTCCATGATCCGCAGACCGCGGGCCTGATTCCCGCGGTGAGCGATTCCGGCGTCGGCACGCTCTGGCGGTGCCACGTCGGGGTGGACCGGACCAACGAAAACGTGAACGAGGCAGTGGAGTTCCTGCTCCCCTACGTCGAACAGGCCGACGCGATCGTGTTCTCGAGGCAGTCCTATGCCTGGAAGGAGCTGCCGAAGGACAAGGTGTTCCTGATGCCGCCCGCGATCGACGCCTTCTCGCCGAAGAACCAGGAGCTGGAACCGGCGGTAGTGAGCGACATCCTGGGCACGATCGGGCTGGGCCCGGACCGGCCGGCAAGTGACCCCGAGTTCGTACGCTCGGACGGCTCGACCGGAAAGGTCGAAAGCGAGGCCGAGATTCTGCAGGTTGAGCCGCTCCCCGAAGATGCGTTCCTGATCACGCAGATCTCGCGATGGGACGTCCTGAAGGACCACGAAGGCCTGCTCAAATGCTTCTCCGAATACCTCCGGGACACCGACGTGCATCTGGCCCTGGTCGGGCCGTCGAGCGCCGGGGTGGCCGACGACCCCGAAGGCCCGGCGGTCGGCTATCGCATCTTCTCTGCCTGGAAGGAACTGCCCGACGATCTGCGCCGTCGGGTCCACATCGTCAACCTGCCGATGGACGATTTCGACGAGAACGGGGTCATGGTCAATGCGATCCAGCGCCGCTCCGACATAGTCGTGCAGAAGAGCCTGGTCGAGGGTTTCGGGCTCACGGTGTCGGAGGCCATGTGGAAGGGAAAGCCGGTCGTGGCCAGCGCGGTCGGGGGTATCCAGGATCAGATCGTCGACGGCGAGTCGGGCATCCTGATCGACGATCCGACCGATCTCGACGCATTTGCCCGGGCGTTCGGGAGACTCATCACTGATCCGGAACTGGCGGAATCCATGGGAAATGCGGCCAGGGAGAGGGTCAAACAGCGGTTCCTGGTGATCCCCAGGCTACGCGACTACGCCCGGGTCATCCTCTCGGCCGACGCGGAGATGGCCGCACGGGAAGGCGCCCCGGAAACCTCCTGAAGGTAGGCGTCCCGTCCTGTCTCCTCCGCCAGCGGGCGGGCCATTCGCTTGCCGCGGGGTCGGGTCAGGCCTCCGGGGGTGCGTAGCGGTGGTGCAGCACCAGGGTGTTGCCGTCGAGGTCGCCGAAGAAGGCCATATGGCAGACCCCGGTGTCCATCGTGTCACCGTTGAACTCGACCCCTTTTTCCTCCAGCTCGGAACGAGCCGCTTCGACGTCGTCGACCTGTAGAGCGATCGGCGCCTTGTGGGCACTGAACTCCATGCCGAAGCCGTCCGACTGCATGACCGCGAGGGTGAGGTTCCCGGTCTCGAATTCGCCGGCCGGCATTTCGCCCCACCGTTTCGAGCGCTCGAGGCCGAGCACGTCAACATAGAACTCTGCCGCCTTTTCGAAGTCCCGGGTCGGCACTGCCACGAAGTCAACTTCGTTCACGTTCAAGGGTGATCCTCCGTCGGTTGGTGTCTCCGGTTGCGATCCCAGCCTATCCGGGGCGGGCACCGCTGGCGCGCCCGCCCCCTCGGGCTCCCTACTTGTCGTACTTGAAAGAGACGTCGAGTCGAATCCGGAACTCGTCGACCTTGCCGTCGGTGATGGTCACGTCCTGCCTCACCACCTCGGCGACGCGAAGGTCGCGTACGGTGCCGCTGACCGTCTCGACCGCGTTGCGAGCGGCCTGCTCCCAGGAGTCGGAGCTTACGCCGACGACTTCGGTTACTCGATAGACGCTTTCTGACATGAATCGGTCCTCCTCGTTTGTGGGTGGTCCCTCCCACACTCGCACTTCCGGGCCGGCTCGGCAACCGCGGCCGGGAGTCCACCGGCCGGCAGGGCAGAGGGCGTCAGGGGTTGACCTGGAGCTCGACGATCTGGACCCCTAGCTGCTCCATCTCGGCTTCGTAGATGCCCGTGATGTCGGCCGGGAACGAGAAGGTGACCGAGCCCCCGGCCGGCACTTCCCTGGAAATGTCGAACCCGTGGATGTGCACTTCGTCGGCGATGTCGGACCTGACCCTGAACTTGATCGGATCGCCCTCGTCGACATCGATCCCGAGGACGCCACCGACCGGTTCACCGTTCCTGAACTCCACCGTCGGCAACTTCGGTGCGCCCGACTGCCCCGCCGGTCGGTCGTCCGGCTTCTGGCCGGTCGTTCCCTGCCCTGCGGCGGTGACCGGGGCGGCCGGCTCGACCGGGGTTGCATCGTCGGACCCACCCGGCTTGAGCAGGATGAACAGCACCACCGCTGCCGCGATCACGGCGAGCGCTGCGAGCATCGTTTTCTGGCGTGTTTCCATCAGACCTTTCCGAGACCGTGTCGGCCGGTTTCGCGTCCGGTACCAGACCGGGCGCATATGCCATTCCGGGTCGCACAGGCTAGCGGCCACACGGAACCGAAGCGACCCGGCAGGCCGCAATCCGTTCGCCGCAACAGACTCGGGGAGCGGTCGGCTCTGTAACATCGGTGCCCGATGAAGCGGATCCACGCAATTGCGGTTGCGCTCGCCCTGTTGGCCCTGATGGCCGTCGCCGGGCTGCTCGGGAGTGGCCTGGGCTTGCTGATGGTTTCGCCGTTCCTGGCCCTCCTGCTGCCGCTCCTGGCCGGTCTCTACCCCGGCCAGCGCGTGCTCGACGGCCTGATCGACCTGCTGGACCCGACCGGCCGACGCCGCCGGGAGCCGGGCCGGCTCCGTCGCGTCGACTTCTTCTGGCGTGGCCAGAGCGTCCGCATTGCCGGATCGATCGGCTCGCGTGGTCCTCCTGCGCTTCCTGTCTGACCGATGAGCCCGCCCGGACCCCGGTCCGGGCAATCCGCAGCGAAAGGAACCAGCAGTGGCAACCGACAGAGGTCGGCGGCGGCTGTCGGGGAGTAAGTCTGCACTGTGGCTCACCAGCATGATCGTCGCGCTCGGCGCGCCGCTTCTGCTTGGTGGTTGTGGTGGGGACGACTCCCCGGAGTCGGCCGGTCCGGCGAACCAGACAGCAGGGATGACCCGAAATCCGCCATTGGAGGTGGGTGCGGCCTCCCTCCCCAACGTGAATCCCGACCGGGAGAACCGGGGGGATCATTTCCGTGCGCCAAAGGGCGACCTGATGCTGGTCTACTTCGGTTACACGTTCTGCCCGGATGTCTGCCCGACCACTCTGGCCGACCTCCGGCTTGCCCTGGCGGACCTCACCCCGTCCGAAAGGGAACGGGTCGAAGTGGCAATGGTGACGGTGGACCCCAAGCGGGACACCGCCAAGGTGCTTAACGGGTACCTCGGCCACTTCTTCCCCCGCGATTCCTTCGCCGCGTTTCGCACCGACGATCCGGGTCGTCTGGCCCGGGTCGAAGACCAGTTCAAAGCAGCCCACGAGCTGGGCAAGCCGAAGGCCGACGGGAGCTATGAGGTTTCCCACACGGCTCAGATCTACGCGGTCGATGACCGCGGTGTCGTACCGGTCGAATGGCCGTTCGGCACCGGACCTGAAGCCGTCGCCGCCGATATCGAACGGCTGCTGGCCGAAGGCCCGTCCGGCTCGGGCGACAACTGAACGATTACCAAGGAGACAACCATGAAGAAGATACTGTCCATTTCCCTGCTGCTGGCTCTATTCGGCGGCCTGTTGATCGCCTGCGGCGGCGACTCGAATGACGACCAGGTCAGCGTGAGCGACGCCTGGACCCGGGTGACCGCGCCGAGCCAGACGACCGGGGCGATCTACGCGACGCTCGAGAGCCCCGACGACAACGAGCTGACCGGTGCGACCGTTCCGGACGACATCGCCGGAAAGGTCGAGCTCCACGAAACGACCGGCTCCGGCGGCGACGAAATGATGGAGGACGACGGCATGTCGGACGACGGCATGTCGGACGATTCGATGGGCGCGACCGGCGAGACCGGCATGGAGGGCCAATCGGGGAGCACGATGATGGGCATGAAACCCGTTTCCAGCATCGACCTGCCCGCCGGGGAGCAGGTGAACCTGGAGCCCGGCGGCTACCACATCATGCTGCTGGATCTGACCGGTCCGATCAGTGAAGGCGACAGCATCCCGGTAACCCTCTCGTTCGAGAGCGGCGACGACGTGACGGTCGACGCCACCGCTCGTGAGGGCTGAACCCGACCAAGACCGGCCGAGGCCCGCGGCAAAGCGCCGCGGGCCTCGCCTTCTGCTGCTCGCGGCGACGGCCATACTGGCGATCGCCGGAGCCGGATATCTCGTGCTCGGATCGGATGGCGACGGTACCGGGAGCGGAGAGACCGTCCACCTCAACATTCCTGCAAACGCCAGCGACCGGCTCGCGAAGGGCCGCGACGTGCCCCAGATCCCGGACCGGATCACCGGGACGGTCGGCGACACCCTGTTGATCCGCAACCGCGACCGATCCACTCAGGTTGTGGCCGGCTACCCGATCTCTCCCGGCCAGACCTTAAGGATCCCGCTCAACCGGGCGGGCAACTACGAAACGACCTGCACTGCCCACGCCGACGACAGCATCGAGATGGTGATCAGCGAATAGCGCGGTCTACCGAGATCCGCCGCATGGAACGTCGCCTGATCGACTGACTCAGGCCCGACCGCTCCGCCCTCCGCTCCGCGAACCGGAGACCGATCCGGAGGCCTGTCCGGTCCGGCCTCCACCGGGTGGCTGTGTGACGTTCGTCCATTTATAAGGAAAGTATTAGCAAATGCTGTAGGGTTCGTGAACACGAAAACCCGATACGCCGAGTTTCCGAACCCGAAGTGGCTCGGAAAGCGGGGGAACCAGGTCGTTGGGGCGAATCCACCGGGTCCGGTGGGAGCGCGACTCCTAGAGCGCCAGCCCGTCAGCTAACCCCGTAGGCAGGAAAAGGAGATCGGCATCACTCCCTCAAACTCGAAATACCGATACAGAAGTCCGAAACAGCTGGTTTCAGGCCTTGTCCTGGCCATCGGCGCCACCTTCCTGGTCTCGATCCTGGTCGGCCCCACCCCGGCCTCGGCGTCGTGCGCCAGTGCTTCCAGCGGTGGGCTGAGCCTCTCGGCCAACAAGTGCAGGCCGTTCAAGAAGGCCCGCCTGGTCCGCGGCAAGGCGATCGCGCCGTCGACCGCTCCGAGGAAAGTCAAGCAGGTGATCCGCTGGGCCAACCGGATACGCAACAAGCCGTACGTGTACGGCGGCGGCCACGCCAGCTTCAACTCATCCGGCTACGACTGCTCGGGAGCGGTCAGCTATGCGCTCAGGGGCGGCCGATTCGTTTCGAGCCCGCTCGCCTCGACCGGCTACATGAGTTGGAAGAAGCGCGGCAAGGGCAAGTGGATAACCGTCTACTCGAATCCCGGCCACGCCTACATGGTGGTCGCCGGCCTGAGGTTCGACACCTCGATGACGCCCGGCGACGGGCCGGGCTGGAGCACGAGCATGCGCTCCACCCCCGGCTCGTTCACGGCCCGCCACCCCGGCCGCTACTAGGTCAGTCCCCCGGCATCCCTCCCCGGAAACGCCCCGGCATCCGCCGGGGCGTTTCCATGTCGATGACTGATAGGTTGCGACCGCCCTCTTCCCCTCAGCCCGTGACCGGTCCGCAACACCGGGAGCCGGGCACAGAGACCTGAACCTGGAATCCGATGTCCGAACGCCTAGCCAGCCTCGCCCGCGCGCTTTCACAGCACTGGAAACGGTCGCTCGCCGTCGCCCTGCTCTGCCTGTTCGGGATCATCGCCGTCTCGGCGGCTGCCCCCGAGCCGCCCGCGGACGAGTTCGTCATCCCCGGGGCCGAATCACAAAAAGCACTCGACCTCTTCCGGGACCACGTTCCGGCCCTGGCCGGCGCCGACGCCACTGTCGTCTTCAGCGCGGAGCAGGGCAGTCTCAGGGAGGTCTCGTCCAAGCGGGCCGTCGAGGGAGCGCTCGACGAGATCCGCGGGCTTCCCGACGTCCTGGCGGTAAGCGACCCGTATGACCCGGAGATGTCGGCGGTTTCGCCGGACGGCAGGGTGGCCTCTGCCGATGTCCGGTACAGCGTCGAACCCGGCGACGTAACCAAGTCGACCGGAGAAGCCCTGGAAGATGCGGCAAGGACGGCCGAACAGGCCGGCGTAGACGTTTCGCTAAGGGGCATCGTGGTCGATGTCGCTTCGGAGCAGGACTTCCCGGTCGGCGAACTGGTCGGTGTGCTTATCGCGATCGTCCTGCTTTCGCTGCTGTTCCGCTCGGCCGCAGCGATGGTCGCAACCCTGGTCGGGGCGCTGATCGGCGTGATGGTCGGCCAGCTGCTGCTGGTCATCCTGGCCAGCCCGCTCGGGCTGCCCAGCTTCGCTTCGACGATCGCCGCGATGCTCGGCCTGGGAGCCGGCATCGACTACTCCCTGTTGATAATCGGCCGCTTCAGGGAACAGGAGGCCGCCGGGGACTCGGTGCGCGATGCCACCGCCAAATCGGCCGCTACGGCCGGTTCCGCGGTCGTCGCCGCCGGCCTGATCGTGATGGTGGCGATCGCCGGCCTGCTGGTCATCGGGATCCCGTTCGTCGGCAAGATGGGCATCGGCGCGGCGATCGCGGTAGCGGCAGTGGTCGTCTCGGCCCTGACCATCCTGCCGATCATGATCGGTGCGCTCTCGAGGTGGCTTCGCCCGAAGAAGGCCGCCCACGTGCGACCGTCGAAGGGATTCGTCAACTGGGGCCACCGGGTGACCGCCCGGCCCTGGCTTTCGATAGTCGCCGGCGCGACGGTCCTGCTGGTCTTCGCGTTCCCGATGCTGGACATGCGGCTGGGGCAGCCGGACGACGGCAACCAGCCCGAGGGCAAGACGCAACGGGTCGCCTATGACCTGCTCAGCGAGGGCTTCGGCCCGGGCTCGAACGGGCCGTTCCTGGTCGCGGTCGACCTGCCTGAGGACAAGACGGGCACAAAGGCCCAGCTGGCCGCGCTCGGTTCCAGCCTGGAGCAGGTCGAAGGAGTCGCATCGGTGTCCGCCCCTTCGCCCAGCAAAGACGGCGAGATGGCGACGATCTTCCTGGTCCCCGAGACCGCCCCCCAGGACGAGGCGACCAGCCGGCTGCTAGACACCCTGAGAAACGAGACCATCCCCGATGCGACCGCGGGCACACCGCTCGAGGTGTACGTGGGCGGCAACACGGCCAGTTTCGAAGACATGTCGACCAAGGTAGCCGACCGGTTGCCGGTGTTCATCGCCGTCGTGATCGGCCTCTCGGTCGTGCTGCTGATGGCCGCCTTCCGTTCGTTCTGGATCCCGCTGATCTCGGCCGGCTTCAACCTGCTCTCGATCGGCGCCGCATACGGGGTCGTGGTCGCCGTGTTCCAGGACGGGATCGGCGCCAGCCTGCTCGGGGTGGACAGCGGGGTGCCGATCGTCTCGTTCATCCCCGTGATGATCTTCGCCATCCTGTTCGGGCTGAGCATGGACTACAACGTCTTCCTGCTCTCCCGCATACACGAGGCCTACAACGAAGGCGACGGCCCCCGGGACAGCGTCGTGCACGGTGTCGCCCGAATCGGCAAGGTGATCCTGTTCGCCGGGCTGATCATGGCCTCGGTCTTCACCGCTTTCGTCACCCAGCCCGACGTCATCTCGAAGATGTTCGGACTGGGGCTCGGGTTGGCCGTACTGATCGACGTGCTGTTCGTCCGGCTGGTAATCGCGCCGGCCGTGCTCACCCTGCTCGGCGATCGGGCCTGGTGGCTGCCGGGCTGGGCCGACCGGCTGATCCCGAACGTCTCGCTGGAAGGCCATCTGGTCGAGAACCGGGATCCGGTCGGCACCCCGCTCGAGCCGGATCTGGCCCAGGGCGCATCGGACTGAACGGTCCCGCCGGGCCCGGTCGATCGAGCGGCGGTCAGGCGTATGTGGGAGAGTCTGGGACCGATGCCGTCCGATCAGCTTCCACGTGTGAGCCGAAAGCCGACCCGGCTCGTCTGGCACGGCTTCCTGGTGGTCGTGATCGATGCGGTAACCCTGTTGCTGCTGGCCCTGGTCCTTCCCGGCTTCCTGATCGACGGCACCTGGTCGGCTCTCGCCACCGCCGTCGTGGTCGGCCTGTTCAACGCCCTGATCTGGCCCGTCCTCTCGCGGTTCACGTTGAAGCTGAGCGTACTCTCGCTGGGGCTGTTCGGCCTGCTGCTCAACGCAGTGCTTGTCGCTTCGGCGATGCTGGCGATGCCGTGGCTGACGATCTCCGGCCCGCCCGAAGCCCTCGCCATCACCTTCACCCTGGCGATCGTCAGCTCGCTGCTTTCGGCCCTGCTGGCGATCGACGAGGACAGCTCCTGGTATCTCAACGTGGTCCAACAACAGCTCCGGGTCCGCGGCAGCGTCACCGAGACGGACGTCCCGGGGGTGGTCTTCCTCGAGATCGACGGACTCGCCCACGAGGTGCTGCGTAGGGCGTTCGCCAACGGAAGCGCCCCGACGCTCGCCCAGTGGGTCCGGGACGAGAGCCACGACTTCAACCGCTGGGAGACCGACTGGTCTTCGCAGACCGGCGCCTGCCAGGCCGGCATCCTGCATGGCGACAACCACGACATGCCCGCTTTCCGCTGGTGGGAGAAGGACCGTGACCAGGCGATCGTGACCAACCATCCCCGCGATGCGGCCGAGATCGAGCAGCGGCACTCCGACGGCGCCGGCCTGCTGTCCGCAGACGGCGCCAGCCGAGCCAACATCCTGTCCGGCGACGCCACCCGGTCGATGCTGACCATGAGCACCGTCCTCGAGCGAAGGGGCCAGATTGGTCGCGATTACGCGGCCTACTTCGCCAAGCCGTACGGAGTGCTGAAAACCGCCGCGTTCACGGTGATCGAAATCCTCAACGAGCGACGCTCGGCCCGCAGGCAGGTCCGGACCGGTGTCGAACCGCGCATACACCGGGGTTGGAGCTATGCCGTGATGCGTGCGTGGGCGACCGTGATCCAGCTCGACCTGCAGGTCGCCGCGGTGGTCGGCGACGTACTGGCCGGCCGCTCGGTCGTCTACACGACGTTCCTGGCCTACGACGAGGTGGCCCATCACTCGGGGATCGAGCGGCCCGACGCGCTCGAATCGCTGCGCAAGGTGGACCGCCAGATCGCCCGGGTCGTACAGGCCGCCCGGGCCGCGCCCCGCCCCTACCGGTTCGTGGTGCTTTCCGACCACGGTCAGTCGCAGGGGGCCACGTTCAAGCAGCGTTTCGGAGAGACGCTCGAAGACCTGGTGGCGAGGTCGAGCCGGGCCGATGAGGTGACCACGGTCGGCGGCGGAGAAGACGACGCCCACGCCTACCTCAACGCGACCGTCTCCGAGGCCTCGAACGAAGACTCGCTGACCGGCCGGACGATCAGGAGGGCCAGTCGCCGCAAAACGGACCGCGGCGATTTCGGCCCCGACTCGAGCGGTCGCAGGGAGGACGGAGCCGGGGACGGGGTCGACCGCGTCCCCGAGCTATCGGTCATGGCGTCGGGCTGCCTGGGTCTGATCTCCTTTCCGCGGGAGCCGGGCAGGGTCACCCGTGAGCGGCTCGACGAACTCCACCCGGAACTGATCGAGTCGCTGCGGTGCCACCCCGGGATTGGTTTCGTCCTGGTCCGCTCGGACCGGGACGGGCCGGTGGTGCTCGGCCCGGCCGGGACCAACTACCTGGCCGACGGGCGGATCGAAGGCGTAGACCCTCTGGCTCCGTTCGGGCCGAACGCCGCCGCCCACGTCAAGCGGACCGACTCGTTCACCCACTGCCCGGATCTGGTGGTCAACAGCACCTACTGGGAGGAAACGGACGAGGTCGCCGCGTTCGAGGAGCTGGTCGGCTCGCATGGCGGCATGGGCGGGTCCCAGTCCTACCCGTTCGTGCTCCATCCGGTCGATTTTGCCTGGCCCGAGCGAGAGGTGGTCGGAGCGGAGTCGGTCCACCGTCTGCTGATCGACTGGATGTCCGGCCTCGGCCTGCGGCAGGACGGCGCCGGCGCCGCGGACCGGTCGCCCGGGGTCGAAGCCGATCAGGAAAGCGCGGTCGTCTCGCCCGGATCCAGCAGGCGAACCTCGACCTCGGGGGAGCGCTCGGCTACCTGAGAAGCGAATTGATGAGGCGGGTCGGTCAGGTGCCGACGCCCCCAGCGGGCCAGCCCGAACGGGAAGAAGGTGCCCCAATGGATCGGTATCGCGATCCGCGGCTCCAGCAGTTCGACCGCGGCCGCGGCGGAAGCCGGGTCGAGGTGCCCGGGACCGAGCGTGTGTCCCCAGCCCCAGACCGGGACCAGGGCGACGTCCAGGTCCCCGGCCAGATCCTCCATCCCGGGGAAAAGGTCGGTATCACCCGCGAAATAGACCCGGCTGGAACCGCAGACGACATAGCCCACGGCTTCACCGTCTTTGGCGAACGGATGGCGTCCACCTTCGTGCTCGGCGTCGACCGCGGTGACGGCCAGCGGACCGATCCGCGACGACTCCCCCACCGCCAGCGGCTCAACACCGGAGAATCCTTTGCGGCCCAGGAACGCTGCCGCGGTCGGCGGGGCGATGATCCTGATCGATTTGCCCAGCCGGCGGAGCGAGTGGAGGTCGAGATGGTCGAAGTGCTGGTGGGACACCAGGATCGCGTCCGGCGCCAGGCGCCAGGACTCGACCGGGTCGACCTGCCGCCGCAGGTGGAACATCCGCCTGCGAAGCAGCGGGTCGGTCAAGAGGTGCACCCCGTCGATCTCGATCGAGACGGTGGCGTGCCCGACGTATGTGATCGAACCGCGTTCGCTCACCGGTAGCTGCCGTAGCCACGACCGCTGTCGGCCCGGGAGGTCCGTGAGTACGACAGCACGTCTACCACGAACGCAAAGATCACGATGAACCAGGCGAACCCTTCGACCCCGTCACCGATTTCCCACATGACCACGTAAGCGAGGGTCGTCCACGGCAGCAGGAAGAACCCGAGCACCGGCAGGATCCAGCCACCGTCGAATGCCTGCGCGATCCAGTCCGAGAAGAGGAGTATGAAAAAGAGCGCCAGCCGGGGGGAGATCAGCGCGAACAGGACCACGAAGCAACCCATCGGCTCAACCTACTCCACCACTCGACCGGATGCGGCTCCGCCACGGCCTGGCCCGGAAGGTCGCGGCGAAGTGCGCCCCGAGCACGATCGCGATCGAAGCCAGGTTGAGGAACAGCAGCGTGCCCAGGAACCCGGCCAGAACCCCGTATACGGAACTGCCGCCGCCGGTCAGACCGAACCAGAGCCGTAACCCGACTGTCACCAGGCCACCGAGCACGACTGTGACCCCGGCGCCGAGAAAGGCGCTCTTGGCCGGAGTCTCACCGGGATTCAGGACCCAGAACAGCCAGGCGAAGAAGAGCAGCCCGACCACCGCGCTCCCGATCGGGCCTCCGAGCGGACCGGCGAGAAAGCTGAGCAGGCCACTGTCGGCCACCGCCTCGTTCAATGTCCCGGAGATTCCGAGGCCGACCATCAGCAGCACGACCGGCAGGGTAACCGCGGTTATCAGGATGTCGAGCAGCTTGTTCTTCGGAAACGGCGGTCCGTCCTGCTCGGTCTCGTTGGCGGTCTCGACCGCGTGACGGATGGCACCGACGGCCGCGCTCCCGGAATAGAGCAGGATCGCCGCCGTCGCGACGCCCAGCCTGCCGGCTCCCCGGGTCAGGTCGTCCAGCAGGTCGCTGATCTCCCTCCGTCCGGCCACCTCGTCCAGCGGGAGGTTGTCGATCAGTTCATCGATCAGGTCGTTGCGGACCTCGGGAGTATCGAAGACGTTGCTGAGCACCCAGACGGCCAGCAGGAGCAGCGCCGGGAAGGCCAGCAGGACGTAGAAGCTGAGTTGCGCCGCCTGCCTGGTGCCGGCGGCCCGGTCGAACGAGAGGATCGCCGTCCGGATGACGGCCCAGGTCCGCCTCAGGCCACGGTTGAGCGTCTCGGAAATGCCGGCCGACTCAGTTCCCCATGCCGATGCTGGCCTCGGTCCACCGAACGGTGATCGCATACAGGATCACCAGGTCGATCGCGATGAAGATCAGGCTGAGAGCGGGCCGGGCCGACAGGGTGAGGAAGTCGGAGACCGTGTGTATCAGGATCAGGATGATCGCCAGCAGCCTGGCCCACTCGCGTCCCTGGATCAGCGCGGCACCGGTCCAGACCTTGATTACCCCGATCACGATCCAGAATATCCCGACCGCCTGGAAACTGGCCAGGTAGACCTCGCCGCTGGTGCCCTGCGTTATGTACTCATCGTCAAACGCTGCAGCAAGCCCGGCGATCACACTGAAGATCCCGACCAGGATCAGCATGATGCCGGCAAAGGCAACCCATGAAGCCCAGGCACCGGACCCGCCGGGTGAGCTGGAACCGCTTGTCTCAGACACTTTTCTCCTTCGCCAAGTTTGCCGTTGACTTCGTCAGGACCGCTTGCGGCCGTCGCCTAGCCTATCCGCTACCCGGCGATGCAGCGGAACGAGATGTGGCAGGTCGAGCTTTCGACCGTCTCCGGGATCCTGGCCGCCGGCCGGTACCTGCTGCAGTAGTTCTCGGCACACAGGAACGACCCGCCCTTGAGCACCTTGCGAGGGATCCCGCTGGCCGGGTCGCGCGAGGCTTCGGCCCCCGGGCCGAGCGGATCGACCGGCGCGCAGCACGATTTCGCCGGCTCGCCGTGTCTGTTCGAGAACCAGGTCGCGGTCCACTCCCAGGCGTTCCCGGTCATTTCGAACAGGCCGAACGGGTTCGCCGGAAACGACCTCACCGGAACCGTGCCCGGCCGGCGGGGCCCGCCGGGCCGGGGCCTGAACTTCCACGGGAACTCGCCGATCCAGCGGTTCATACGCTCCTCGCCACCGGGTGAGAGCTCGTCGCCCCAGCTGAACTCAAGGCCTTCGAGCCCGCCCCGGGCGGCCCGCTCCCACTGGGCCTCGGTCGGTAGTGATTTCCCGGCCCAGCGTGCGTAGGCGTCGGCATCCTGAAAGCTGACCTGGGTGACCGGATGGTCCTCCTTGCCTTCGAGGTCGCTCTGCGGTCCCCAGGGGTGCCTCCAGTCTGCACCCGGGGTCCAGGCCCACCAGCCCATCGGGTTGCCGAGGTCCACCGGGCCGGCCGGCTTGTCGAAAGTGATCGAGCCGGGCACCAGCAGCGCAGGATCTGCACCCGGGTACATGGCCGGGTCGGGCGCCTTCTCGGCCGTGGTCACGTGCCCGGTCTCCGTCACGAAGCGATCGAACTCGGCGTTGGTCACCGCGGTCTCGTCCATCCAGAACCCGCTGACCGCGACCGGTCCCGCCGGCGCCTCCTCGGGGTAGTGGTCGTCGCTGCCCATCTCGAAAGTGCCTTCCGGGACCCACCTCATACCCGGGTACGGGGGATCGTCGGCCGGGTGCCGCAGATCTGTCTCAGTCGGGGAATCCATGCCGCTAAGGCTATCTGTCCGGGTCCGCCGGCCCCCCGGCCGACGGGGGCCCCGGCCCGATGCCGTGCTGCTCGAGGAAATCGGCGATCACGCGGGAAAGACGACTGCCGCGCCAGGCCAGGGGCGGTTCGTCGTCGTCTTCGGAGACCAGGGTCGCCGAACCGAGCGCGTCGGCGTAGCGGCTGGCCACTTCGTACGGGTGGCCGGGGTCGAACCGGTCGTGACTTGCGATGACCAGTGCCGGAGCGGTCACCTGCCCGAGGTCGACGATCCGGTCGAAAGGGCTGGAAACGGGGACCTGGCGCAATGCTTCGGCCACCGCGTCACGCCGTCTATGGAGTCCGGCCCGGTCCCGGGCCAGGCGCTCGGCGGTCGCGGCCGCCCCTTCGTCGTCGAACCCCTCTGCCGCGACCAGCCCGTAGGCCTCCGGTCCCTCCTGTTCCAGGACGCGGGCCCTCCGTTCCCACTCGTGCAGGTCCGATCGGCGACTTTCCCCGACGTAGACCGGCCCGATCAGGATCAGGGCCGCCAGCCGGGCGGGGTTGGCCAGCGCCCACGAAGCCGCGGTGTGGCTGCCCATCGAGTGACCCCCGACTACCAGCGGCCCGTCCGCGCACTGTGAATCGATCACCCGCTCCAGGTCGTGGGTCAGCCGGGCGTAGTCGTATCCGTCGCCGGCCGGGTCCGATACCCCGTGTCCGCGCGCGTCGTAGGTGACTACCCGGTAGCCCCGGCGGGCCAGCGCGGTCGAGCCGTGGAGCACGTACCTCCGGGTAGCCGACAGCCCGTGGCAGAGGACCACGTCGGGGCCATCCCCGATCGTCTCGCCGCGGAGCAGCGGCCCCTCCCCACTGACGGTGAACTCGGTCGGGACCGGCGCAGGAGGGCTGATCGCGCTCAGCCCTTCACGAGCGTGGCTTTCTCGATCACCACGTCCCTGGTCGGCTGCTCGTCGGCGCCGCCGAGCGCACCGATCGCCTCGACCACGTCCATCCCGCTCTCGACCTTCCCGACCAGCGCGTATTCTGGGGGCAGGCTCCGCCCACCGGCGCCGGTGACTACGTAGAACTGACTGCCCGATGTGCCGGCCGCCTCGGATCCGGACTTCGCCATCGCCACCACCCCCGGGGTGTACTCGAGGTCCCGGGGTGGCGCCTCGACCACCTTGTATCCGGGCCCGCCGGTTCCGTCGCCGAGCGGGTCGCCCCCCTGGATCACGAAATCGGGCACGATCCGGTGGAAACCGAGTCCGTCGTAGAAGCCCTGTTCGGCCAGGTAGGCGAAGTTGTTCGCGGTCACCGGCGCCCGCTCGGTGTCGAGCGCGATCGTGAAGTCTCCCTCGCTCGTCTCCATGGTCACCGAAGCCGGCTGCCCTTGCTCGACCACCTGGTCGGGGCGGTCGAGTCGTTCCGTCTTGACCACCGGTGCGTCCGGCCCGTCGTCGTCGCCCTGGCCGACCAGCACCACGACCACCACCGCGATCATCAGCAGCCCGGCCACCAGCAGGGTCGTCAGCTTGCTCCGAGCGCTCATCGGGGCAGAGGCTAGACCATCACCCTGGTGCCCGTCGGCGCCCGGGCGACGCTCTTTCGGGCCCCGGTGGCACGCAGTTGGCATGATCCGGGCGTGGCTGAACCCCATACCCCGCCCAACCGCCGGGTGATACTGGCCGGCAAGACGATCAGCTCGATCGTGGCCAATGCCCCGTGGGCCTGGCCGCTGATCAGGCGCCCCGTGACGCGGTTCTTCGACTCGGCCGCGCAGGGCTGGGACTCCCGCACCGGGTCGGCCTCTTCGGAACGGCTCGCCGCGCTCGCCTCGGCCGTCCTGGAGGTCGATCGCTCCCCCGAGCGCATCCTGGACATCGGCTGCGGTACCGGGTCCGCGACCGTCTTCCTGGCCCGCGAATTCCCCAGAGCCACGATTCGCGGGGTCGATATCTCACCGGCAATGATCCACGAGGCCCGCAAGAAGGTCGGTCTGGACCCCGAGGCGCGAATCGCTTTCCGGGAGGGCGACGCGTCGCAGCTTCCGTTCCCCGACGCCGGCTTCGACCTGGTCACCCAGAACAACATGCCGGTCTTCTTCGGTGAGATCTCCAGGGTCCTGCGTCCCGGCGGGTACGTGGTCATCGCTTCGAGCCTCGGCCGCCGCACGCCGTTCAGCACACCGGAATCGCTGATCCGCCGTAAGTTCCGGCGCCACGGGATCGTGACCACCGGGACCGGCGCAGCCGGGGCGGGCACCTGGTTGGTGGGTCGCAAGGAGCCCCAGGCCCGATGAGCCCGCTGACCGAGCCCAACCTGCTTCTGATCGTCAACCCGAGCGCCGGAACCGGTCGCTCCGCCCGGATCCTGCCCGAGGTGGAACGCAGGCTGGACGACCTGCGCCAGGTGTTCCGGGTCGAACGGACCCGTTCGCTGGAACACGGTATCGACCTGGCGCTGGACGCGATCGAGGCCCGCGAGATCCCGGTGGTGGTCAGCGGTGACGGGCTGATCGGCGCGATCGGCGGTGCAGTCGCCGGCTCGGCCGTCCCGATCGGGATCATCCCCGGAGGCCGGGGCAACGACCTGGCCAGGGGCCTCGGCATCCCCCTAGACCCGGCCGAAGCGGTCGACTGCCTGGTCGCCGGGCGGGTCAGGCGGATCGACGTCGGGGAGGCCAACGGCGAACGATTCCTCGGGATCGCATCGGTCGGATTCGATTCCGAGGCCAACCGAATCGCCAACGAGGCCCGGCTCCTGAAAGGGAACCTCGTCTACGCGTACGCCGCGCTCAGGGCACTGGCCCGGTGGAAACCGGCCCGGTTCACCCTGGCCGAGGGAGAGATCCGGTCCCGCTTCACCGGCTACACGGTCGCCGTGGCCAACAACCGCTTCTACGGCGGGGGCATGATGGTCGCCCCCGAGGCCGAAATCGACGACGGGAAGTTCGACCTGATCACGGTCAGCGACAGCTCGAAAGTGCGCTTCCTGCTCAACCTGCCGAAGGTGTTCAAAGGGACGCACGTCGAGCTGGAGGACTCGGTCTCACAGCGCCGGGTCTCCCGTCTGGAGGTCAGCGCCAGCCGTCCGATGACCGTCTATGCCGACGGCGACCCGCTGACCGAGCTCCCGGCACGGTTCAGGATCCTGCCGGAGGCGCTCGGGGTGATCGTGCCCGGGGACGAAGCTTGATCCGGCTCAAGGCCGCTTTCGCCCGGCTGATCGGCCGTTTGATCCGCTTCACCGGCAGGGGTGGCGGAACTACGCTGCCGGGAAGGGTGCTGCTCAAGCTCGATCGCGACGCGGTGGACAAACTCGGCGCCGGCCTGAGCGAAGGATCGACCCTGATCAGCGCGACCAACGGCAAGACCACCACCGCCTCCATGCTGGCCGTGATCCTCGCGGCCGAAGGCCGGCACCCGGTCCACAACCGCACCGGCTCGAACATGAACTGGGGCGTGGCCACCGCCCTGCTCGAACAGGACGGAGACGAAGGCCTGTTCGAGGTCGACGAGGCCTGGTTGGCCGAAACCGCATCACGGCTCGACCCCCACACCATTCTGCTGGCGAATCTCTTCCGCGACCAACTGGACCGATACGGGGAGACCGAGGCTCTGGCCGACGCCTGGCTCGGATTGGCCCGGGAACGGGCCGCGTCTACGACGTTCGTCCTCAACGCCGACGACCCGCTGGTCGCCGACATCGGCCGGGCAAGCGGACCGGACACCAGCTATTTCGGGATCGAGGACGGTTCGGTGGCGTCGGCCGAGCTCCAGCACGCCAGCGACGCCAAGAACTGTCGCGTCTGCGGCGCCGAGCTCACCTACGAGCTGGCCTTCGTGGGCCATCTCGGCCACTACCGATGCCCCTCCTGCGGGATGGTACGCCCGGCACCCGAGGTCAGCGCCCACGAGGTCAGGCTCACCGGAATGACCGGACTCGGCGCCCGCATCCGGTCCCCGGAGGGGTCGGCCGAGCTCGAGCTGCCCCTGCCCGGGCTCTACAACCTGTACAACGCGCTCGGCGCAATAGCCACCGCCCGGGCGCTGGGGATCCCGGTCGGGGCGGCGGTCGCGAGCCTCGCCTCGATGAAGGCCGTGTTCGGGCGGGTCGAGCGGATCCCGGTCGGCAGCACCGAGCTTTCGATCCTGCTGATCAAGAACCCGGCCGGTGCGAACGAGGTCCTGCGCACCCTCGCCCTGGAGCCGGAGCCGGTCGACCTCTGGGTCGGGCTGAACGACCGGATCGCCGATGGCCGTGACGTCTCCTGGATCTGGGACGCCGACTTCGAGGAGCTGGCCGACCGGGTGCGATCGGTCGTCTGCGCCGGTACCAGGGCTCCGGAGATGGCGGTCCGCCTGAAGTACGCCGGCTGGCCCACCGAGCGGATCGAGGTGGTCGGTGAACTCGACCGCAGCCTGGAACGGGCATTGGAGGCGCGACCCGGCCGGCTGTTCGCACTGCCTACCTACACCGCCCTGCTCGAGCTTCGCCAGCTGCTCGCCGACCGCTACGACGCCGACCGTTACTGGCAAGGTTGAGACTCCCCGGCGACTGGTGCTCGGAAGCGTCGATCTGGCAGCTGGTCGAGTCCTGCGGCTACTCGGCCGACCTGGAGGCCTGGCACGACCTGGCCCGCAACAGTCGTACCGGGGTCCTCGACCTGGGCTGCGGGATCGGCCGTGTCGCCCACGATCTGGCCCGATCCGGTATCCCGGTCACCGGGATCGACCTGGACGCGGGCATCGTCGCCGACTTCAATCGGCTCTCGCCTGAGCCGGGCACCCGGGCATTGGCCGGTGACGCAGCCGATCCGGAGCTGCCCGGTGGTCACTTCGACCGGATCATCGCGCCTCAGCAGCTGCTCCAGATACTGGGTGGCCGCCAGCACCGTGAGGCTCTGATCACCGCCACCGCCTCGAGGCTCACCGCCGGGGGCGTCGCCGCGTTCGCCTTTTCGGAGGAACTGCCCGCCGAGAGCGTCGAGCCGGTCCTGATGCCGGACCTCCGCGAAGTCGAAACCTGGATCTATTCGAGCCGCCCGGTCCGGCTCGAGGCCGGGCCCGACTCGGTCACTGTCCACCGGCTTCGGCAGCGGGTCTCGCCGGACGGCGAACTGGTCGAGACCCGAGACCGGACCACGCTCGCCCGACTCACCCGGGACGAGTTGGCCGATGAGCTGATCGCCGCCGGCCTCGGGCCCAGCGGCTGGATCGAGGTTCCGGCGACCGACCTGCACGTCGCCTCGGTGATCGCGATAGCCGGTCCGGTCGGCTGAGCCGTATGGTCTGCTGATGCGACTTCGCCTGCTCAGTCTCTATCCGGACCAGATGAACATCTATGCCGACCGGGGGAACCTCACCTTCCTCCGCAAGCGCTGCGAATGGCGCGGGATCGGGTTCGAGCTGACCCGATGCGGCATCGGGGACCGGTTCGACCCGGAAGCGCACGACCTGATCTACATCGGCGGCGGTCAGGACCGCGACCAGAAAGCGGTCGCCGAGGACCTGGTCAGGAACAAGCGGGACCAGATGTTTCTGGCCCACGAAGGTGGCGCGGTGATCCTCGCGGTCTGCGGCGGATACCAGTTGCTGGGCCGCTCCTACCAGCTCGAGGACGAGCAGATCGAAGGCCTCGGCCTGGCCGGCCTCGAGACCGTTCGTGATCCAGGCCCGCGGCTGATCGGGCCGGTCTCGATCACGGTCGAGATCGACGACACCGAGCGGGTCGTCGCCGGCTTCGAGAACCATGGCGGCAGGACCTGGCTCGATCCCGGCTGCCGGCCGCTGGGAACGGTTCGCTCGGGCTACGGCAACAACGGAAAGGACGGCCTCGAAGGCGTCCGCGACGGAAATCTGATCGGGACATACCTGCATGGCCCGCTGCTCCCCAAGAATGCGTGGCTCGCCGACCACCTGATCGGACTGGCCCTCGAGCACGGCGGCAGCGGCCGGGTGGAGCTCGAACCTCTGGACGACCGGCTGGAGTCTGCCGCCCACCGGTCGGCGCTGAGCGCGGCCGACGCGCGCTGACCTGCGCCGGCGCCTGGCTCAGCGGCCGGACGAGCCGAAACCGCTCTCGGCCCGCTCGCTCTCGCTCAGGCTTTGCGCCTTTTCGGGCTCGGCCGGGGCGACCGGGACGACTACCAGCTGGGCGATGCGGTCACCGGGCTCGATCCGGAATACCTCAGCCGGATCGTTGTTGAGCAGCAGTACCTTTATCTCTCCGCGGTAGCCGGAATCGATCAGGCCGGGCGAGTTGACCACCGAGATCCCGTGCCGGCGTGCCATTCCCGATCGCGGCAGGACCAGCCCAGCGTGGCCTTCCGGGATCTCGACCGCCACCCCCGTCCCGACCTGCCACCGCTCCCCCGGGCCGATGTGGGCGGCCTCGGATGCATGGAGGTCGAGTCCGGCATCGCCCTGATGGGCCCGGTCCGGCAGCATGGCCCGGTCGTTCAGCATCTGGAATCTCAGCCGCATCGCGCCACCATACCCGAGCCGCCGCGGCGTTGACCGGCTCAGCCCACCGCCAGGTCGTCGAAGCGGTGGAGCTCACCGAGCGGCAGCCTCGTCCGGACCCGGACCCCTTCGGGCCCTTCTTCGCGGGCCACTTTGCCGGCCACTTCGTGGAGCTCGTGCAGCCGGGCCCCTTCGGAGTAGGGCACCAGCAGCTCCACCGGGGCCATGGTCTGTTCGAAGGCAGACTCGATCGCCGATCGAAGCTCATCGAGGCCCTCGCCGGTGACGGCCGAAATCTGGACCGCCTCGGGCCGCCTGATCCGGGCTTCGACCCTGGCCTCTTCGTCCAGCAGGTCGATCTTGTTCAGCACCAGCAGCCGTGGCTTGTCACCGGCCCCGATCTCGTCCAGGACCTGGTCGGCCGCCAGCAGCTCGGCCCGCTTGTGCTCCTCGGGCGAAGAGGCATCTACCACCTGGACGATCAGGTCGGCCAGGACGGTCTCCTCGAGGGTTGCCTTGAACGCCTCGACCAGCTGGTGTGGGAGCTTCTCGATGAAGCCGACCGTATCGGTGACCAGATAGCGCCGGGATTCGTACTCGAACGCCCTGGTGGTCGGATCGAGCGTGTGGAAAAGCCGATCGCCGACTCCAACCTCGGCCCCGGTCAGGGCGTTCAGCAGGGTCGACTTACCGGCGTTCGTATATCCGGCCAGCGCGACCTGGGGAAGCGAAGAGTCCTGCCGGCGACTGCGCATCACCCCGCGATTTTTCTCGACCGCCTTGAGCCTCGTCCTGAGCGAGGCGATCCGGTCGCGGGCCAGACGACGGTCGGTCTCGATCTGCGACTCGCCCGGCCCCCGAGTGCCGATTCCGGCCCCGAGCCGCTCCAGGTGGGTCCACAGCCCGCGCATACGGGCCAGGTTGTACTCGAGCTGGGCCAGTTCGACCTGGAGCTTGCCCTCGGCCGAATGAGCGTGGTCGGCGAAGATGTCGAGGATCACCGCGGTGCGGTCGATCACCGGCACCCCCAATTCGGCCTCCAGGTTGCGCTCCTGGCGTGGCGCCAGCTCGTCGTCGCAGGCGACCAGGTTGGCTCCGCTCCGCTCGATCGCCTGCTTCGCCTCGGCCAGCTTGCCCTGGCCGAAATAGCGGTCGGGGTCGGGCTCGCTCCTCTGCTGGATCATCTCCCCTGCGGTGACCACCCCGGCCGTGCGCAGCAGTTCTTTCAGCTCGTCGACCTCACCTCCACCGGTGCGGTCGACCGCGATTACCAGCGCCCGCTGGCGGGCCCGCCTGGAGACGGCGTCGTCGGTCGGGATGCCGGCCACCTCCCGCCCCCGGCCATCGGGCCGGCCCGGTGCGCCGTTTCGAGCATTTTCCATTGAACTCATTCTAGGGGCCGCCCCCGGCGATCGGGCCGACCGCGGCTCCGGCCGCCGTGGTGCCGCCCGGGCCGGAGCCGCTAACCTGAATTCCATGAAGATCTTCATGACCGGCGCCACCGGATTCATCGGCGGGGCGACCGCCAGGCATCTGACCGAGCAGGGCCACGAACTGACCTGTCTGGTCCGCAATCGCGACCGGGCGACCGGGCTGGCCGGGCTCGGGTGCGAACTGGTCGACGGGGACCTTTCCGACCGGAGCCGCCTGGCCGACCAGATGGACGGCGCCGACGCAGTCGTCCACGGGGCCGCCATATACGAAGTCGGTATCCCCGCATCCCGCAGGCAGGCACTCGTCGATGCCAACGTGACCGGCACGGCGAACGTCCTCAACGCCTGCCTCGATGCCGGTGTGCCGAAGGTCGTCTACGTCTCGACCTGCGGCGTGTTCGGCAACACCCATGGCGAGGTAGTTGACGAGAACTACGAACGCAGCGATCTCGAATTCGATTCGGTCTACGAGGAGACCAAGTACGAAGCTCACCTGATCGCCAGGAATCTGATCGAGGAAAGGGACCTCCCCTGCGTGATCGTGCAGCCCGGCGGGGTCTACGGTCCGGATGACCATTCGGCCCTGGGTCAACAGATCAGCAAGTTCCTCGACGGCAAGCTGCCGATGATCCCGTTCGGGACACTGGGCATGGGCGTGACCCACGTCGAAGACATTGCCGCCGGGATCGCGCTGGCGCTCGACAAGGGCGAGATTGGCCAGTCGTACATTCTCAATGCCGAGAACGTGACCATGCGACAGTTGATCGAGGTTGCCGGATCCACCGCCGGAAAGAAGGCCCCCTCCCGGGACATGCCGACCGGACTGCTGAAGCTGCTGCGGCCGATCGGACCGCTGGTCGGGAAGGTCATGGGTCAGCCGCCCAACCTGTCCGAGCTGATCAGCACCGCCGACGGAGTTACCATCTGGGCAACCAGCGACAAGGCTCGGAAAGAACTCGGCTTCCGCCCCCGCGACCTGGCCACCGGAATGCACGACATGCTGGCCGCCGAGGGTCGCCTGAGCGGCTCCTGATCCCTCGTCCGGGTTTCTGGCCGATCACCGAAAGGGCTGGACGTCGGCCGGTCCGGACGCTACGCTCTCGGCACTCGAGTCAGTCTGGTCCGATCTCGTCCCCACGATAAGGAGTCGCCTCATGAAGGTGTGCCGTGCCGTTCTCCGGGCCGTTTTCCTCGTTGCGCTGCTCGTCCTGGTGCCGACCGCAGTTGCGGCTTGCGGAGGTGACGAAACGTCGGACGAGAGCCAGAGCATCGTCTTCATTGCATCGAACGCCGACAACGGCATCGCCGTAACCGGTCCCCCGACCGCCGAATCGGGGAGAACCGAGATCTCACTGAACAACGAGTCCGAAAAGGCCGCCGACCTGCAGCTGCTCCGCGTGGAAGGTGACCATTCAGCCGACGAGGTGGCCGCCGCCCTCACCGGTGCCACCCGCGGGCAACCGCTGCCGGACTGGTTCTTCGCAGGCGGCGGCGTCGGCCTCACCGGGCCTGGAGAGAGCCAGACGGTAACCCAGATCCTGGAGCCCGGCACCTACTATGCGTTCGACACGAACTCGCGCACGACATCGCCCGAACTGGGCAGCGAGCTGACCGTTTCCGGTGACCCGTCGGACCAAACGCTGGAAGCGGATGCGACCGTTTCCGCGTTCGAGTACGACTTCAAGGCCGACGGCCTGACCACCGGCGACAACGAGGTCCTCTTCGAGAACACCGGCTCCCAGCCCCACCACGTGATCTACGCGCCGATCGTCGGGGACGCCACCCGGAGCGAGATCGAGAAGGCGATCAGGGAGGACCAGGCGCAGCCTCCGATCGATCTCGAGAACGAGCGGGCGACCGCGGTGCTCGACAGCGGTGGCAGGCAGCTGGTCGACCTCGACTTCGCCGAACCGGGCCGCTACGCGCTGCTCTGTTTCGTCAGCGACCGTCAGGGCGGGCCGCCGCACGCCTTCAAGGGGATGATCGCCGAGGTGGACGTCGAGTAGCCACCGGGCTGCCCGCCGGGCGACCGGCGCGGTCAGGCCAGGTGTTCGCGCAGGCGCTCGAGCGCCTCGGTCAACCTGGAATCCGGGGTGGTCAGGGAGATCCGGAAGTACCCCTCGCCGCTCCGGCCGTACATCGACCCGGGCGAGACCACGACCGCCGCTTCTTCGAGGACCATCTCGGCGAACGAGGTCGAGCTGTGCCCGTCGGGAACCGGGGCCCAGACGTAGATCGTGCCTTTGGGCGAGGCGACGTCGACCCCGATCGCGCGCAGCGTCTCGACCACGAGATCCCGTCGCCTGGAATAGATCGCGTTCATCTCGTCCAGCGGACCGCGCGGACCGGTGAGCGCGGCGGCCGCGGCCAGCTGGATCGCGTCGAAAAGGCCCGAATCGACGTTGGTCTTGAGTCGCCAGTAGGCCGAGATTGCGTCTGCGTTTCCGAGGATCGCCCCGACCCTCCAGCCGGTCATGTTGAAGCCCTTCGACAGCGAGAAGACCTCGACTCCGACCTCTTTCGCACCATCGGTGGCCAGGAAGCTCGGGGCGACGTACCCGTCATAGGTCGTCTCGGAGTAGGCGTTGTCGTGCACGACCAGGATCTCGTTCTCCCGGGCGAACGCGACCACCTCCTCGAAGAACCCTTCGGGAACGACCGCTCCGCTGGGATTGTTCGGGTAGTTCAGGAACAGCAGACGCGCCCGCTCGCGGGTGAGCCGGTCGATCGCCCCGAGGTCGGGAGCGAAATCGCGCTTCGGCAGCAGCGGCAGCAGGACCACCTCGGCGCCGGCCAGGATCGGCCCGCCGGTGTAGACCGGGTAACCGGGATCGGAAGCCAGGGCGACGTCGCCCGGGTCCAGGAAGGCGAAGCAGAGGTTGTAGATGCATTCCTTGGCCCCGATCGCCGGGATTACCTCGGAGCCGGGGTCGATATCGACCCCGAATCGCTCGAGATAGAAATCGGAGAAAGCCTGGCGGAACTCCTCGCGACCCCGGTTGCTCGGGTACTTCTGGTTCGCGTTCTCGGCAACCGCGGCCTGCATCGCCTCCACAATGTGCGGATAGGTGGCCATGTCCGGGTCACCAATCCCGAGGCTGATCACATCGATCCCGGCGGCCCGTTTGTCGGCGATCCGGCGTTCCAGCTCGGCGAACATGTACGGAGGCATCGCCTCGAGTCTTTTGGATGGGTCTGTGAGCGCCAACTGTTCTCCTCCTCTTGTCTTCTGGCCGTGGTCAGGCGGTCGCCGGGCCTCGCCGGCGCCGTTTCAATCCGGGATTCCGTCCAGCGACTCGATCATCTCCGGGGAAAACCGGCCACTCAGGATCGGTTCCGCCCAACCGCTCAGGGTCACGTCGAGTTCCGGGCTTATCTCCACCTGGAGCTCGCCCCCGTCGAGCTCGACCGTGACCGGGCTCTCGGCGCCGGAGAGGAATGCGGCCACCGCCGCGCCGGTGGCCCCGGTGCCGGACGAAAGAGTCTCACCGACGCCCCGCTCGAAGATCCGGGCCCTGACCCGTGAGCCCGAAGCCCGGAAGAACGAGACGTTGGTGCGGTTCGGGAACAGCTCGCTATTCTCGATGGACGGCCCCAGCAGCTCCAGGTCCAGCTCCTCCAGCCCCGAACCGACCTCGATCGCGCACTGCGGGTTGCCGATCGAAACATGCCGGAACGACCAGTCCTGGCCTCCCGAATTGACCGTACCCCGGCCGTCGCTGTCGCCGCTCGGGTAGTCGTCCGATTCGGTCGTGGCGCGGCCGAGTTCCACCGAACAGGTGCGCTCGGAAGTGATCGTAGGGGTCACCGGGCCCGACTCGGTAAGGATCGTGAACGAGTCCAGGTCGGTCCAGCCGTGCCGCCTGAGGTAGAGGATCGCCTCCCGCGCACCGTTCCCCGACAGCTCGGCCTCCGATCCGTCCGGGTTGAAAATCCGCAGCCCGGCGACGTAGTCGGGCTGGTCGCTGGCCGAGATCAGCAGGATCCCGTCGGAGCCGACGCCGAAGTGGGGATCGCAGATCCGCTGGATCCGCTGCTGGGTCAGGTCCCACGGCAGTACCTCCTGCTCGAGGATCACGTAGTCGTTCCCCAGGGCTTGCCATTTCTCGAACTTCATCCGGACTGCCAACCTACCCAGTCGCCCGGATCCGACGCGGTCCGGTGGTCCGGCTGTCGGCCAGCCCGATCACCTCGGCGGCCAGCTCGCGGTCGTCGCGTCCGCCCCGTTCGAAGACCTCGACCCCGTCCATGCGCCGCATCCAGGTCATCTGCCGTCTGCCGTATCGCCGGTGCAGCGAGATCACCTTGTCCAGGTCGCCGTCGATGAACTCGTGGAACCCGAGCGCCGCGCGGGCCGTGCGCGATGCTCCGGCGGCCAGCGCGGCTGCCGCTTCCTCTGCCGCCCCGGCCTGGGCCATCAGATCAACCCGTTCCCTGATCCGGGCGGTCAGGTTCTCGTCGGAATCGGTGATCCCGGCAAGCACGGCCGGCCGTCTCAGGTGCGAGGTCCAGAGCTCTCCGCCACCGACGTGGTCGGGCGCCGGCTCCTGCCCGTCCCGCAGTAGCTCGGTCGCGCGGGCTACGCGCTGGCTGTCGTTCCGGTGGATCGATCCCCGGAGCCGCTCCGGGAGCTCTTTGTGCATGGCCGCCGAACCACGCCGTTCGAGCTCCGACTCGACCTCGATCCGGATCCGCTCTGGGACCGGCGAGCGAAGATCGATTTCGGTCAACGCGGCGCGCAGGTAGAGCCCGGTACCGCCGACCAGGATCGGGCGACGGCCTTGGTCCAGCGCGGCGTCGATCTCGGCCTGGGCCAGCTCGGCATAGCGGCCGGCGCTGAACTGCCGGTCGACCGGGACGAACCCCAGCAGCCTGTGCTCGAGCTCGGCCCGCTGTTCTGCGGTCGCGGCCCCGCTCAGTACCTCCAGGCCGCGGTATACCTGGATCGCGTCGCAGTTGACCGCAACTGGATGCTCACCCCTGGCCCTCAGCTGCCTGGCGATCTCGACAGCCACCCCGGTCTTGCCGGTCCCGGTCGGGCCGAACAGCGCGATCAGCACCGGCCCGGCGCTCAAGCTCCGATACCGCTCAGCAGGCGTTCGTTGCCGGAAAGCGTTTGCGAGGTAGCCGCCTCAATCTCGACCTCAACCAGTTTCCCGGGTTCGGCCGCGCCCTCGAAGTTGACCGCCTTGTTGTGACGGCTCCTGCCCCGCAGCCGAGTCGGGTCGCTGCGGCTCGGCCCCTCGACCAGGACCTCCATCGACCTGCCGACGAAGCGCTGCGCCCGCTCCCTGGCGCGCTCCTGCACCAGGTCGACCAGTTCCGCCATCCTCTCCTTCTTGACCGGGTGGGGAACCTGTCCGTCCATATCCGCGGCCGCCGTCCCCCGCCGGGGCGAGTAGCCGAAGGTGAACGCGCCGTCATAGCCGACCCGGTCCACGACTTCGAGCGTCTGCCGGAAGTCCCGGTCGGTCTCGCCGGGGAAGCCGACGATGATGTCGGTGGTCAGGCCGCAGTCGGGGATGCGCTCCCGGATCATCGCGACCCGGTCGAGATAGCGCTCGCGGTCGTAGGTGCGCCGCATCTTCTTAAGGATGGTGCTCGACCCGGACTGCAGCGGCAGGTGGATGTGCTCGCAGAGCGCCGGAAGCTCGGCGTGGGCCTCGATCACGTCCTCTCGCATGTCCTTCGGATGGGGGCTCGTGTAGCGGATGCGCTCGATCCCTTCAACCGAGTCGATCCGGCGCAGGAGGTCCGAAAACCGGATCCGGCTAGCGGACGGCAGGTCCCGGCCATAGCTGTTCACGTTCTGGCCCAGCAGCGTGACCTCGCGGACGCCGTCGGCGGCCAGCCTCTCGACCTCTTCGACCAGCAGCGACGGGTCGCGGCTCTGCTCGCGGCCCCGGGTCGACGGCACGATGCAGTAGGTGCAGACGCAGTTGCAGCCCTGGGAGATCTGCAGCCAGCCCTGGAACGGGCGGGCACGGTTCGCCGGCAGGTCGCCGGCGAACTCCTCGAACTCGAAGTAGCCCTGGGCGGTGATCGAATCGGAGTTCAGGAACTCGGCCAGGCGGTGGATCTGGCCCGGTCCGAAAGCCACGTCCACGAACGGGAACCGCCGGAACACCTCCTCCTTGACCGACTGTGCCCAGCAGCCTCCCACCCCGACCACGCGGGCCGGGTCTTCGCCCTTCAGCCGCTTGGCCTCCCCGAGGTGGGAGATGAACCGGTTGTCGGCGTTTTCACGGATCGAACAGGTGTTGAACAAGATCAGGTCGGCCTGCTCGCGGCGCTCGACCTCCTCGTAACCGAGCGAGGTCAGCATCCCTTTCATCCGCTCGGAGTCGTGCTCGTTCATCTGGCACCCGAACGTGGTCACGTGGAACCGCTTCATCGACGCGAGCTTACCGGGACCGGCACCGGACCACGCAGTCCGGATCGGTCAGCGAAACCGAATGGCGGCCGCTAGAACCGGGCCGGGACCGCGAGCGGGGCGACCGCCGACTCCTGCGGGCCGACCGAGGTCTCCTCGCCGGGGATGTGGGACTCGCCGTGCTCGCGCTCTTCCTGCTCCTGCACCGAGAGCTTGACCGCAAAAGTCGTCGTTCCAGCGACCAGCACCACCGAGAACACGATCATCCCGATCAGGGCGCCCCGGCTGGGGAAGTCCTTGTACCGCAGGCCCGCGAAACTGACCACCACCGCGGTCACGGCCAGTACGATGCCGAAAATCATAAAGACGGTCTTGACCTCCATCTGCCGGGCATGCTACCGGCTCCGGCGGCAGCATTGCCCCTAGGCCTCGGCCTGGACCCGGAGCCGGCTTCAGCGAGCGATCCCGGTCGATCTCAACTCGCGGATGACCGTGATCTTGATCTGCCCCGGGTACTCCATCTCCCGCTCTATCGCACCCGCGATCTCATGTGAAATCAGGGCCACCGCCCGGTCGTCGACCCGCCCGGGATCGACCATCACCCTGACCTCACGTCCGGCCTGGATCGCGAAAACCTTGTGAACGCCCTCGTGGCGCATCGCGATCTCCTCCAGCTCGGAAAGCCTGGTCACGTACTGCTCCAGCGAATCGCCGCGCGCTCCGGGCCGGGCCCCCGAGATCGCATCGGCCGCCTGCACGATCACCGCCTCCACCGTCACCGGCTCGATTTCGTTGTGGTGGGCCTCTATGGCGTGGGTGATCGCATCGATCTCCTCGTAGCGCCGGGCCAGCCGGGCGCCCACGGCGGCGTGCGTCCCTTCGACTTCGTGGCTGACCGCTTTGCCTATGTCGTGCAACAGCGCGGCCCGGCGTGCCACCTCGACCGAAGCCCCGATCTCGGCCGCCATCATCGCGGCCAGGTGCGCGCATTCGACCAGATGGGCCAGGACGTTCTGGCTGTAACTGGTACGGAACCGGAGCCGGCCGAGCAGCCTGACCAGTTCCGGGTGGACGCCGGTCACCCTGGCGTCCAGCAGTGCCGACTCGGCGGCCTCAATCATCGTGTCGTCGAGCTCCGTGACCGCCTGCTCGTACGCCGCTTCGCAGGAAGCGGGGTGAATCCGGCCGTCGGCGATCAGCTTCTCGAGCGCGATCCTGGCCACCTCCCGCCGGACCCCGTCGAAACTCGACAGCACCACGGTCTCGGGCGTGTCGTCGATGATGATGTCGACCCCGGTCAACGCCTCGAGCGCCCGGATGTTGCGGCCCTCGCGGCCGATGATCCGGCCCTTCATGTCTTCGCTTGGCAGGTCGATCGTGGTCGTGTTGCTCTCAACCGACTGAGCTGAGGCCAGGCGCTGCATCGCCACGGCCAGGATCCCGCGCGCCCTGCGCTCGGATTCCAGCCGGGCCTCCTCCTCGACCCTTCGGATGGTCAGCCCGGCCTGACGCTGGGCCTCGTGCTCCACTTCCTCGAGCAGGGCCTGGCGGGCCTCCGGCCGGGTCAGGCCCGAGATCCGCTCCAGTTCTCCGAGCTGTCGTTCGCGGGCAGACGCGATCTCGGCCCCGGCCCGGTCCAGTTCCGCCTCGCGCCGGTCGACCGCCGCCGCCCGTCGCTCGGCCTCCCGGAGCTGCGTACGAGCCGACTCCAGATCGCGCAGCGCCCTCTCCTCGAGCCTGACGATTTCCTCCCGGCGGGCCCTCAGCTCTGCCTCCTGCGTCAGCACTCGGCCGCCGGGGTCGTGCCCGTCGACGCTCGGCTCGGCCCCGGTCACGGCGTCCGCCACCCGCGGCGATCGTCCCGTCGGCGCTTCCTCCTCCGGACCGGTCCCGCCGGGACCGGGCAACAACCATCGGGGGATGATCGATTTCAAGTCCATCCTTCCCGCCACAATCTACCGACCGGGCCATGGGCCCAGAACCCGGTGGCCGGCCCGCCGGGCCGCCGTCACTGCCGTCGGTTGACGGCCCGGGCGCAAACCGGTCAGGCCCACGCCGGCACCGGGCTCAGTGGTCCGGCCCGGCCCTCCGGATCGCCGCGTAGGCGTCCTCGGCGCTGTAGCCGCGACGGGCCAGCATGCCCAGCGCCCTGCTCCGCCCGCGATCGTCTCCGAGCTCGACCCGCTTTTCGGCCAGCAACCGGGCCGCACGGTCGACCTCGGTTCCATCGCCCGGCTGTTCCAGCGCGGAGCCGATCAGATCGGACCGGATCCCCCGGCGTCGCAGAGCCTGTTCGATGCGGTCGTTGCCCCAGCCGGACAGCTGACGCTTGTCTGCGGTGAAGGCCTCCGCGAACCGGGCGTCATCGAGGGCGAGGTTCTCGGTCAGGTAGGCGATTACCCGGGCCCGTTCGTCCGGCCCGGCCTCCCGCTGTTCAAGCCACCGTTCCATCTCAGCAACCGTGCGCTCCCTGCGACCGATCGCCGCCAGCGCTCCCGCGAGTAGCTCGTCCGACAAGGAGGCTCCGGCTTCGCTCAGGCGGCGCGCTTCTGGTCCGTGGCAGCGACCTCCGAGGCACCATCGGCTGCTTCCGGCCCGCCTTCCGCGGCTCCGGCCTCACCGGCCCCGGGCTCTTCCAGGCTGCCGCCGTTACGGGTGATGCCCAGCGTCTCCAGGATCCGGCCCTCGATCTCGTCGGCGATGTCCGGGTTCTCGGCCAGGAACTGCTTCGAGTTGGCCCGCCCCTGACCCAGCCGGGTGTCGCCGTACGAGAAGAACGAGCCCGATTTCTGAACCAGGTCGTGATCGATACCGAGATCGATCAGGCTGCCCTCGCGGGATATGCCCTGGCCGTACTCGATGTCGAACTCGGCCTGCTTGAAAGGCGCGGCGACCTTGTTCTTCACCACCTTGACCCGGACCCGGTTGGCGATCGCCTCGGTGCCGTCCTTGAGGGTCTCGATCCGGCGAATGTCGAGCCGCTGTGAGGAGTAGAACTTGAGTGCCCGGCCACCCGGCTGGGTTTCCGGGGAGCCGAACGAGACGCCGATCTTCTCCCGGATCTGGTTGGTGAACAGGCAGAGGGTGTTGGCCCGGTTCAGGTTGCCGGCCAGCTTGCGCAGGGCCTGTGACATCAGCCTCGCCTGGAGGCCTACCGTGACCTCCCCCATCTGGCCCTCGAGCTCCGAGCGCGGGGTGAGCGCAGCGACCGAATCGATCGCGACCACATCTACCGCGCCCGAGCGGGTCAGCACATCGACGATCTCGAGCGCCTGCTCGCCGTAGTCGGGCTGGGAGATCAGCAACTCGTCGGTGTTGACTCCGATCCGCCGGGCGTACTCGGGGTCGATCGCGTGCTCGGCATCGACGAACGCGCAGACCCCGCCCCGCTTCTGGGCCTCGGCGATGATGTGGTAGACCATCGTCGTCTTGCCCGACGACTCCGGTCCGAAGATCTCGACTATGCGGCCCCTGGGGATACCGCCGACCCCGAGCGCTATGTCGAGCGGTAGCGCACCGGTCGAGATCGCTTCTATGTTGACCGCGGCACGATCACCCAGGGTCATCAGCGAACCCGCTCCGAACTCCTTCTCGATCTGACGCTTGGCCGCATCGAGCGCGGCCGTACGGGCCTTGGCCTCCTTGTCGGTGGCCGGTTCCATGTCGTTCGTGCGGTTCTCGCTCATCTCTCAATCACCTCGCCGCCGCCCTTCACGGGGCAGCACTCGTCGTCCGTTTTCTGTGGTCTGAAGCGAACATAGGTTCGAATGGGGACCTTATGCGCTCGGTCGGACGTCAAAACCCGGTGTCCGGCCGGTCCAGACGATCGGCCGTCCGCGCTCACGAATGTGTGACCACAGCAACGTTTGCGCGACCCCGCAGCACCATTCTCCGGCCGCCCCCGGGGCAGGTGAGCGCCGGCCGGCCGGCGGCAGGGCCGGTTCGGCCTAGTATTGGGAAATGCCCGGCCTGGGGGAAAAGGAGAAGATGCTCACCGGCCTCCCCTATCGCGCCGATGATCCCGAGTTGGTGGACGACCGGCACCGCTGCCGGCTGGTCCTCGAGGAATTCAACCGGCTGCCGAAGCGCGAGCTGGAGCAGACCGAGCTCGGCCGGCTGTTCGCCTCGGTCGGCGAGCAGACCTATGCGGAGCGTCCGTTCCTATGTGACTACGGCTACAACATCTCGATCGGCAGCAGGTCGTTCATCAACTACCGGGCGACCGTCCTCGACTGCGCCAGGGTGACGATCGGCGATGAAGTCCAGATCGCCGCCGCCGTCCAGCTCCTGACCGCCGAACACCCGCTGGACCCGGTCGCCCGGCGGTCCGGGAGCGAGACGGCCCGTCCGATCACGATCGGTGACGGCGTCTGGATCGGCGGCGGAGCGATCGTCTGCCCCGGGGTGACGGTCGGTGAGAATTCGGTGATCGGCGCCGGAAGCGTGGTGACCCGCGACGTCGGACCGGGGGTGCTCGCGGTGGGCAACCCCTGCCGCGAGATCCGCCGGCTCGCCTGACCCGGCCGGGCGGTCGTTCGGCCGCCGGCGAACCGGCGCTGCGTAGCCGGCTATCCGCCCAGCAGCCGCCGGAGCAGATGCATGCCGACCAGCGCAGAGCGTTCGCGGACGTCTCGCCGGCCTCCCGGGATCACCGGCGAGACCGCCCGGCTCTCGCCTCCAGCGGTTCGTGCGTTGAAGCAGACCAGGCCGACCGGCTTTTCTTCAGTGCCGCCCCCGGGCCCGGCGATCCCGGTGACCGAAACCGCGACGTCCGCCTCGAACCGCTCCAGCGCCCCGATCGCCATCGCCTCGGCGACCTCGTCAGACACCGCTCCGTACCGGGAGAGCAGATCCGGGTCGACGCCGAGCAGCCCGGACTTCGACCGGTCGGAATATGTGACCGCGCCCCCCGCGAAGTAGTCGGATGAACCGGGTATGTCGGCGATCCTGGCCGCCAGCAGCCCGGCGCTGCACGACTCGGCCAGGCCCAGCCGGTGCTCCTGAAGCAGCCCGGCCACCACTTCGTCGATCGTGGTCCCGTCGAGGCTGTACAGGGAGCGGGGGAAGCGGCTCTGGAGCTCGTCCCTCAGCGCGTCGGCGGCCGCCTCGGCGCCGTCCCGGTAGCGGACGTCGATCTCGACCTCTCCCTTCCTCAGGCAGGTCGTGATTTCGAGGTCGTCCAGTGTGCCGCCGTCGGCCTCGATCCCGCGAAGCTCCATCGCCAGCTCGGACTCCGGCGTGCCGAACATCCGCAGCCGGTAGGAATGTAGCGGCGTGGCCCGTGCGAGCACCTCCTTCACCTGCGGCAGTTCCAGCGCGCTCGACCACATCGGCTTCAGCTCCCGCGGCGGCCCCGGCAAGACCAGCACCAGCTGCCCGTCCGGTCCGGGCACGACCAGGCCGGGTGCGGTGCCGACCGGGTCCAGCGCGGTGGCTCCGCGCGGCACCATCGCCTGCTTGCGATTGGCCGCGTTCACCCCCTCGGCGCTCACCGTCATCGCGGTAGAAGCCGCAAACCGGCTGAGGATCTGCTGGATCTTCCGCTCCATCCCCCGGTCCAGCTCGAGTTCCCGGCCGGTGAATTCGGCGACCACCTCGGCGGTCAGGTCGTCGGCGGTCGGTCCGAGCCCCCCGGTCGTGATGATCAGGTCGATGCCGACCGCTCGCATGTGTTCGAGCACATTGCGGAGGTCTTCGCGGTGGTCGGCGACCACCACGATCTCGGCCAGCTCGACCCCGAGCGAGGTCAGCTGCTCCGAGAGCCAGGGCCCGTTGCGGTCCTGGATGGTCGCGGTGAGCACCTCGGTGCCGGTCACCAGGATCCCGGCCCGGAGCGGGCCTCGCTGATTCGGCTCGGTCATGTTCCGGACCCTACCGCCCGGGGTGACCGGGCGGGCCGGCACGGCGATCAGTCCCGATCGTCGTCGACCGTTTCGCCGTCGCCGTTTCCGGCGAGAACCGTGACCGGTTCTGCCTCGGCCGGCGGATCGTCCCCGCCGGTCGAGCCGGCGTCTTCGGACTCACGGCCGCGCCCGGCTTCCGGCGCGGGCTCGGCCCGGGGATCGGAGCCGGCCAGGACGCGTGGCAGGTCCGCCGCGGTAATCAGCACCTGCCGGGGCTTCGAGCCCTCGTACCCGGAGATCACGCCACGTCGCTCGAGCATGTCGACCAACCGCCCGGCCCGCGTGTAGCCGACCCGAAGGCGGCGCTGGATCATCGAGACCGAGGCCGTTTCGGTATCGACCACCAGCTGGATCGCCTGGTCGAGCAGGTCGTCCTGGTCGGGGTCGAACTCGCCTTCGGCGGCCTCTTCCTTGCCCGGTTCGCGTTCGTTCAGCAGTTCCTGCTCGAACTCGGGCTCACCCTGCGCCGACCAGTAGTCGGTGATCCGTGCGATCTCCTCTTCGGTCACAAACGCGCCCTGGATGCGCTGCAGCTTCGAGGTGCCGGGGCCCCTGAACAACATGTCGCCCTGGCCGAGCAGGGCCTCGGCGCCACCCTGGTCGAGGATCACCCGCGAGTCGGTCTGCGAGGAGACCGCGAACGCGATCCTCGAAGGGATGTTCACCTTGATCGTGCCGGTGATGATGTCGGTCGACGGTCGCTGGGTGGCCAGGACGAGGTGGATCCCGGTCGCCCGCGACTTCTGGGCCAGCCGGATGATCGATGCCTCGACGTCGGCCGGCGCCACCATCATCAGGTCGGCCAGTTCGTCGATCACGCAGAGGATGTGAGGCAGCTTCGGCTCGCCCGCCTTTTCCTGGATCGCGTTGTAGTCGGCGATGTTGCGCGCCCGGCTGCCCTTCATCAGTCCGTAGCGCGTCTCCATCTCGGCGATCAGGTTGGACAGCACGTTGGCGGCCAGCTTGGGATTGGTGACCACCGGGGTCAGCAGGTGTGGGACCGCCTCGTAGTGGTTGAGCTCGACCTGCTTGGGGTCGACCAGCACCAGCCTGACCTCGTTCGGCGAAGAATGCATCAGGATCGAGGAGAGGATCGCGTTGACGCAACCGGACTTGCCCGATCCGGTCGTGCCGGCGACCAGGACGTGCGGCATCGTCGCCAGGTCGGTGGATACCGGCTTCCCGTCGATGCCCTTGCCCAGCCAGGCGAGCAGCGGAGAGGCCTTGACCGACGGTTTGGCGTAGATGTCACCCAGCCTGACCATGTTGCGGCTCGAGTTCGGCACCTCGACGCCGACCGCCTGCTTGCCCGGAATCGGCGCGAGGATCCGAATGTCGGTGGAGGCCAGGGCGTAAGCGAGGTCGTTGGCCAGTTCGCTGACCTTCTTGACCTTGGTGCCGGGGGCCAGCTGGAGCTCGAACCGGGAAACGTGCGGACCGGAAACGACACCGACTATCGAGGCCTCGACCCCGAAGTGCCCCAGGGTCTCGACCAGCTTTCGGGCCAGTTCCTTCTGGGCCGCGGGGTCCGGTCCGGCGCCCCTCGTGCCACGCTCGAGCGCCTTGAGCGGCGGGTTCCTGTATTTCACCTCGGCCGCGACCGTAGCGCCCCGCTTCTTGCCCATCGGGGTCAGCGGAAGCTGGTCGGGGGCCGGTCCGGTGTCATCGTTCTCCGATGCCGGGCCGCCGGCCTTGACCTCGTCTTCGAGTTCGGTGAGCTCTTCGTCGAAGTCGTCGCTGATCGTCTCGCTCGAGTCACCGGGGCGTTCGGCCGCTCCGTCGGCCTGCCGGTCGTCCGGGCCCCGGTCTCCGAAGATCGGGATCGGCTCGAGCTTCTCGGTCCGGTCCGAGACCGTCGGCTGCCCACCTCGTTCGCCCCAGATATCGACCTCGACCGGCGAGGCGTCCGTTTCCGAGGGTTCGACTTCCGCGGCCAGCTCGCCGGTTTCGGGGTCGAAGGCCGGCAGCCGATCGTCCACGGGACCGAAACCATCGGTATCCCCATGCCCGACCGCGGTCGCCTCTTCCTCGAGGATGCCCCGTCGGGCAAGGACGCGGGTCGCCTCGGCCGAACTGGACCCGGCCTGCCTGATCACGTGACCGCTCCGGGTCAGAACGGCGGCGATCGAGGTGCCGGTCAGAAGCAGCAGCCCGCCGGCCAGGGCGAAGATCGCGATCAGATGGGCCCCGAACGGCTGCAGCAGGGTCGCGGAGGCCCAGTACAGCGACTCGCCCAGCAGACCACCGTGCTCGGGGAACCAGCCGGGATCGAAATAGGTGACGCCCCGGGGCCGCCCGCCGGCCAGGCCCAGCGTCCCGGCGGCCAGAGCCAGCAGCAGCCCGCCGGCCAGCAGGGCCGCGCCGGTCCGGAGCGGGCGGACCGCCGGCAGGGCCGGGCGCATCGTCACGATCGCGGCGACCGCGAACAGGGCTAGCGGCACGATCAGCGTAAGCGCACCGAACAGGTACTCCAGCCCGTCCCTGATCCCGGTACCGAGCTTGCCTCCGTCCCAGCCCAGGTACAGCACGAAGACCAGGTAGATCCCCAGCAGGGCGCAGCCGAGGCCGATCAGGTCGAGTTGCCGCTGGTCCATCGGCTGCTTGATCTCGGCCTGCCCGGCCTTGCCCTTCGCGGGCTTCCCGGCACGTTTAGCCGGGCGGCGCTTCGGGCCCCGCCGGTTTCTGCGTACGAACATGGCTTTTTCCTTCTACGAAGAGCCGTTTTCCCCTTCCCGGCGCCAGCCACCGGCTTCCGTTTCGCCGGTCCGTAGAATCTGGCCAATGGCCCATGACGAAGACCAGCGCGGTGGCCGGATCCTGATAGTCGAAGACGATCTCGACATCGTCGACGTCCTGCGCCGCACCCTCCGCGGCGAGGGATACGAGGTCCGGGCGGCCGGAGACGGGTCCGAAGGACTCGAGATCGCGGCCGATTTCCTGCCCGACCTGGTCGTCCTGGACCTGGGACTCCCCGACATGGACGGCCTCGAGGTCTGCTCACGCCTTCGCCAGGACAGCGAAGTGCCGATCCTGATGCTGACCGCCCGCGCCGGCACCGAAGACCGGGTGACCGGACTGGACCAGGGTGCCGACGACTATCTCGTCAAACCGTTCGAGCGCAGCGAACTGCTGGCCCGGATCAGGGCGCTGCTGAGAAGGCACCCTCCCCGCGGGTCCGCCATGGTCACGGTCGGCGACCTCCGCCTCAACCCCGACTCCCAGGAGGCTACCCGTGGCGACCGCGAGATCGAGCTGACCAAGCGGGAGTTCGAGTTGCTCGAATACCTGATGAGAAACCGGCGCCTCGTGATATCCCGCGAGCGCCTGCTGGAAGAGGTCTGGGGATACGACCCTCTCGATGAGACCAACACGATCGATGTCTTCATCTCCAACCTCCGCCGCAAGCTCGAGGAAGGCGGCGAGCCGCGAATCCTCCACACCAAGCGCGGAGCCGGTTACGTAATCAAGGCTTGAGCGTGTCGCCGCTGGCCATACCGCGCCGTTTCCGCAGGTGGCTCTCGAGCCTGCCGATCCGGTGGAAGCTGGCCGCGGTGACCTCGGGGCTGACCTTCATCATCCTGCTGGCCTTCGGTTTCGCGGTGGGACAGCTGACCACGCAACAGCTGCGCGACAACTACGCGGCCGACACCAAAGCGAAGGCGGCTGAGCTGTCGCAGGTGCTCCGTGAGCGCAACATCATCACCGCCAGCTCGGCGCCGAACTCGCTGCTGGCCCCGCTGCTCAGGTCGGTCAACGGCACCGCCGACGTGATCCTCAGGGCCAACGGCAGCCGCTACGCGATCCGGGGAGAGCCCGGGCTCGGACCCCTGACCGGCGAAGGCGTAAAAACCGTCGGCGATCTCCAGGTCTCGACCGTGGCCCTGAACGACCCCGTTGCCGGCATCTACCCGATCGCCTGGGTGCGCTACGGACGCTCTATAGACCGCCTCAACGCCTCGATCGCCCGGATCTGGATCTCGATCCTCGCCGGCGCCCTCGGCGCGACCCTGCTGGCCGCGCTCGGCGGCGTGATGCTCGCCCGCCGCGCGATGCGGCCGATCGCCGACCTGACCACGGCCGCCGGCGAGATCGCCCGGACCCGCGACCCCGAAGTCACGCTCAAAGACCCGGTCAGCGAAGACGAGGTGGCAGAGCTGACCCGCTCGTTCAACGAGATGCTGCACGAACTCTCGCTGGCCAGGACCGAGCGGGAATCGGCGCTCAACCGGCAACGCGCGTTCATCGCCGACGCCTCACACGAACTGCGCACCCCACTGACCAGCGTCCTGGCCAATCTGGAGCTGCTGGACCACTCGCTGGAGGGCCAGGGCCGCGAACTGGACCTCGAGAGCGTCGAATCGGCGCTGCGCTCGTCCAAGCGAATGCGCCGACTGGTGGCCGACCTGCAGATCCTGGCCCGGGCCGACAGCGACCACGACCGCGAGCTGGAAGCGGGTGACCTTACCTCGATCGCCCGGCATGCGGTCGATGAACTGGATCCGCTCACCGACGACCACACCGTCCTGCTAAACGCCCCCGAGCCGGTTCCGGTCTGCGGCGACGGCGACCGGCTCCACCGCATCGTCACGAACCTGGTCGACAACGCGGTGCGGCACACGCCTTCGGGTTGTACGGTCGAGGTGCGGGTCGAGGCGGACCGGGACTCCGGCAGCGCCAGGCTGATCGTCGACGACGACGGACCGGGCATTCCCGACGAGCTGCGGCCCCGGATATTCGACCGCTTCGTGCGCAGCGACGGACCGTCCGACCGGACGCAGGGAGACGGTACCGGCCTCGGCCTGGCGATCGTCCAGGCGATCGCCCAGCGACACGGCGGCTCGGCCCGGGTCAGTGACTCACCGAAGGGCGGCGCGGAGTTCATAGTCGAGCTGCCGCTGCGCCAGACGGATCAAGAGGAAAGCGTAAGGGAACCTTTAGCGCCGATTTAGTGCGGCGACCTATCTTTACCGACGGACGAGACACACGGACCTGCCGGGGATCTCCCCCAGACTGCCTCGGCAGGTTCGGACTTACAAGCAACAACGACCGTCGGGCCACCCTCCCCCTTTGGGTCCGGCGGTCTTGTTGTTTCTGCCGGCCGCCAACCGGTGTCACCGACGCCGGTCCGCCGCCGCCTCAGACCTCGACCACGACCGGCACCACCATCGGGCGGCGCTTCAGTCGCTTGTGGATGAACCCGGCGACCGCGTCGTGAAGGTCGGACTGGATCAGGTCGTGGTTCCTGACCCTGGCATCGGCCGATTTCTCGAGCGAATCCTCGACCAGGTCCTTGAGCTCGTCATTGAGTCCTATCTCTTCGTCGAGCGCCACAATGCCGCGCGAGATGATCTCCGGGTCGACCACGACCTCGCCGTCTTCGGCGGCGATCGTCGCCACGATCACCACGATGCCGTCGCCCGATATCGTGCGGCGGTCCCTCAGCGAGGCGTCGTTGGGGTCGGCCAGTTCGATCCCGTCGACGAAGATGATCCCGGAGCGCTCTTCCTCACCGAATGACGCGCTGTCGGCTCCCACCTCGAGCGGCAGACCGTTCCGGCCGCGGAAGATGTTCTCCGGCGGGACGCCGACCGACTCGGCCAGTTCCGAGTGGAGGCGGATCCGCTGGAAGTCGCCGTGCACCGGGAAGACGTATTTCGGCTTGGTCAGGTTCAGCATCATCTTGATCTCCTCTCTCCAGCCGTGGCCCGAGGCGTGAATCGGAGCGTCTTTCGCGGTGATCACCGAGGCGCCGATCTCGTAGATCCGGTCGATCGTCTCGTTTACCGCCCGCTCATTGCCGGGGACCGGGGTCGCCGAGAAGACGACCGTGTCGCCGGAGTGGAGCTCGACGTCGCGATGATCGTTGTTGGCCATGCGGCGGAGGGCGGAGAACGGCTCCCCCTGTGATCCGGTCGAGATCACGATGACCCGTTCGTCGGGGAAGTCCTCGATGTCCCGCGGCTGGATCAGTATCCCTTCGGGCGCGTTGGCGATCCCCAGGTTCGAGGCGATGTTGAAGTTCTTGCGCATCGACCTCCCCAGCAGCGCGACCTTGCGATCGAGCCTGACCGCGGCGTCGATCACCTGCTGCACCCGGTGGATGTTCGAGGCGAATGAGGTGACGATGATGCGGCCCTTGCAGCGGGAGAACTCCTCGATCAGGGCCGGGCCGACGCTCGATTCCGACGGTGAGACACCGGGCCGGTCGGCGTTGGTCGAATCGCCGGCCAGGACCAGCAGGCCTTCGCTCCCGAGTCTGGCCAGACGGGCGACGTCGGCGGGGCGGCCGTCGACCGGCGTCTGGTCGAACTTGTAGTCGCCGGTGAAGAAGACCGAACCGATGTCGGTCGTGATGATCACGCCGCGCATGTCGGGTATCGAATGGGCCAGGTGGACGAGCTCGATCGAGAAGGGCCCGGCCTCGACCACCTGGCCGGTCGGCAGCTCGGTCAGCGGTGCCCCGCCGAGCTTGTGTTCGTCGAGCTTGGAACGGACCATGCCGACGGTCAGCATGCCGCCGTAGATCACTTTCGGAAAGCCGATCTCCCTCAACACGTAAGGCAGCGCACCGACGTGGTCCTCGTGGCCATGGGTCAGCACAATCGCCTCGATGTCGTCGGCACGGTCGCGCAGGTAACTGAAATCCGGCAGGACGAGATCGATGCCGAGCATCTCCGGGGTCGGGAACATCAGCCCGGTGTCGACCACCACGATCTTGCCGCGATACTCGACCACCATCATGTTCTTGCCGATCTCGCCCAGCCCGCCGAGCGGGAGCAGTCTGATCTTCTCGGCCATTACAGGTCGATCCCGGCTTCCGACAACAGACTCCTGATTTCGTCCTTCTCGGCCCGGGTGGCCTCCACCATCGGCAACCTCATCCGGGCCGGGCAGATCCCGGCCATCTCGAGTGCGGCCTTGACCGGAATCGGGTTGGTGGTGACCGACATCGCCCGGTAGACCGGATCGAGCGAGGCATCGACCGCCTCCGCCCCGGTCTCGTCCCCGGCCTGGTGAAGGTCCCAGATCTCGCGCATGCGATCGCCGGCCAGATGGGAGGCGACCAGGATCCCGGCCGCTCCGCCGAGCTTCAGGACGTCCATGAACGAGGTGTCGTTGCCGGCTATCAGTTCCATGCCGGGGATCGGCTCGAGTTCGTCCTCGTTGGCTTGCTTGACCCCGACCACCGTGGGGATCTCGGCGAGCTCAGCCAGGAATCCCGGGTCCATGTTGACCACCACTCGCGAGGGGATGTTGTAGAGGATCAGCGGCAGATCCGGCGAGCCCCCGGCAACCGCCTCGAAATGCGCCCGCAGACCGGCCTGGTTGGGCCGGTTGTAGTACGGGGTGACCACCAGGCCGGCGTCGGCCCCGGCGTCGGCCGCCGCCTTGGTCAGCTCGACCGAGTGCCTGGTGTCGTTCGAGCCGCTGCCCAGGATCACCGTGGCCTCGTCGCCGACCTCTTCGATGACCGCGCCGAGCAGGGCCAGCTTTTCGTCGTCGTCGAGCGTCGGCGACTCGCCGGTGGTTCCGGCCACCACCAGGCCGTGCGAGCCGTGCTCGACCAGATGCCGGGCCAGATTGCGGCTCGCGGCAAGGTCGACGGCACCGTCTTCGCCGAACACGGTTGCCATCGCGGTAATCACACCCCGGATCTCGTTCACGGCAGGCACCCTATTCGATCAAGATCCGGTCGCCGCACACATCGGCCTACTCTCCGTCCGCGAATACACGAGGGCGGCGGTCGGCCCACGGATAGGCCTGCTCGAGCTGGGCAGCGATCCTGACCAACACGTCCTCGCGCCAGATCGGGGCCACCAACTGGATTCCGATCGGTAGTCCCTCGGTGCTCTCGGCCAGGGGCAACGAGATCGCCGGCTGGCCGGTCGCGTTGAACAGCCCGGTGAACGCGGCGAACTTGCGCGCCTCCTCTATGGCCACCATGGGATCGGGACCGGAGTCGTCGAAGGTGCCGAGCGGCTGGGGGATATCGCCGAGGGTGGGTGTGAGGATCAGGTCGAAGCCGAAGCCCTGGTACATCCCGGCGATCATCCTGGTCAGCAGCTGGTGCTGGGACACCGCGGCGAGGTATGCCGCCCCGGTCACCTTGCGGCCTCGCTCGATCAGCGCCCAGGTCAGCGGTTCGACGTCTTCAGGGGTCAGCTCCCGGCCGGCGATCGCGCCGATCAGCTCGGCCGTCTGCGCCTGGCCGGAGGCCCAGCGGTCGATGAAGGTCTCGAACAAGTCGACCTCGTCGAACGCCGAAGGCATCTCCGGGCGGACGATCTCATGGCCGACCGCCTCCATCTGCGCGGCCGCCGCCTCGGCCGCCTCAACCACCGCCGGAGCCGGTGTATCGCCGGTCAGGGGGTCGGTCAGCAGCGCGATCCGGAGCTTGCCGGGATCACGCCCGACCTCCTCGGCATAGGGCCGCTCCGGCAGCGGTGTTCCGTACGGGTCGCCCGGCTCGGGGCCACTGACCCAGTCGAGCATGGTCCCGATGTCGCGGATCGACTTGGCCAGAACGAACTCGCAGACCAGGCCCGACATCGAATCGCCGACCAGCGGCGCCTCGGAAACCCGGGCCCGGCTCGGCTTCAGCCCGACCAGGCCGTTGACCGAAGCCGGGATCCTGATCGAACCACCGCCGTCGTTGGCGTGGGCGATCGGAACGATACCCGCCGCCACCGCCGCCCCGGACCCCCCGCTCGAGCCGCCCGGCCCGCGGGTCGTGTCCCAGGGATTGCGGGTCGGGCCGTAGGCGTCCGGTTCGGCCGTCGGCAGGATCCCCCACTCCGGCGTGTTCGTCTTTCCGATCGTGATCAGGCCGGCACTCTTGAACCGGAGCGCGAGTGCTGTATCGACCGGGTGCCGCATACCGATCTCCTTGAGCAGCCGGTTCCCGGCGTGGTACGGCTGCCCGGCCAGCGACGCTCCGAGATCTTTCAGAAGAAACGGGACACCCCGGAACGGGCCCTCCGGAAGCTCGCCGGCCGCCGCCTCGCGGGCCTCCTCGTAGAGCGGGTGGATGATCGCGTTCAGCTCGGGGTTGACCGCCTCGGCCCGTTCGATCGCGCCTTCGACCAGTTCTTCCGGCCCCACTTCACCGGAGCTGACCAGCTCGGCCTGGGCGGTCGCGTCGAGATGGCTTACCTGGCTGCTGGTGGTGCTCATCAGAGGAGATTCTCCAATCCGACCGTGAACCGGTCATCGAGTTCACCGACCCTCCTCACCGCCAGGACGACGCCCGGCATGAACGAGGATCGGTCGATGCTGTCATGACGTATCGAGAGGGTCTGGCCTTCGCCGCCGAAGATGACCTCCTGGTGGGCGACAAGTCCCGGCAGCCGGACCGAGTGGATCGGCTGGTGGACGTTCCCGCCGGCCCGGTCGATCAGTTCTGCGGTTCGCCTGGCCGTGCCGGACGGGGCGTCGAGCTTGTCCGGGTGATGGAGCTCGACGATCTCGCACTCCGGCATGTGGCGAGCCACCTGCTCGGACAGGGTCATCAGCAGCACGGCGCCGATCGCAAAGTTCGGGGCGACGAAGCAGTTGGCGCCGGCCCCGGCGGTCTCGGCGGCCTGACGCAGGGCGTCGAGGTCGAACCCGGTCGCTCCGACCACCACGTGGACGCCGGCCTCGAGGCAGGTCCGGGCGTTGTCCAGGGCCGTATCCGGCGTGCTGAACTCGACCAGCACCTCGGCATCCTCGATCACGTCGGCCAGTTCGACCCCGAGCGCAGGATCGGCCCCGCCGACCAGCTCCAGCCCAACGGCCTGCTCCACCGCGTCGCAGGTGGTGGCCCCCATCCGGCCGGCCGCTCCGGCGACCGCAACCCTGGTCACGACCGGCTCCGAGCCACGGCAACGCTGCCGCTCACGCGGCCAGCCCCTCGGCCACCGACCCGGCCGCGCCGCGGAACCGCTGTTCGTCGCGGCCCACGCAGGCCGCCGAGAGGCGTTCGGGGCCGTACAACTCCGCGGCCAGTTCTGAGAGGTCGTCCACCTCGACAGCATCGACCCTGGCCAGCATCTCGTCAAGGGTCAGCAGCGGGATACCATGCAGGACCGACCGGGCGATCCTCGACATCCGCGCCGCGGTCGATTCCTCGGCCAGCACAAGCCGGCCCTTGACGTGTTCCTTGGCCCGGTCGATCTCTTCGGGGGCCACCGGTACCGCCCTGATCCGGTCCAGCTCGGTCCCGATTATGGAGCAGGCCTCTTCCACGTTTTCCTCACGGGTTCCCACGTACAGCGCGGCCATTCCGGTCTCGGTGTACTGCTCGGAGTAGGTCCCGACCGAGTAGGCCAGCCCGCGCTGTTCGCGGATCTCCCGAAACAGCCTGGACGAGCTCGACCCTCCGAGGATCGAATCGAGCACCGAAAGGGCGAACCGTCGCTCGTCGGCGCGGTTGATTCCCGGTCCGCCGAAACAGATGTGGTACTGCTCAGTGTCCTTGGTCGCGAAGACGATGCGACCGTCGGCGGGCGGTTGCTCAGGCCTGAGGGTTTCGGCCCCGTCGCCCGCCTCCGGTACCAGTCGCTCGGCCAGGGCGACGATCTGCTCGTGGTCGAGGCTGCCGGCCGCCGCGACCACTATGTTGCCGCCGGTATAGCGGCCGGCGTGGTACTCGGCGATCTCCGGCACCGGGATGGTGGCGATCACCTCGGACCGGCCCAGGATCCGCCGGCCGAGCGGCGTGTCGCCGAAAACCGCGTCGGCCAGGTAGTCGTGCACCCGGTCCGATGGCTCGTCTTCGTACATCGCGATCTCTTCGAGCACGACCTCGCGCTCCGAATCGACCTCGGGAAAGGTCGATTCGAGCAGCATCTCGCCCAGCAGGCCGAATACCTGTTCGGTGTGCTCGTCCAGGTACCGCGCGTAGAGGTGGGTCGACTCCTTGCCGGTGGCGGCGTTGAACGAGGCACCGAGCCCGTCGAACCGCTCGGAGATCTCGATCGCGCTGTAGTTCGGCGTGCCTTTGAACAGCAGGTGCTCGAGAAAGTGGGAGACCCCCGCCTGGGCGGGGGTCTCGTCACGTGAGCCGGTTCGGACCCAGAATCCGAGGGCGACCGAGCGCACCGAGGGCACTTCCTCGGTAATCACCCGGACGCCGGACGGCGTCTCTGTGAGCCGGGCCGACCCGTTCATCTAGTTGCGGCGATCGCGATCTCCGCGATCGCGGCGGCGCCGGCTGCCGTCACGGCCGCCGCGTCCGCCACCGTCACGGCCGCCGCGTCCGCCACCGCTGGAAAGCGCCGAGATCTCCTCCTTGGACTTGCCTTCGATCGCCGGGTCATCGGTCATGCGCAGGCCGATCCGGCCACGCTCGCGATCGACCTCGGCCACCGTAACGTCGATCTCCTGCCCGGATTCGAGCACCTCTTCAACCGTCTCGACCCGTCCCCCGGGCTTGACGTTGGAGATGTGCAGCAGGCCGTCGGTGCCCTTGGTCAGCTCGACGAAGGCGCCGAACGTGGTCGTCTTGACGACCTTGGCGCCGGGGTACCGGTCGCCGATCTCGGCCTCCTTGGTCATCGATTCGATCCGGGCCACCGCGTCTTCGACCTGGGTCCCGGTCGGAGCGTAGATCCTGATCGTGCCGTCGTCTTCGACGTCGATCTCGGCCTCGAACTCCTCGCAGAGGCTGCGGATCGTCTCACCGCCCTTGCCGATCACCGCACCGATCTTCTCCTGGTCGATCTTGATCGACTCGATCCGGGGCGCGTGCGGCGACATCTCCTCGCGCGGGCCGTCGATCGCCTCGGCCATCCGGTCGAGGATGAACAGACGGCCCTTGCGAGCCTGTTCGAGCGCATCGGCGAGGATGTCAAAGGTGACTCCGGTGATCTTGATGTCCATCTGCAGGGCGTTGATCCCGTCGGCCGAACCGGCGACCTTGAAGTCCATGTCGCCGAGATGGTCCTCCACGCCGGCGATGTCGGTCAGGACGATGTAGTCGTCGCCCTCCTTGATCAGGCCCATCGCCACTCCGGCGACCGCACTGGACACCGGCACGCCGGCGGCCTGCATCGCCATCGACGAGGCGCAGACCGAGCCCATCGATGACGAACCGTTGGACTCGAGCGTCTCGGAGACCGCCCGCAGCACATACGGGAACTGCTCCTGGTCCGGTACCGAAGGCGCCAGGGCACGCTCGGCCAGCGCACCGTGACCGATGTCGCGGCGCTTCGGTCCACGCATGAAGCCGGCCTCTCCCACCGAGAACGGCGGGAAGTTGTAGTGATGGAAGAAGGTCTTGGTCGTTTCGCGACCGAGACCGTCGATCCGCATGTCCATGCGGGTCGTGCCCAGCGTTACGTTGCCCAGGATCTGGGTCTCGCCACGCGTGAACAGGGCCGAGCCGTGAACCCGCGGCGAGACGTCGACCTCGCATTCGATCGGCCGGATCTCGTCCTGGGCGCGACCGTCCGGTCGCTTCTTGTCGACCGCGATCGCCTTGCGGATGGTGTCCTTCTCGATCGAGTCGAACGCGGCGCCGACCTCGGACTTGCGGGCGGCATCGGCGTCGGCATCGTCGCTGTCCGGGGCGTACCGGGCGATCACGTCGGCCTTGACCCCGTCGATCGCCTCGTAGCGCTCGAGCTTGCCGGTGGTCGCGATCGCATCGACCAGCGCCTGGCCGTGCGAGGACCTGATCTCGGACAGTAGGCCCTCGTCGATGCTCGGGGCCTCTACGACCAGCTTCTCCTTGCCGACCTTCTGACGCAGCTCTTCGATCGTCGCAGTCAGCTTCTTGATCTCACCGTGGGCGATGTCCAGCGCGTCGAGGATCTCGGCCTCGCTGACGCCGTGGGCACCGGCCTCGACCATCAGGATGGCCTCGTCCGTCCCGGCCACGATCAGGTCGAGATCGAGGTTCTCGTGGTCTTCCTCGTTCGGGTTGACCACGAAGTCGCCGTCGAGCTTGCCGATCCGCACCGCGCCGACGTGCTTGGCGACCGGGATCTCCGAAATCGCCAGCGCCGCCGAGGCGCCGTTCATCGCCAGGATGTCGTACGGGTGCTCCTGGTCGACCGACATCGGGATGGTGACCAGCTGGGTTTCGTAGTGCCATCCCTTGGGGAACAGCGGCCGGATCGGCCGGTCGATCATGCGGGCGGTCAGGGTGGCCTTCTCACCGGCCCTCGCCTCGCGACGGAAGAACGACCCGGGGATCTTGCCCACGGCGTACATGCGTTCCTCGACGTCTACGGTCAGGGGAAGGAAGTCCACGTCACGCAGACCACCCATGGTCGCGGTTGACAGGACCTGAGTGTCGCCTGACTTGACGACAACAGCGCCACTGGCCTGCTTGGCGAGCTTTCCGGTCTCAAACGAGATCTCGTCATCGCCAATCTGCGCAGTGACGCGCGTAACTTCAAAAATGCTCATTCTGTTTTTACGTCCTCCAGCCGCCCGGATGGCGGCTTATGTCTTTAGAACCTTGGTTCTCTTATCGTCGCTAAGGGTACAGCGTCAGGCGATTCGCGGAATTCAGGGGGACTCGGTCAAACAGCGAGTCGAACGAGCGTCGACGAAGTCCGGACGCTCCGGGGTCGTGCCCGGGGGCGCCCGCCTGCTCAGATCAGATGTTCTCGAGGATCAGCTGCGGCGACGGAATGTCGAGCGGTGTGTCGGTCTCGTAGACCCATTCGACCCTGCCTTCGCGGTCGACCAGGACCAGCGAGCGGTTCGCGGTGCCGTAGCCGTCGATGTAGGCGCCGTAAGACGAGGCGACCGCACCTTTTGGTTCGAAGTCGGCCAGCAGCGTGGTCTCGATCCCGAGATGGTCGCGAAAGGCCTTGTGGGCGAACGCCGAGTCGACGCTGATCCCGATCAGGGTGATACCCGCTTCATCGAGATCCGGCTCGATGTCGCCGTAGACGGTCAGCTGGTTGGTGCAGGTGGGGCTGAAATCGAGCGGATAGAACGCGATCAGGAGCCTGCGGCCACTGAAGTCCGACAGCGAGACCAGCGTGCCGGTGTGGTCCGGCAAGGTGAAATCGGGGGCTTTCTCGCCGATCTCGATCAAGTCGGTTCCCGGAAGTGACGGAGTCCGGCCACGTCGGCGTCAGGCGATACGAAGCGCGGGGCCGCGCCTAGTGGCGGAGCCCGAGTTCGGCGACCAGCTCGCGGTAGCGATCCACGTCGGTCCGCTCGAGGTATCGGAGCAGGCGACGGCGCTTGCCGACCATCATCAGCAGGCCGCGGCGGGAATGGTGGTCCTTGCCGTGCTCCCGCAGGTGCCCGGTCAGGTCGTTGATCCGCTCGGTCAGCAGGGCCACCTGGACCTCGGCAGAGCCGGTGTCGCCGTCCTTGCGGCCGTACTTGCCGATCACTTCGGCCTTGTCGTCTTTGGTGAGGGTCATATCGTTCCTTGGTTCGGGGCCACGGGTTCAGCCCCGCTCAGGCCGCTGGAAGCTAGCACAGATGCGCCTGGTCGCCTCCACATCCCGGGTCATCTGGGCGATCAGCTCATCGGCCGAGTCGAACCGCCGCTCGCCCCGCAGGCGCTCGACGAACGCGACCCTGAGTTCCTTGCCGTACAGGTCGACGTCCTGGTCGATCAGGTGGGTCTCGATCAGCACGCCCCTCCCACTCTCGAAGGTCGGCCTGACCCCGATGTTGACCGCCGCGGGCAGGCCGTTGGCGAACGCGGCGAAAACTCCGTGGCCGGGTATCACCAGACGGTCGTCGGGCACGATGTTGGCTGTGGGGAAGCCGAGTTCACGGCCCCGCTGGTCGCCGGCGATGACCGTCCCTTCGATCATGAACGGCACCCCGAGGCACCTGCGCGCCTGCTCGAGCTCGCCGGCCGTGACCAGCGCCCTGATCCGGGTCGAGGAAACGATCTCTCCGTCGACCTCGACCAGCGGCTCGACCCGGGTCTCGAACTCGGGCCGCAGCGCCAGCATCTCGGGCGTGCCTTTCGCCTTCGCCCCGAAACGGAAGTTGTCACCGACCGAGACCTGCTCGGCCCCGAGCCGCGAGATCAGGATGTCCTCGATGAACGCGTCGGCAGTGATCTTGGTGAATTCCCGGTCGAACGGGATCACGATCAGCTCGTCCACCCCGAGACCGTCCAGCACGTCGCGCTTGACCACGAACGGCATCAACAGCTTCGGAGCGGCGGCCGGGTGGAGCACCTCCAGCGGATGCGGCTCGAAGGTCAGGACCGTGTCGGCGCCCCTGATCACCGCCCGGTGGCCGACGTGGACCCCGTCGAACGTGCCGATCGCGACCTTGCGCCGCCGGTGCACGGCATCGCCCAGCTCGGTGACCCTGATCACCGCTGCCGCCACTCCGCCGGGGGCCCGCTCATGCCCGGGGCTCCATCACGACTTCGGCCTTCACTATGTCGTGCCCGCAACTGGCCACGGCGATCAGGGTACCCGCGTTGGCCAGGGCGACGGGGTCACCCGCCTCCTGCCCGGCCGACCGGGCCCGGGCGGATTCCGGCCCGGGGACCACCCGGCCGGACTCGAACGGCAGAGTCTGCCCGTGGCCGATCCGATCTGCCTCTTCATCCGATATCTCGATCCTCGGAAGGAACGAGAGCGCCTCGAGCGGGCTGAGTACTGTCCCGGCCCGGTCGATCCCGATCGGGCCCACCGCGATCCGTCTCAGCTGCTCGCAGTACGCGTCGGACAGCGTCTCGACCAGAGTCCGGACGTACGTCCCCGAACTGCACTCGATCTCGTAGCGGGCCGTCCCCCCGCCGGCACCTACCAGCTCGGCCCGGTAGATCTCGACCTGTCTGGACGGGCGGTCCACCGTCTCCCCGCGATGGGCCTTCCTGTAAAGGCGCTCCCCGCCGACCTTGACCGCCGAGGTCATCGGCACGGTCTGCACGACCGTGCCGGTGGCGATCTCCAGATCGTCGGGGACCAGGCCGGTCTCGGTCAGCTCTCCTTCCGGGTCGCCGGTGCTGGAGCGCCAGCCCAGCCGGGCGGTGGCGAGATAGGTCTTCGGCAGACCTTGCAGGTAGCGCTGGAGCCTCGTGGCCCGGCCCAGCAGGATGGTCAGGAGCCCGGTCGCGAACGGATCCAGGGTGCCGGCGTGACCGGCCTTTCCGCCGCGCTCACGGCGGATCGCCGCGACCGCGTCATGTGACGTGATGCCGGCCGGCTTGTCGTACACGAGCACACCGGTTTCCGGCCCGTCGCTTGCCGCCCCGGTAGCCATGGCGGCCGGCTTCAGCCGGCGGGCTGCCGGTCGAGGCCACGACAGATCTCGCTGACGATCTGATCGAACCCGAGCTCGGTCGAGCAGCCGGCCGCCTTGACGTGGCCGCCGCCGCCGAACATCCGGGCCAGGGCCGAGACGTCGGTTCCGGTGTCCCCGGCCCTCAGGCTGATCTTGCGGGCCGCGCGGCCGCGGCTCACCTGGTCCCGGATCACCGCCGCGACCCTGATCCCTTCGATCGACCGGAGGTGATCAACTATGCCCTCGGTCATCTCCTCGCCGGCCCCGGCCGCTTCGTAGTCTTCGGCCGTTATGTAGGTGGTGATCAGGTCGCCGCCACAGTGGAACTCGATTCCGTCCAGGGCCCTGCTCAGGAGTCGGGCCTTTTCGATCGGGACGCTCTCGTACAGCCGCTGGTTGACATCGTCCACGTCGACCCCGGCCTCGATCAGCGCGGCGGCCACTTCGTGGGTCCGCGGGGTGGTCGCGTCGTACATGAACTTGCCGGTGTCGGTGACGATCCCGATGTAAAGCGCCCTGGCCATCGCCGGAGTCATCCTGACGTTGAGCAGCAGCGCCAGTTCGTAAATGATCTCGGCCGTACACGAAGCTCCCGAGTCGACGTAGTTGAGGTCGCCGAACCCGGTGTTGTCGTGGTGGTGGTCGATGTTCACGACCTGTTGCCCGCCCGAGCTCAGGAAATCGACCGGCATCCGTTCGATGTTGCCGCAGTCGAGGAATACCACCACCCGGTCGCGCAGGTCGGCCGGCGGTTCGTGAAAGACCTCCTCGAGCGGCATCTGGCGGTATTCGATCGGCAGCGGGAACTCCTTGGCCGCAAGGAACATCACCGAGTCCCTGCCCAGGGCATCCAGCAGGTAGTGGGCGCCGAGCAGCGAGCCGAGCGCGTCGCCGTCGGGGCCTTCGTGGGTGGTCAGCAGGAACTTCCCGTTGTTCCTGAACAGTTCGGCAATCGATTCGAGGTCGCCGATCCGGACCGGATCCTGTGTCGCCACCCGGTTCACGGTCGCTCCTCGGCAGGATCTGCCTCCAGGAGCGCCGAGATCCGCATCCCCGTCTCGACCGACTCGTCGTATTCGAACCTGAGCGTGGGCGTGTGTTTCATGTGTGTCTCGGCGGCGATCCGGCTCTGCAGCAGGCCGTGTGCACTCCTCAGCGCGTCGAGTGCTCCGGCTCGCGACTCCTCGTCCCCGAGCGAGGTGATGTATACCCGCGCCGATCGCAGGTCGGGGCTCGCATCGACCGAGGTCACGGTGACCATCTCGAGCCGGGGATCGCTCATATCGGACGCAATGGTGCCGCTGATCACTTCCCGCAGCACCTGATTGACCCTTCTCATTCGTGAAGTGGCCATGTCGCCTAGCCCAAGGTCTGTTCGACCTGCTTGGTCGAGAAGAACTCGAGGACGTCGCCCGGCTTCACATCGGAGTAGCCGTCCAGCACGATGCCGCATTCCTGACCTTCTTCGACCGTCTGAACCGCGTCCTTGAACCGGCGCAACGAATCGAGTCTGCCGGTCCAGACCACGGTACCCTCGCGGACCAGTCGCACGCTGGCCTCACGGCTGATCGTGCCCTCGGTGACCACGCAACCCGCGATACGACCGACCTTGGAAGCCTTGAATACCTCCTTGATTTCGGCCTCGCCGAGGGTCTCCTCGACCTCGACCGAATCGAGCATGCCCTCCATCGCGGCTCGCAGGTCCTCGGTGATCTTGTAGATCACCGTGTAGGTCCTGATGTCGACCCCTTCCGAGCGGGCCGCCTGGCGGGCATCGCTGAGCGGCCTCACGTTGAACCCGATGATGATCGCGTTCGAGGCGGAGGCCAGCATCACGTCCGACTCGGTGATCCCGCCGGTCTGGGCGCGGATGATGTTGATCCCGACCTGCTCCTGCGGCACCTTGGCGATCTCGTCCTGAAGCGCTTCCAGCGAGCCGGCGACGTCGCTCTTGAGCACGATGTTGAGTTCCTTCAGGTCGCCGGTCTGGGCCCTGGCGAAGATCTCCTCCAGGGTCACCTTGCGGGCCTGGCGGCGGGCGATCGTCTCGGCTTTGAGCCGGTTGAGGCGCTCCTGGGCCATCTGCCGCGCCCGGCGGTCGTTGTCGACCGCCTGGACGAATTCACCGGCGTCACAGACCCCGTCGAAACCGAGTACCTCGACCGGCATCCCGGGCACCGCCTCTTCGACCCTGTCGCCCAGGTAGTCGTGCATCGCCCGGACCCGTCCCCAGACCGGCCCGGCCACTACGGAATCCCCGACCCGCAGGGTGCCGCGCTGCACCAGGACGCTGACCACCGGGCCGCGCCCCGGGTCGAGCTGCGACTCGATCACCGATCCGGAAGCGGGCGCGTCCACGTTGGCCGCCAGCTCCTCCAGCTCGGTGACCAGGAGGATCATGTCGAGCAGATGGTCGAGACCCTGATGGGTCTTGGCCGAGACGTCGCAGTAGATCGTGTCTCCGCCCCAGTCCTCCGGGTTGAGGCCGTCGCCGGCCAGCTCGGTCCTGATCCGGTCCGGCTGGGCACCTTCCTTGTCGATCTTGTTGACCGCGATCAGCATCGGCACGTCGGCCGCACGGGCGTGGTCGATCGCCTCCCTGGTCTGCGGCATGACGCCGTCGTCGGCCGCGACGACGATCACCGCGACGTCGGTCACCTGGGCCCCGCGGGCCCGCATCGCGGTGAACGCCTCGTGGCCGGGGGTATCGAGGAAGGTGATGACCTGGTCGTCGTGGTGGACCTGGTAAGCGCCGATGTGCTGGGTGATGCCGCCGGCCTCCCCGGCAGCCACCTCGGTCTCGCGGATCGCATCGAGCAGCGAGGTCTTGCCGTGATCGACGTGCCCCATGATCGTGACCACCGGTGGACGGGACGTCAGCGATTCCTCGGTGTCCTGGAACTCTGGGGCCGGGGCCTCCTCTTCCGCCGCCGAGACGATCTCGATCTTGCGGTCGTACTCTTCGGCGATCGCCATCACCGACTCGTCGGTGAGGGTCTGGGTGAGCGTCGCCATCTCGCCCATCATCATCAGCTTCTTGATCAGCTCGGCCGAACTCAGGCCGAGCAGCTCGGCCAGGTCCCGGACCGTAACCCCGGAATTGACCTTGGTCGCCTGCGGCTCGGCCGGATCGGTCTCGACCGGCGCCGGCTCCTCCAGCAGCGGTCGCCGCCGCCTGCCACCCCGCCGCCGGGGTGGCCGCTGCGGGGGAGGCCCGCCACCCTGTTCACGACGCGAGGCCTGGGAATCGATGACCACGCGACGGCGCTTCTTCCCGGCCCCGGTTGAACCGGCCGCCGCCCGGCCCGAGCCGTCGGTCGGGCTGACCGGCTTCTTCGAGGCGGCCGGCCCCGACCTCGGGGCTTCGACCGGTTCGCCCTTCTTCGGGGCAGCTTCTGCCTGTTCCGCCTTCGAAGCCGGCTTCTTCGCCTCCGCCTTCGGAGCCGGCTTCTTGGCTTCTGCCTTCGGCGCCGCCTTGTTGGCTTCCGCCTTCGGAGCCGGTTTCTTCTTCGCGGCCGGCTTCCCGGCCTTGGCCGGAGCCGACCCGTTCCCAGTGGCAGCCAGAGCCTTCTTTGCGTCATCGACCTCGACGCTCGAGGCGGCCACCTTTGCCTCGATCCCGGCGGCCTTCAGCGCCGCAAGCAGTTCCTTGCTGGTTACGCCCTCTGCCTTGGCGATCTCGTGAACGCGCTTCTTACTCACTCGGCCTGATCATCTCCGGTCGCTTCGGCCTCCATGGCCTCTTCGTCCGCTTCGGCCTCCGTGGCCTCTTCGTCCGCATCGGTTTCCACGGTCTGTTCCGCTGCCTCGGCCTCGTCGGATTGTCCGGCGGCTTCGTCCTGAACGGCTGCCTCGGCTTCGTCGCCCGGTCCGGCCTCCTCGATCTCCTCGGCTACGCCGGCCTCCTCGATCTCGCCGGCCTCTTCGGTTGCGCCGGCCTGTTCGACCGCGTCGGCCTGTTCAACCGCTTCCGCCTCCCCTTCGTCGCTGGGCTCGACGAACGAGGCCTCGGCCGCCTCGGCCATCGCGGCCACCGCAGCCTCGTCCGACTCGGGGTCGGCCAGCAGCGCGACTTCCTCGTCGTCCAGCCCGGCCAGGACGCCGACGTGGCTGGTGCCGAACCGGGAAAGCGCCTGGTGCTGGGGAAGGCCGCAGTAGGTGGAGCCGCCCACGGCGGCGTTCGGGCAGCGGCGCCCGCTCGAGAGCACCGCCATGCAGCGCCCGTCGAACTCCTCTTCGCCCTCGTATTCGTGCTGGCTTTCCTCTTTGGCGAACTCGCTCTCCGACTTGATGTCGACCCGCCAGCCGGTCAGGCGGGCGGCGAGTCGCGCGTTCTGGCCGTCGCGCCCGATCGCCAGCGAGAGCTGGTCGTCCGGTACGACCACGGTCGCCTGCATCTCGTCATCGTCGACCAGGACCTCGCGGACCCGGGCCGGCGATAGGGCCTTGGCGACGAACCGGGCCGGCTCTTCGTTGTAGGGAATGATGTCGATCTTCTCGCCGCGCAGTTCCGACACGACCATGCGGACCCGGGAACCCCTGGGACCGACGCAGGCACCAACCGGGTCGACGCCGTCGGCATGGGAGACCACGGCGATCTTCGACCGGTAGCCGGGCTCACGGGCGACCCCGACGATCTCGACCAGCTTGTCGGCGATCTCGGGAACTTCGAGTTCGAACAGTCCCTTGATCAGATCGGGGCTGCGCCTCGAGACGACGATGCTCGGCCCCTTGGCCGATTCCGAAACGTCGGTAATCACGGCTTTGACCCTCATCCCGTGGTCGTAGCGTTCGCTGTAGACCTGCTCCGACTTGGGCAGCAGGGCCTCGACCCGCTCGCGCAGCTGGACCAGCGTGTACCGCTTGTCCGACTGCTGGATCAGGCCGGTGATCAGCTCACCGACCCGGTCGTGATACTCCTCGTACATCATCTGGCGCTCGGCTTCGCGGATCCGCTGGTAGATGACCTGCTTGGCAGTCTGGGCCGCGATCCGCCCGAAGTCGTCGGGAGTGACATCCCGCGACGTGATCTGGTCTTCGTACGGCGCCAGCACCTCGGGGTCGAGCTCCGGTTCCTCGGGCTCGCGCATCTCGCCGGTCTCGGGATCGATCGTCCGTTCCTGCTCGGCGATCGCCTCCTCGAGCAGCTTCTCCTCGAGCTCGGCCGGCAGGATCAGCTCGAACACGCGGAAGTCACCCGTCTCATGGTCGAGGTCGACCCGGGCGTAACGGGCCGCTCCGGGGCTCTTGCGGTAGGCCGAGAGCAGGGCGTCGGCCAGCGCGTCCATCAGCGTGTCGGCCGCGATGCCCTTTTCCTGCTCCAGCACTCGTACCGCGTCAACAATCTCCTGGGTCACTTGGCTGCTCCTTCTGCGGTGTCTGGTACGAGATGAGAGCGAGCGACGCTCCCGTAGGGAATGCGGACTTCGCGGCCGTCGAATCCGAGGGCCACTTCCTGGTCTTCGGCTTCGAGGATCGTCCCGGTGAAGTTCCGACGGTCCTCGATCGGCTCGACCGTCCTGACCTTGGCCCTGCGACCCTTGAACCGGACAAAGTGCTCCGGACGGGTCAGCGGCCTTTCCGGGCCTGGTGAAGACACCTCCAGCGAATGCTCGACCAACAGGTCGGTCAGGTTCGAGGTGACCCGCTGGCAGAGCTCGAGGGTGACCCCGTCCGGGTGATCGATGAACAAGCGTAGAGAGTCTCCTCCGGCCTGCTCCAGAGCCAGAAATTCGATCTCGGGATCGATTCCGGCGAGCCGCTGTTCGATTTCTGTTGAGTCGGGTTTCATCTGGTTCCTTCGACCTGAGGGCCAAAAAAAAGCGGGCAAGGCCCACTTTTCGACAAAGCTGGAGGGGAAAAGCTCTCTCAGTATAGCCCCACTCCGGCTCCAGGCCAAGCCCGGCTCCGGGGCGGCCGGGACCGGTCAGACCTCGATCAGGACGGTGACCGGTCCGTCACCATTCATGTCTACCCGCATGTCGGCTCCGAACCGACCCGCCTTCGCGTCCAGCAGGCGACAGACCAGTTCGTAGAGCGGCTCGGCGATATCACCCGGCGCTGCCCCGATCCAGCTCGGCCGGTTGCCCTTGGAGGTGTCTCCGTACAGCGTGAACTGGCTCACGCAAAGGGCCTCGCGATCCCCGAGCGGCTCGTTCATCCGGCCCTCCCGGTCGGCAAAGATCCGCAGCCGCCTCAGCTTCGAGGCCATTTTCTCGGCTTCACGCTCGGTATCCCCGGCCGCGACGCCGAGCAGGACCAGCATGCCCGGACCGATCCGCGATATCTCTTCGTCCCCGACCGAGACCGCGGCCGCGCTTACCCGCTGGACGACTGCCTTCAATTCCGGCCCGGATTGTTCAGCTCGACAACCCGGTCGAGTATCCGCCCGGCTATCTCCGCCTTCGACGCGACCGGAACCCGCTCGGTCTCCCCGGCGGTGATCAGGGTCACCTCGTTGCGGTCGGAGTCGAACCCGATCGCCGGGTCGGACACGTCGTTGAGCACGATCAGGTCGGCCCCCTTTTCGGCCAGCTTGCCACGTGCCCTCGTCTCGGCCTCGCCGCCATGTTCGGCGGCAAAGCCGACCACCGTCTGGCCCGGCCGCCGGGATGCCGCCAGTCCGGCCAGGATGTCCTCGGTCGGCTGCAGGCTGATCGTCAGCTCGCCTCGATCGCGGCCGAGCTTGTCCCGGGACGGCTCCACCGGCCGGAAGTCGGCCGGAGCCGCCGCCATAATCAGGAGGTCACATTCCGGGAACCGCTCGCGGCAGGCCTCGGCCAGGCCGCCGGTGTCCTCGACGTCGATCCGCTCTACCCCCGGTGGCGACTCCAGCCCGACGTTCGCGGCGATCACCGTGACGTCGGCTCCGCGCCGCCGGGCCGCCCCGGCCAGCGCGAAGCCCATCCGCCCACTCGAGCGGTTGCCCAGGAACCGGACGGGATCGATCGCCTCCCGGGTTCCGCCGGCGGTGACCAGGACCCTGACGCCGCTCATCTCGCTGTCGCCCCCCTCCTCGGCCAGGGTCGCCTCGACCCGTTCCAGCAACGCGGCCGGCTCGGGAAGCCGGCCGACCCCATACTCGCCTTTCGAGGCCAGCGATCCCTCCCCCGGCTCGATCACTTCGACCCCCCTCGAGCGCAGAGTGGCCAGGTTGTCCTGGGTCGCGGCGCTCTGATACATGCGGTCGTTCATCGCCGGGGCGATCATCTTCGGTGCCCGGCAGGCCAGGAATGCGGTGGTGACGATTGAATCGGCCTGACCGGTGGCCAGTTTGGCGATCGTGTTGGCCGAGGCCGGCGCCAAAAGGTAGAGGTCGGCCGCCTCGGCCACTGCAAGATGGCCGATCGGCTCATGGTCGGGCATGGGCTGGCCGGGGAACGCGCCCCGCATCGGGTCACGTTCGAACTCGGAGGTCAGGACCGGAGCACCGAGAATGCCCTCGAACGTGTCGGGCCCTACGAAACGCCTTGCGGCGGCGGTCATCAAGACCCTGACCGAATGCCCGTTGCCGGTCGCCAGCCGCACGAACTCGACCGCCTTGTAGGCGGCAATCCCGCCGCTTACGCCGAGCAGGACCTTCGCCAATTCCGCCTCCGGACCGGTACCGGGCCGGGCTCAGCTCCGGTATTCGTACTTGAGCTTGCCCTCGGCGACTTCTTCGAGCGCGAGGGTCAGCGAACCCTTGCCGGGCTCGGCCGGGACCATCGGCGGCGGGTACTCACCGTAGCCGCCCTCGTGAAGGCTCTGGTAATAGCTGTTGATCTGCCGGGCACGGCGCGCACCGACGACTACCGCCGCGTAGAGGGAGTCGGTGTGCTCGAGAAGCTGGTCGACGCGTGGTTTGATCATCCCTGCGATTGTGACAGCTTGCCGCGGACTATGGCTTCCAGCGCATCGGCGGCACGGTCGAGGTCATCGTTTACCACCCGGTGCGGGAACTCGTCCCGGGCGAGCAGTTCCTGCTCGGCCACCGCCAGGCGCGCCTCGATCGCCTCGGACCGGTCGGTCCCCCGCCCTTCCAGTCGCGACCTCAGGGCGTCGAACTCGGGCGGGGCGATGAATACCTGGACGGCCGACGGCATCGTCTCGCGGATCTGGCGGGCCCCCTGGACCTCGATCTCGAGCACCACCGGATGGCCCGCCTCGATCCGGGCCTCGACCTCGCTGCGCAGGGTGCCGTACCGGTTGCCGCTGTAATCGGCGTACTCGAGGAACTCGCCGGCCGCGACCCGCCGGTCGAACTCGGCGGGGTCGAGGAAGTGGTAGTCGACCCCGTCGGATTCCCCGCTCCTCGGCTTGCGGGTCGTCGCCGATACCGACATCTCCAGCGACGGTATGCGCTCCCTCAACCGTGCGATCAGGCTCCCCTTTCCGACCCCGGAGGGACCGGTGATCACGAACACGCACGAGTTGCCGGAGGTCATGGGACGGCCAGCCTAGACGATACCCAGGACCGGAAAATGCGCTCCGGGACTAGCGGCGAAGCAGCGAGACCAACTCGCCGCGCTGGCGCTCGGACAGGCCGCCGATCGTCTTCGCGGGCGAGATCCGGCACTGGTTCAGCACCCGGTTGGCCTTGACCCTGCCGTACTTGGGGACCGCCAGCAGCACATCGAATACCTTCGCGGTCAACACGAATTCCGGTGGGTCGGTCAACAGGTCCTGGATCGTCACCCGCCCCGCTTTGAGATCGCGTTTCAGCTTGGCGCGGGCGGTCCTTATGCCGTTTGCCTGCCGGAGGGCGTCCATGCGCTGATCGTGAGACCTCTCGGGTGCTTCCGGGTGTCCGGCCACAGTCTTGGCGCTGGGAGGCGTCACGGCGGCGAGTATAGACAGGTTTCCGGCCCGAGATGCCAGAAACGGGCCAAAAGGCCCAAATCCACCTCAACCTCAACTCAAGGTTGAAGCCTGAGCCTCGGCGAGCGACGAGAAACCGCGTCGATGCAGGGCCTCTTCGAGCCCGTCGCGGACCACCTGGCCGGCCCGCGGATCCCGGAAATTCTCGGTCCCAACCGCCACGACGCGTGCTCCGGCGAGGATGAATTCGAGCGCGGAGCTGCCGTCGGTCACGCCCCCCATGCCCACGACCGGGATCGACACCGCAGCGGAGACCGCGCGGACCTGGGCCAGGGCCACCGGCCGTACCGCCGGCCCGGACAGCCCACCGCCACCGGCCCCCAGCCAGGAACGGTTGCTGTCGGGATCGATCGCGGTCGCCTTGATCGTGTTGATCAGCGAGACCGCGTCAGCCCCGGCCGCCTCCGCCGCCGCTGCGATCAGCTCGGGGTTGGCCACGTTCGGGGTGAGCTTGACGATCAGCGGCAGGTCGGTCAGGCCCCGCAACGACTCGAGCAGCGCCGTGATCTCGTCCGGCTGCTCTCCGACGATCAGGCCAGAGTGCACGTTCGGGCAGGAGACGTTCAGCTCGATCCCCGACACGCCGTCCCTGCCGCCGACCGCCTCGACCAGCTCGGCGAAGCCCGGCGCGCTGTCGGCCATCACCGAGACGATCAACGGCACGCCCAGCTCGGTCAGCGGGCCCAGGTCCCTCTCGCAGAATGCCGACAGGCCGGGATTGGGCAGGCCGATCGAGTTGATCATCCCCGACGGCGTCTCCCAGAGCCGGTGCGGGGGGTTTCCGGCCCTCGGTTCGACCGTGATCGTCTTCGAGACGAAGCCGGCGAACGGGAAGTCGTTCAACAGCTCATCGCCGAAGGCCTTCCGCGCGGCTAGCGCATCGAACGTGCCGGAGCCGTTGAGCACCGGGCCGGCCAGCGGGATGCCGCAGAGATCGGTCGAAAGGTCGATCGCGGGGCCGGACCGGCCGGGGTCGTTCATCCCGCTCCCGCCTCGCCGGCCATCGCACTGGCGATCTCGTCGCCCCGGACCACCGGGCCGTCGACGCAGAGCCGCATGTAGCCGCCCCGGACCAGCGGCACGGCGCAACCGAAACAGGCCCCGTATCCGCAGGCCATCGGTGACTCGAGGGCCAGCTCGACCGGCACCGAGTAGTCGGCGCAGATCCGTCGTACCGCTTCCAGCATCGCCGGTGGCCCGCACGAGTAGACGACGCCGCGACCGGAATCGTCACCGTCGAGCATGCGTAGCAGCAGGTCGGTGACGTAGCCGGTGTGGCCGGAGCTCCCGTCCTCGAAGGCGAGCCTGGTTTCTTCACAGCCGAACAGTTCTTCGACGCCCCCGGAATGGGCCCGGTCGCGAAAGCCGAGCAGCGTCCGGGAGGCCACGCCCCGGCCGGTCAAGGCACGCCGCTGCATAGCCAGCGGGGCGATCCCGATCCCACCGCCGACCAGGATCGCACCGGCCGCATCCGGGTTGAGCTGTTTCGGCATCGAGAAGCCTTGCCCGAACGGCCCGGCCAGGTGGCAGCCGTCTCCGTGGACGAGACCGGCCAACCGGCCGGTGCCCGGGCCGACCACATCGATCAGGAAGTCGAGGCGGACCGCCCCCTTTCGCCCGGAGGTCCGGGCGACCGATATCGCGCGCGGCAGGAAGGGCCGGCCGCCCGCTCCTTCCCAGTCACCGGCCGCGGTCAGCATGTAGAACTGACCCGGGGCCGGCTCGGGCCCGACTTCGTCAATCAGGCTGAAGATCCGGTATCCACCGGTCGCGTGGCTCTCGCCGACCCGGCAGAGCCGACGGCCGAATGGAGCAATCGGCCGCTCAGCCGCCATGCAGCTCCTGGAGTGAGACGACTTCCCCCGGCCCCTGCAGGTTGGCCGCGATCGCCCGGCCGGCGGCCGAAGCGCCGGTCAGGGTGGTCACGCAGGGGATCCCGTGACGGATCGCCGAAGTCCGGATCTCGTTTCCGTCGATCCGCGCCCCCGAGCCGGTCGGGGTGTTGATCAGCAGGTCGCACTGCCGGTTCTCGATCAGGTCGACCACGTGCGGCGAACCCTCACCCAGCTTCTTGATCGTCTTGACCGGTATTCCCATGCGCGATATCGCCTGCGCGGTGCCGGCGGTCGCGACCACGCTGAATCCGAGGTCATGGAACCTGGTCGCAAGCTGAGTCGCCGCCGCCTTGTCGGTGTCGGTCACCGAGATGAACACGGTTCCCGATTCCGGCAGGGCCGCCCCGGCGGCGGCCTGGGCCTTGCCGAACGCGGTCGGGAAGTCGGGTCCGATGCCGATCACCTCGCCGGTGCTCTTCATCTCGGGCCCCAGGACCGGGTCGGAGCCCTGGAAGCGCGAGAACGGCAACACCGCTTCCTTGACCGAAACGTGAGCGCCGTTTCCCCCGGGGAGATCCTGCTCGGGAAGCTTTTCGCCGAGCATGATCCGGGTGGCGATCTTGGCCAGCGGCGCGCCGACCGCCTTGGACACGAACGGGACGGTCCTCGATGCCCGGGGGTTTGCCTCGATCACATAGAGCTCGCCGCCGGCCAGGCCGTACTGGATGTTGATCAGCCCGATCACGCCGAGTTCCATCGCGATCGCCGAAGTGGCGGCCTTGATCTCGTCGAGGGTCTCCTCCCCTATGCTCATCGGCGGCAGTACGCAGGCCGAATCACCGGAATGGACGCCGGCCTCCTCGACGTGCTGCATGATCCCGGCCACGAACACCTCGTCGCCGTCGCACAGCGCATCGACATCGATCTCGATCGCGTTCTCGAGAAAGCGGTCGAGCAGGAGCGGATGCTCGGGCGAGGCCTTGACGTGCGTCTCCAGGTACCCGGCCAGGTCCTCGGCCGAGTAGCAGATCTCCATCGCCCTGCCGCCGAGCACGAACGAGGGCCGGACCAGCAGCGGGTAGCCGATGCCGGAAGCGATGCCCTCCGCCTCGGCGGCCGACAGCGCGGTCCCGTAGGGCGGCGGCTTGATCCCCAGCCGGTCGATCAGCGCGCCGAACTTGGCCCGGTCCTCGGCCGCATCGATCGCCTCGACCGGTGTGCCAAGCAGCGGGACTCCGGCCTCCTTGAGCCCCTGGGCGAGCTTGAGCGGGGTCTGGCCACCGAACTGGACCACCACGCCCTCTGGCTGCTCCCGGTCGCAGATCGCCAGCACGTGCTCGAGCGTGAGCGGCTCGAAGTAGAGGCGGTCGGAAGTGTCGTAGTCGGTCGAGACGGTCTCCGGGTTGCAGTTGACCATCACCGCGTCGCGGCCGCACTCGCGCGCGGTCATCGCGGCGTGGACGCAGCAGTAGTCGAACTCGATCCCCTGTCCGATCCGGTTCGGGCCGGCCCCGAGGATGACCACCGAAGGCCGCTCGCCCCGGCGGATCTCCGACGGCGACCCCTTCCGCTCGTGCGACGAGTAGTAGTAGGGCGTCGCTGCCTCGAACTCGGCAGCACAGGTGTCGACCGCGTTGTAGATCCGGTCCAGCCCTTCGGTGCCGTCACCTTCGGTCGCCAGCGCGGCCAACTCCCCGAGGAACCAGCGATCGATCCCGGTGCGGGAATGGACCTCTTCTTCGTCCACCCCCCTGGCGAACGCGGCCAGAATCTGGTCGATCCGGGCCGGGGTCGGAACCGAAAGCAGCTCGAGCAGTTGGTCGGTCGAGTCCGGGATCACCGCGGGCGAGTCGATCTCCCGCGAGGCCATCGCCTTGGCGAACGACTCACGAAAGGTGCGGCCGATCGACATCACCTCGCCGACGCTCTGCATGTAGGTGGAAAGGCTGTCCTCGGCCCCCGGGAATTTCTCGAACGCGAACCGGGGAATCTTGGTCACCACGTAGTCGATGGTCGGCTCGAACGATGCCGGGGTCGCCCTGGTGATGTCGTTGGGGATCTCTTCCAGCGCATACCCGACCGCGAGCTTGGCCGCCATCTTGGCGATCGGGAAGCCGGTCGCCTTCGAGGCCAGGGCCGAGGAGCGCGAGACGCGCGGGTTCATCTCGATCACCGCGATCTCGCCGTCGGCCGGGTTGACCGCGAACTGGACGTTGGAGCCGCCGGTCTCGACCCCGACCTCGCGGATCACCTTGATCGCCGTGTCGCGCAGTGACTGGTAGACGGGGTCGGTCAGCGACTGGGCCGGGGCGACCGTGATCGAGTCGCCCGTATGGATCCCCATCGGGTCGAGGTTCTCGATCGAGCAGATGATCACCACGTTGTCGTTGTGATCGCGCATGACCTCGAGTTCGAACTCGCCCCAGCCGATCACCGATTCCTCGACCAGTACCTGGCCGATCGGGCTGGCCGCGATCCCCTTGGCCACCACCTCGGCCAGCTGTTCACGGGTCTCGGCGATCCCGCCGCCCTGCCCGCCCATGGTGAAGGCCGGCCGGATGATCGCCGGCAGCGAAGCCCCTCCCTCGTCCAGCGAGCCAAGCGCCTGGTCGACGCTTTCGACGGTAAGCGACCAGGGGATGCGGATTCCGGCCTCACTCATCACCCGGCGGAACACCTCGCGGTCCTCAGCCCTGACGATCGCCTCGCGGTTGGCCCCGATCAGCTCGACCCCGAATTCCTCCAGGGTGCCATCCGCGGTCAGGTCCATGGCCAGGTTGAGCGCGGTCTGCCCGCCCAGGGTGGGCAGCAACGCGTCGGGGCGCTCCTTTTCGATGATCGCAGCGACCGGGCCGGGCAGCAGCGGCTCGACGTAGGTCCGGCTCGCGAACTCCGGGTCGGTCATGATGGTTGCCGGGTTAGAGTTGACCAGGATCACCTCGTAGCCCTCCTCGAGCAGCACCTTGCACGCCTGGACGCCGGAATAGTCGAACTCGGCCGCCTGCCCGATCACGATCGGCCCGGAACCGATCAGCATGATCTTCTCGATGTCGTCGCGACGGGGCATCAGCCGGCCAGCTCCAGGAAGCGGTCGAAGAGGTGGCGCGAGTCGCGCGGGCCCGGTCCCGCCTCGGGGTGGTGCTGGACGGTCATCGCGTCGGCCTCGGGGAGCCTCAACCCCTCGACCGTACGGTCATAGAGGTTGATGTGCGAGAGGATAGCCTCGCCGAAGTCGGTCTGCCAGCGGACCGGCTCGTCGGCCTCGATCCGCTCATTCCCCCCCGGTCCGCGCACCGCGAACCCATGGTTTTGCGAAGTGATCTCGATCACCCCGGTTTCGAGGTCCTTGACCGGGTGGTTCGAACCACGATGGCCGAACGGCAGCTTGAACGTTTCCAGCCCGACCGCCCTGCAGAGCAGCTGGTGACCCAGGCAGATGCCGACCAGCGGGCGCTTGCCGACCAGATCCCGGACCGTAGCGACAACCCGGTCGACCGCCGCCGGGTCGCCCGGCCCGTTGGCCAGGAAGATCAGGTCCGGGTCGCGCTCCAGCACCACCCCGGGACCGCTCGCGCAGGGAAGCAGGGTCAGCCGGCAGCCCCGCTCGCGCAACTGCCCGACGATGCTGGCCTTGATCCCCGTGTCGATCGCGACCACGTGCGGGCCGTCGCCCGGATATTCGACCGGCTCGGGCGGGGTCACCCGGCTGGCGAAGTCGGCACCGGCCATCGAGGGCTCGGCCTCGACCCGGTCGGCCGCCTCGTCCGGGTCCAGCCCGGCCGGGAAGATGCCGCCGCGCATCGCGCCGCGCTCGCGGATCTGGCGGACCAGAGCCCGGGTGTTGACCCCGGTGATCGCCCATACGCCCCGGTCGGCGAGCCAGTCGAGCCAGCCGGCTTCGGCGGTCGCGGCGTCATCGCCGTTCTTGGCTTCGCGCATGATCACCCCCCGGGCGTGTGCCCGGTCGGACTCCATCGCCTCCTCGGACACGCCGTAGTTGCCCACCATCGGGTAGGTGAAGGTAATGACCTGACCGGCATACGAAGGATCGGTCACCGCCTCCTGGTAGCCGGTCATCGCGGTATTGAAGACCACCTCGCCCGTACCCGACGTCTCCGGGCCGCAGAGCAGTCCGTCATACCTGCTGCCGTCTTCCAGCAGCACGTATCCCGGTGTTCCGGCGGTCATGCGACGCCCATGCTGAACGAGCGCAGCCGGAAAGCGACCTGGCCGTCGGCGACGGTCATCAGCACCCGTCCGGTGAGAGTCTGGCCGGCACACCAGGAATTGGCCGAACGGCTCTCGTAGCCATCCTCGCCGACCGTCCACTCGGCCTCCGGGTCGACCAGGCAGAGATTGGCCCGCTTCCCGGCCGCCACGGAGAACGGCTCGATACCGAACGGTCGCCCGCCCGAGCCCAGCTTCTCGACCAGCAGGCCCAGCGGAATCGTCCCCGGCATCACGAGTTCCGTGTAGAGGGCCGAAAAGGCCGTTTCCAGCCCGGTCACGCCCATCATCGCCGCCTCGTACGGCACCTGTTTCTCCTCGATCGCGTGCGGTGCGTGATCGGTGGCGATGCAGTCGATCGTGCCATCGATGAGCGCCTCGATCAGGGCCCGGCGGTCGTCCTCCGACCTCAGCGGGGGATTCATCTTGTGCCGGGACGCATCGAGGTCCCGGACCGCCTCGTCGCTCAGGCAGAGATGGTGGGGCGTGACCTCGCAGGTGACCGCCACCCCGGCCTGCTTGGCCCGCCTGACCGCCTCGATCGATTCGATCGCCGAGAGGTGCTGGACCTGGATCCGGCCGCCCTCGTAGCCGGCGATCGCGGCATCGCGGGCGATCATCACCGACTCCGATATCGACGGCACGCCGCGAAGGCCAAGCGCCATCGAGACCTCCCCCTCGTGCATCGCGCCGCCGGCCGAGAGCTCGGGGTCCTCTTCGTGAAGCGCGATCGTGCCGCCGCACATCTTCTGGTACTGGAGCGCCCGCCGCAGGATCCGGGGGTTGGCGATCGGCAGGCCGTCATCGGTGAAACCGACCGCCCCGGCCTCGCGCAACTCGGCCATGTCGGTCAGCTCCTCACCGGCCATGTCGCGGGTGACCGTGGCCATGAACCCGACCGGAACCGAGGCCTCGAGTCGGGCCCGGTGGCGCAGCGCCTCGACGTCGGCCGGGCTCGAAACCGGCGGCGCGGTATTGGCCATCGCGATCACTCCGCCGTAGCCGCCGGCCGCGGCCGCCCGGGTCCCGGTGCCGATGTCCTCCTTGTATTCCTGTCCCGGTGTACGGAAGTGGACGTGGGGGTCGAAGAAGGCCGGAAAGACCTTCAAGCCGCGGCCCTCGACGAGCTCGGTCCCGTCCCCGGCCTCCAGCGAACCCGGTTCGGCCAGCTCGGCTACCTCACCGTCCCGGATCAGCAGGTCGAAACGCCCGTCGGTCCCGGATACGGGATCCAGCAGTTCGGCCTCGCTGATCAGCAGCGAGGCCCCGGGGCCGGCACGCTGGACGAGTGGTTCTGGCAGGTCCATCGGCAGCGGCTCGGGGATGTGGTTCATGCCGGCTCCCCGATCGGCACCGGACCGTCGCCGCCCGGCTCGGCCTGATCGGCGCTCGCGTCGCCGGTCAGCAGCTCGTAAAGGATCGCCATACGCACCGCCAGGCCCGAACTGACCTGCTCGGCGATCAGCGACTGCTCGGAATCGATCACGTCGGAGCCGATCTCTATGCCGCGGTTGACCGGCCCGGGATGCATAACCAGCTGCCGCGGCCCGAGCCGGCGGGAGTTGATCTGGAACAGGCGGGCGTACTCGCGAATCGACGGCACGAAGTTCTCCCCCATGCGCTCGCGCTGCATGCGGAGCAGGTAGATCACGTCGGCACTGTCGAGCTCTTCCAGCGAGTGCCGGACCTCGCAGCCCGAAGTCTCGATACCGCGCGGGATCAGAGTAGGCGGCCCGCACACGGTCACCGAGGCACCCATCAGGGTGAAGGCCTGGATGTTCGAACGCGCGACCCGGCTGTGCAGCACGTCGCCGACGATCCAGATCCGCTTGCCTTCAAGCGAACCGAGACGGCTCCGCAGGGTGAAGACGTC
>JAGQUV010000078.1 GCA_020438295.1 Solirubrobacterales bacterium
CCCTGCTGTTCTCGGCCGGCGGGGCGGGCGGAGTCGTGCTCACCTACTGGGCGCTGAGGCAGGGCGGCATGCAGAACCGGGACGTGGGGACGCGGATGGTGGCGTTCATCGTGCTCCACTACCTGTTCTATCCACTGGCAATCGTGGTCTTCGGCGTGCTGCTCAGGACCGGGGTGCTGAGTGGCGAGACCGGCGTCGAGCTGACCATCGTCCCGGCGGCGATCGCCGGGGCGGTGATGATCGCCGGCCTGGCGATCGCGCTCTTGCCCAGTGATCTGGAGCGACGGTTCAGGGACTACTCGGCGAGTCGCCCGAGCGCCAAGCTGCTGGCCAGGATCGCCAGCGTGCCGGCGACCGTGGCCGACGGGATCAGGGTCGCGCTGATGCTGGTCGCCCATCCCTCCCGGGCCGGCCTGGCGGTGATCGGGGCGATCGGGTTCTGGGCGGCCAACATCGGCATCCTCTGGGCATCGTTCAAGGCATTCGGCGTGGAGGTGCCGTTCGGAGTGGTCGTGATGGGCTTTTTCATCGGGATGGCGGCCAACCTGATCCCGTTCGTCCCGGCCGGGGTCGGGGCGGTCGACGCCGGAATGATCGGGACCTTCGTCCTGTTCGGGCAGCCCGAGGCCGAGGTCTTCGCGGCGGTGCTGATCTATCGCCTGGTCGCCTTCTGGCTCCCGATACCGCCGGGCGTCGTCGCCTTCTTCCAGCTGAGGAATACGGTTAAGCGATGGAAGGTAGAAGGCCTGCCGGTGGACCGGCCGCCGCAACCGACCCTGATCAAGACCTCGCTATAGTCGGGAGCACCCTACTTCACAAAGTAAAGTAATGTGCCCGGGCAACCCGGAACGAAAGGCAGAACTCCAATGAGCAGCAACGAGGTCGAGAACCTGATCATCATCGGCGGCGGGCCGGCCGGGTACACGGCCGCCCTGTACGCGGCCCGGGCCGAGCTCAACCCGCTGGTCTTCGAAGGTTTCGAATGGGGCGGCCAGCTGCAGAATACGACCGAGGTCGAGAACTACCCGGGTTTTCCCGAGGGGATCATGGGACCGGAGATGATGACCAGGTTCCGCGAGCAGGCCGAGCGGTTCGGGACCCGCTTCGTCAACGACGACGTCGACCGGGTCGAGTTGACCGACGGCGGCATCCAGAAGGTCTTCCTCGGCGACGAGGAGTACCGGGCCAAGGCGGTAATCCTGGCCATGGGCGCCGAGCCGAAGCGGCTGGGGATCCCGGGAGAGATGGAACTGATGGGGCGCGGCGTGTCCACCTGCGGTGTCTGCGACGGGGCCTTCTTCAAGGACAAGGAAACCATGGTGATCGGCGGCGGCGACTCGGCGATCGAAGACGCCGTCTTCGTCTCGAAGTTTGCCAGCAACCTCGAGCTGGTCCACCGGCGCGACGAGTTCCGGGCTTCGAAGATCATGCAGGAGCGGGCCGCCGAGACCGACAACATCGAGTTCAAGACGCCGTACGTGCCCGAGGAGTTCATCGCCGGCGACGACGGCTCGCTCGAGAAGGTCAGACTGCGTCGCTCCGACAACGGCCAGGCCGAGGACGTCGCGGTGGACGGTGCGTTCATCGCGATCGGCCACATCCCCCGGTCCGAGATCGTCACCGGTCAGATCGACACCGACGAAGAAGGCTACGTCGAGGTCGACCCGGCCTCCACCGCCACCAACCTGGGCGGCGTATTCGCGGTCGGTGACCTGGTCGACCACACCTACCGCCAGGCCGTCACCGCCGCCGGTTCGGGCTGTCAGGGCGCGCTCGACGCCGAGTGGTACCTGCGCGACTCCGACCTGTAGCCGCTGCCTCCATTCCGGCCGAGGTGAGGCGACCGGCTCGGGCTCAATCTGCGGCCGGCGGGACCGGGCTCAATCTGCGGCCGGCGGGACCTCGCCCTCGGCGTAGTCGATCCCGTCCTCGAGCCGGGAAACGTGCTTCAAGCCCTGCTGCTCCGCGCCGGGAGGCTTGCTGAGCAGCATCACCTTCCCGGAGTCGGGGTAGACACCCACCTCGGGTGCGTTCATCTCACTGACCATGAGCACGCGAACCAGTTGGTCACTGCGGTTCTGGATCTGGTGGGCGTGCCGTTCGCCGACCGGGAACGCCACAACCTCCCCTTCGTCGAGCCGGCGCCATCCGTTCCGTTCGCGGAGGTGGGGCCGACCGCGCAGGACTATCAGCATCTCCTCGTTGCCGAAGTGGAAGTGAAAGGGGAACGGTGAGTCTCCGGGATCGAGCTCGAACAGGCTGGCACCGAGGTCCCTCGCCCCGGACTGCCGGCCGAGGTAGGCCCGTCTCGAGCGGAACCCCCCGCGGTCGGACTCCAGGTCGAAGTCCGGATCGAAGATGTTCGCCTTCACTCGAGCTCGTCCCCCAGCGCGGCAGCGAACGCGTCGGCCGCTTCGGACGTCGACGGCGACGGGTCGGTCGAGATCTCCTGGCCGTCGATCGAGCTGACCGGCTGAACCTCCCGGGTGGTCGAAGCGAGGAACGCCTCGCTGGCGGCCAGCACGTCGCTCAGCGGGAACTCGCCGGTCTCGACGTCGGTGCGCTCGATGATCTTGGCCCGGGTAATCGAATCGAGCACGCCGACTTCGACCGCGGTCGTGCGGAGGCTTCCGGACGGAGAGACCCAGAACAGGGTGGAGGTGGGCGCTTCCAGCACCGTTCCGTCCGGCCGGACCAGCAGCGCTTCGTCTGCTCCCTTCGCCCGGGCCATCCGGGTGGCCTGCATGTTTGCCGCGTAGGAGAGCGACTTGACCCGGTTGAGGATGTTGGTCGGTGAGTAGGTGACCGTGGCCAGGCTGACCGCAGGGGGATGCTCGATCAGCGGTTCGATCATGACCAGCCGGCGGCCGCTCCGGGTGGCTACCAGCCGGAGCAGGCAGTCGGGCCGGTCGGCGCGGTCCAGGAGCTCGCCCACCTCGCGCTCGAGCGCGCCCCGGTCGAACTCCAGTTCGATCGCCGTTGCCGAGCGCTCCATGCGGTCGAGGTGCTCGGCCAGCGCGAACGGATGGCCCCCGTAGACCCGCAGAACCTCGAACGCCCCGTCCCCGCGGAGCAGGCCGTCGTCGGGCAACGGCAGCATCGCCTCGTCCGACGGCGTCACCTCTCCGTTGATGCTGGTCAGTTGCTGGAGCTCGTTCACCACCCGTACCCTAAGGCCGGAAGTGGATGGCTGCTCACGGGGTCCGGCGCTTCAGGGTAAGCGCGCCGAGGGCCAGCGAAGCGACCGTTGCCCCGGCGACCACCAGCACGTCGACCACGATCGCCGAGCCCAGTGGCTGCGGTGAGACGGCGCGCTCGAGTGCGTCGTAGGCGTAGGTGAACGGCAGGAGCCAGGAGGCCGCTTCCAGTAGCGGCGCCATCTCGTCCCTGGCCGCGAACAGCCCGCAGAGCAGCAGCTGGGGGAAGATGAACGCCGGCATGAACTGGACCGCCTGGAATTCGGTCCTTGCAAAGGCGCTCAGGAAAAGCCCCATGGCCATGCCGAGCAACGCGTTGAAGATCGCGAGCAGGCCGACCAGCAGCGTCCCGTGAGGGGCGTTCAGGCCGAGCAGGCCGAAGCCGACCAGGCAGACGACCACGGCCTGGGCCGCGGCCAGCACGCCGAAGGCCAGGCCGTAGCCCATCAACAGGTCCAGCTTCGACATCGGCAGGGTCATCAGTCGTTCCAGGGTGCCGGTGGTCCGCTCTCTCAGCATGGTGATCGAGGTGATCAGGAACATCACGATGAACGGGAACAGGCCGCAGAGCGGGGCGCCGATCGACTGGAAGACCTGCTCCTGGCCGTCGAAGACGAACTTCATCAGGGTGAGCAGCAGGGCCGGAACCGCCAGCAGCAGGGCGATCGTCCGCGGGTCGTGCCGCACCTGGCGCAGTACCCGGCCGCCGGTGGCGACGGTGATCCGGGGACTCACGATCGTCCCGCTCCGTTCATGCATCTCCCGTCCGCTCGATGACCTCGAGAAAGGCCCTGCCGAGATCCCGCTCACCGGTCTCCCGGCGCAGCTGGTCCGGGGTGCAGTGTCTGAGCAGGCGGCCCTCGCGCATCAGCAGCAGTTGGTCGCACTCGCCGGCCTCGTCCATCACGTGGCTCGAGATCAGCAGGGTGGTGCCGGCTTCGGCCAGCCGGTGGAAGTCCCGCCAGAGATCGGACCGGAGCAGAGGGTCGAGGCCGACCGTGGGCTCGTCCAGGACCAGCAGGCGGGGGCGGTTCAGCAGGGCGCTGGCCAGCGAGACCCGCGCCGTCTCCCCACCCGAGAGCGAGGCGACGATCCGGCCTTCATAGCCTCCGAGCCCGACCGCTTCGACCGTCTCGGTCACGCGCCCGCTGCCGACCCCGACCACGTGGGCGAAGTAGTCGAGGTTCTCGCGGACCGTCAGGTCGCGGTAGACCGAAGGCGCCTGGGTCACGTAGCCGACCTCGGAGCGCAGCTCGGACACCCCCGCCGGGCGACCGAGAACCGACACCCGGCCACCGGCGACGATCTGGGCGCCGACGATCGAGCGCATCAGGGTCGTCTTGCCGCAACCGCTCGGCCCGAGCAGCCCGGTGACCGAACCGGCATCGACTTCCAGCGAGATCGACCGGATCACCGGGTTACCGCCCCTGATCACCTCCAGGCCTTCGATTTCGACCGCACGATCCGGCATCGAAAGAGCCTATGGGGGCGCCCCGACGTTGTGTCGCCCACCCGCAGAAGCCGTTCCGGGAGGTTCGGCCGCGGTAAATATCCAAAATCTGATAGGAATTATGGTATATCTGTACGGACGGAGCTCCCGGCCGGAGCCCCGGCACAAGAATTCGGACTCAGGAGGTATCCCATGAGCTATGCCAACGATGTACTGGTCGACACCGACTGGGTGGCCGCCCACCTCGACGACGACTCGATCCGGATCGTCGAGGTCGACGAGAATCCGGCCCTCTATGCGGAGGCGCATATTCCCGGTGCGATCGGGTTCGACTGGCAGACCGACCTGCAGGACCAGACCCGGCGGGACTTCCTCGGGCCGGAGGCGTTCGGCGAGCTGTTCGGCCGGCGCGGCATCTCCAACGACCACACGGTCGTGCTCTACGGCGACCGCAACAACTGGTTTGCCGCCTATACCTACTGGTACCTGCGCTACTACGGCCACGACAAGGTCAAGCTGGTCAACGGTCCCCGTGAACGGTGGATCGGCGAAGGCCGCGAGACCTCGACCGAAGTCCCCGACTACCCGCCCCAGACGTTCACGGCCTCCGGCGGAGACGACTCGATCCGGGCCCGGCAACCGGAGGTTCTGGATTCGCTCGAAAAGGAGACCAGGCTGGTCGACGTGCGCAGCCCACAGGAATACTCGGGCGAGCTGATCGCGATGCCGGGATACGAGCAGGAGGGCGCCCAGCGGGCCGGCCACATCCCCGGTGCCGCGTCGGTGCCGTGGGCCAAGGCCGTCGAAGAAGACGGCACGTTCAAGACGGCCGATGAGCTGGAACAGCTCTACCGGGACAGCGGCGTGATCGGCCCCGACGGCGAGCCGATCATCGCCTACTGCCGGATCGGTGAGCGCTCGGCTCACACCTGGTTCGTGCTGCACGAGCTGCTGGGTCGCGAGAACGTCAAGAACTACGACGGCTCATGGACCGAGTGGGGCAACCTGGTCG
>JAGQUV010000079.1 GCA_020438295.1 Solirubrobacterales bacterium
GGTCGCGGCCCCGGCCGTGTGGAACAATCCCGCCAAGGGGGCGATGATCAGCAGGGCCAGTGAAAACGAGCGCGGCCGAGACCGCGGGAAGCACCGGGCGAGGCCAGTGGCGCCGTTCTGGCTGTGGGCGGTCGCGATCGCTGCGGCCGTGCTCGGCTCCCAGCCGTCGGCATCCGGCGCGGCCGGGCTCGAGGGGCGGGAATCAGATCCCGTGGTCCTGACCGGCGATGCGGTCCGGCCACTGGCTCCGGTCGAGCCCGGCCATTTGGTCGCCTATCGCGTCTCCGGGGAGTCTTGGGAACAGGTCCCGGTCCAGGTGGACGAACGGGTCGACGTCGACTTCCGTTCGCTATACCCGTTTCCGGACCAGGACTTCGTTAAGGGCGGCCCGCTGGTCGTCAACGCGTACGCCGATCCTGGGACCTTGGTCGGGCCAGACGACGATCCGATGATCGACGATGACGACGAGATCGCGATGATGGCCGCCGATACCGGCGAGCGGGTCTCTTCCGAGACAGGGACCGGCCCCGACGGCCTGCCGGACGGACCGAGGGTCGAGGTCGAGGTGCGCGACCCGCTAGACGACCGCCTCGCCTATCTCTACCTGTTCAGGGGGCCCCAGGGTGCCGACCAGGGGGCCGGGGGCGACTACGTCAAATATGAGTTCGACCTGCTGGCCGGCGACTACCTGACCGCCTACGGGTTCGTCGACGGACCGAACCCCGAGGCGAGCAGCGTGGATACCGACTACTACCTGACCGGCCATTCCGACCGCTGGATCGACGACGAGCTGCGCCTCAAAGCGGGCGGCGCGACCGGGGTCGACGTACTCGATCGCGAGAAGGCCCAGTTCTACCCGGGCTACTGCGGGCGCAGCACCGACTCGTTCTCGGGTTACACGAGCGCCTCCGCCGAAGGGACCTTCATTGCCAACATCGACGGGCCGGTAAGGGCGATCCGGTCCTACCTCGGCGCCAACAGCGGCCCGTACACCCAGCGCGAGAGCGTCTTCTACGAGCGACGCCAGGATGTGAGGACCTTCCTGCGGGTCCACGCCATCCCGCAGGTGATGCAGTTCACCGACTACTCCGCGGCGGCGGCCGGCATGACCTACCGCAACCAGCTGAACCCCGGCGGGGTGACGATCGACGGGATACCGGACCCGGTCACGCCGGGAGTGCCGGCCGCCGTGCCCGACGCGGCTTCGGCCTGGGAACAGGTCAGCGGTCCGCAGGGCTCGATCGACATAGTCACCACGTTGAGAACCGACATCCAGGGCCTGGGTGTGACCAGCTACTACCTCGACAACGCCAGTCCAGGAGGTGGGGCTGAGACCCAGTGCACCGGCGACGCGAGCGCGTATGGATCGAGCGGTTCCTGGATCAACACGGCGCTGCCGAACACCGATCCCCGGACCGCCGGTGCGAACTACCTGACCTCGACCAAGACTCTGTTCTACGGCGGCCCGGAAGCCTCGGTGGCCCGGGCCGAGTCGCACCGGGCGTCGGTCGACTCACCGCTGTCGGTTGCCAGCTCGGAACTCACGATTCCGGACGCCGAGCCGCCGGGCGGGGCAAGGCTGAAGGTCTCGGCCAGGCCCACCCGGAGGCGGATCCGGGCCGGTGCGTACCGGCGGTACCGGGTTGCGGTGAGAAACCGGGGAGCGGCGGCTTCGGGCCGGGTCCGGGTGTGCATCGCGATCCCCGGGAACAGGGTCAGGCGGATCGGCGGGCGCCGCTGCCGCATCCGCGACTCGATCCCGGCCGGAAACAGGGTGCGGATGGTCTTCCGGGTCAGGGTGAGGAACCGGGTCAGGACCGGAGTGAGGCCGGCGGTCCGGTTCGCGGTCAAAGAAGACGGCCGCACGATCCGCACGGTGGTCCGTCGGCTGCGGGTCAGCTAGCCCGGGCCGAAAGTGCGTATACCGCCCGCACCGCGAGCATGTTGCGGGCCAGCCCGGCCAGCCCGGGCGCCCGGCGACCGTCGGCCCCGACCGGGACCGTCGACTCGACCTTCATCTCCAGGTCGTCGACCATCGCCTCGAAGTCGCGCAGGGTGCAGAGGTGGATGTTGGGGGTGTCGTACCACTGGTAGGGCAGCGACGGGGTGACCGGCATGCGGCCGCGGAAGAAGAGGTCCGCACGCAGCCGCCAGTGGGCGAAGTTGGGCAGCGAGACGATCAGCCGCGGCGCCACCCGCTTCATCTCGGTCAGCACCCGGTCGGGGTGGCGGACCGCCTGCAGGGTCAGTGAAAGGACGGCGCAGTCGAAGCTCCCGGTCTCGAGGTCGGCCAGCTCCGCTTCCAGGTCGCCGTGGGTCACCGGTACCCCGCGGGCGATGCATGCGTGGAAGTCGTCCAGGTCGCGCTCGACCCCGAGGCCGTCGCATCCCTGCTGCTGGATCAGCGCCTCGAGCAGGGCGCCGTCACCGCAGCCGAGGTCGAGCACCCGCACCCCGCTGCCGACCAGCCCGGCCACGATGTCGAGGTCCGGTCTCATCCCCGGCCCGGTGCGAGCCCGGCCGCGTTGGCCAGCCGGTCGAGGTAGCCGGCCACCGTGCGGTGGTAGTCCGGAGTCGGGAACAGGAACGAGTCGTGGCCGTGGGTCGAGGAGATCTCGCGGAAGGTGACCGGCGCCCCGGCGGCGCGCAGCTCGCCGGCCAGGTCCCGCGCGTGCGCGGTCGAGAAACGCCAGTCCGAGTCGAACGAGAGCACCAGGAAGCCGGTCTTGCCCTGCTCCAGCCGGTGCTGCACCGTGACCGGGTCGCGGAACGGGTCGAAATAGTCCATCACCCGGCCGAGGTAGAGGTAGGTATTCGCGTCGAACCGCTCGACGAACGACTGGCCCTGGTAGTGCAGGTAGCTTTCGACCTGGAAGTCGACGTCGAAGCCGTAGCGGGGCGCTTCGGCGTCCTGGATCCGGCGGCCGAACTTGTCCCGCATCGACTGCTCCGACAGGTAGGTGATGTGGCCGATCATCCGGGCCAGGCCGAGCCCGCGGTCCGGCCCGCGCTCGTTCTCGTAGTAGTCGCCGCCGGCGAAGTCGGGGTCGCGCATGATCGCCTCGCGGGCGACCGCCGAGAAGGCGATGTTCTGGGCCGAGAGGCGGGCCGAGGCGGCGATGATCAGCGCCCCGTCGATCTCACCGGGATGGTCGATCGCCCACTGAAGCGCCTGCATGCCACCCAGCGAACCGCCGATCGCGGCCAGCAGCCTCTCGATTCCCAGCTCGGCCAGCAGCGCCCGGTGGACGGTGACCAGGTCGCGGACCTGGAGCAGCGGAAAGCGCAGCCCGTACGGCCGGCCGGTGGCGGGGTCGGTAGACGACGGCCCGGTCGTCCCCCGGCATCCGCCCAGCACGTTGGCGCAGATCACGAAGAAGCGGTCGGTGTCGAGCGGGCGCCCCGGGCCGATGATGTTGTCCCACCAGCCGGGCCGTCCGGGGTCGTCGCCTGCGTGGATCCCGGCCGCGTGAGCGTCGCCGGACAGCGCGTGGCAGATGAAGACCGCGTTGGAACGTTCGTCGTTCAGCTCACCGTAGGTCTCGTAGGCGACTTCGACGTGGTCGATCACCGCCCCGGAATCGAGCGTCAGCGGGCGGTCGCCGTCGAACACGACCGCCCGCCTGGTTTCGACTGTGCCGATCGAGTCGGGCAACCCGCTCAGCCCGCACCGGCTTTCCCGAGCGCCTGGTCGATGTCGGCCAGGATGTCATCGATGTGCTCGATGCCGATCGACAGCCGGACCATGTCCTCGGGGACACCCGCGGCGGCGAGCTCGTCGGGGGTGAGCTGGCTGTGCGTGGTGGTGGCGTTGTGGATCGCCAGCGACTTGGCGTCGCCGATGTTGGCCAGGTGGCTGAACAGCGTGAGCGCCTCGATGAACCGCTTGCCGCCGTCGCGCCCGGACTTGATGCCGAAGCTGACCAGGGCACCGAAGCCGCCCGACAGCACCCGCTGGGCGATCTCATGGGTCTCCGAGCTCTCCAGGCCCGGGTACCAGACCCAGCTCACGCCCTCACGGCCCTCCAGGTGGCGGGCCACCGCCATCGCGTTCTCGGAATGCCGTTCCATCCTCAGCGGCAGGGTCTCGATCCCCTGGAGCAGCAGGAACGCGTTGAACGGGGAAAGCGCCGCGCCCGTGTTCCTGAGCAGCACGGTCCGGGCCCGTCCCACGTAGGCGGCCGGGCCCATCGCATCGGTCCAGACCACCCCGTGGTACGAGGGGTCGCCCTGGGTCAGCAGCGGATAGCGGTCGCTGTGGGCTGCCCAGTTGAAGTTCCCGGAGTCGACGATCACGCCCCCGATCGAGGTGCCGTGGCCGCCGATGAACTTGGTCGCCGAGTGGACCGCGACATCGGCTCCGAGCTCGAACAGGTTGGTCAGGATCGGGGTCGGGACCGTGTTGTCGACGATGAACGGCAGGCCTTCGGCGTGGGCCGCATCAGCCCAGGCTTCGATGTCGATCACGTTCAGCTTGGGGTTGCCGATCGTCTCGCCGAAGACCAGCCGGGTCTTGTCGTCGACCATGCCGGCCAGCTCGCCGGGGCTGTCGGGATCGGCGAACCGCACCTCGATCCCGTACTGCGGCAGCGTGTGGGCGAACAGGTTGTAGGTGCCGCCGTACAGCGTCGAGAGGGCGACGATGTTGTCGCCGGCCCGGCAGACGTTCAGCACCGAGTAGGTGACCGCGGCCTGTCCCGAGGCCAGGGCCAGCGCGGCGACGCCGCCCTCGAGCGCCGCCATGCGCTCCTCGAGCACGTTCCAGGTCGGGTTCATGATCCGGGTGTAGATGTTCCCCGGCTCGGCCAGCGCGAACAGGTCCTGGGCGTGCTGGGCGTCCCTGAAGTTGTAGGAGACCGTCTGGTAGATCGGCACCGCCCGGGCGTTGGTGGTCGGGTCGGGTTCCTGGCCGGCGTGAAGGGCGATCGTCTCGGGGCGGAAGTCGGGGGTCTCGGGGTCGCTCATCGTGCTCCTCTGGTTCTCCTGGCTGGGTTTGGTTGAACGGGCCGCACCGGCCGCACCGGCCGGTCTGGACCTCCAAGCATATGGGCGAACGGCCCCGGCCCGGGCAGGTCCCCCCGTCCCGGGCTCCCGGGTGACCCGGTCAGGCGCCGGAAGTGTCGGCCGGGGTCGACCCCGACTGGTCGACCTCGATCCGGAAGCCGCCGTCCAGGTCGGTCAGGATCAGGGTGGCGTCGACGGTCTCCCCGTCGGCGGTTTCCACCGTGCAGCCGACCTCGGCCCCCCGCTTGATCGGGATCCGTTCGGGACAGCTGACCGAGTTGAGCGGCCGGCCGGACTGCTGTTCGAGGCTCCGCTTGGCCGCGTCCGAGTAGAGCTCCCCGGGGGCGGTGGCGCTGACCACGTCCCACCTGAACCTGATGTTGTCATCCGATTCGACCGCGTTGACCTTGCCGTCGATCTCCAGCTCGATGTCGCGCTCGTTGGTGCCGGTACAGCTGAACTGCTCGCCGACCTCGGCCTTGACCGAGGGGCAGTCGACCGTGGTCAGCGCAATC
>JAGQUV010000080.1 GCA_020438295.1 Solirubrobacterales bacterium
CGTCCCCACCACCTTGCCGTTCAACTCTCTCTCCCGCCGGTCGTCCGGTTCGTCCCGCTCGGTCGAATTCATGACGTTCCCGACACGCTCGTCTCGAACCGCCCCGGATCGGCCGCGGCGACCGGATCGTCGGTCGCTTCTCCGGTGACCATCGCGGCGATCGCCCGGGCCGTGAACGGGGCCAGGAGGATGCCGTTCCGGTAGTGGCCGGTGGCCAGGTAGAGCCCGGGGATCGCGGTCGGCCCGATCACCGGCAGGTTGTCGGGAGTGCCCGGCCGCAGCCCGGCCCTCGCGCCGAGGTACTCAAGCTCGACCACGTCCGGGAGCAGGCGGCCGGCCTCCCTCAGCAGTTCGTATACCGCGCCGGCGGTCACCGTGCGGTCGAAGCCGAGCTCCTCGGAAGTCGCCCCGACGATCAGCCGCCCGTCGGGACGGGGCACCAGGTAGACCCGCTCGCTGCCCAGGATCCCGCTACAGAGCGAAAGCCCGGGATCGCCGCGGAGCTCGACCACCTGCCCCTTGACCGGCCGGACCGGCGGCCGGACTTCGTCGGGAAGCCATGCCGCCCGGCCCGATTCGGCGCCGGTCGCGGCCACCACGACGTCGGTCTCGATCTCGGCCCCTCCTTCCAGGCCGACCGCAACCACCCGGTCGCCGGAGCGCCGGAGCGCCTCGACCGCCCTTCCGGTCAGGATCGGCACCCGCTCGGACTCCAGCGCCTCGACCAGGGCCGAGGTCAGGACCCGGGGATCGACCACCCCGTCCCCGGGTACCCGGATCGCCCCGGCCAGGCCCGGAGCGAGGCCGGGTTCGATCTCCCGGGCCGCTGCCGGACCGAGCCACTCCGAACCCTGGCCCAGCCGGAGCTGCAGCTCGTGGCTCCGCCTCAGCTCGCCGGCCTCGTCGCGGTCGAGCGCCACGTGAACCCCTCCGCAACGCCGGTAGCCGATCCCGGTCCCGCAGGATCGCTCGATAGAAGCGACGAACTCGGGGTATCGGCCGGCCGAGATCAGGTTCATCCGGAGCAGGTCCGTCTCGCCGAAGTGGAGTTCACCGACCGGGGCCAGCATCCCGGCCGCGACCGCCGTGGTCCCGCTGCCCGGTCCGACCCGGTCGACCACCGCCACCTCGACCCCGGCCCGGTGCATCTCCCAGGCGCAGGCCAGCCCGATGATTCCGGCGCCAACCACCACGGCACCGCGGGCCGGCTGGTCGTCTTGTGTTGTATCGCTCCGGTTCATCTGTCTGCCGGGGGCCCGGAACGTCGCTTCCCTCACGCCGGAATTGCCCGGATCAGGTTCGGACGGTCGGCGGTCGCATCACCGCCCTCTCAGCCCTCGCGATCGGGCTCCCGTTGGCACAGCCGATCCTATCGCTCTCACGGCCCGGCCACCCCCGGCCGCCCCACTGGGATAATGGGCGCATGTCACTCGCTTCCCCGGACGCACAGGGCCCGCTCCGCCGCGAAAAGCTGCGCAACGCCCGGCTCTATTTCGTCTGCGACGCGCGACCGGGCGGCAACGACCCCGAACCGCTGCTCCAGGCCGCGATCACCGGCGGGGTCGACATGATCCAGCTGCGCGAAAAGCGGGCCGGGAGCCGAGTGATCGAACGCTCGGCCGAGACCTTCCGGCGGGTCTGCGACATCTCGTCGGTGCCGTTCATGGTCAACGACGACCCCGAACTGGCGGTCGCGCTGGGCGCCGATGGAGTTCACATCGGGCAGGACGACCTGACCGTCTCCGAAGCCCGGTCGATCGTCGGCGACGACCGGTTGATCGGCCTGTCCACCCACTCGCCCGACCAGATCGCCGCAGCCGAGGGAGTCGACCACATCAGCGTCGGCCCGGTCTGGGAGACGCCGACCAAACAGGGACGCCCGGCGGTCGGGCTGGACCTCGTCGCCCACGCGGCCCGGCACACCAACCTGCCTTTCTTCGCGATCGGCGGGATCGACCCCGGCAACGTGGCCGAAGTGCTGGCGGCCGGGGCGCGGCGGATCTGCGTGGTCCGGGCGATCCGGGACGCCGCCGACCCGGCCGCGGTGGCGGCCGCCCTGAGGCGGTCGTTCGCGTCGGTCGGGGCCGAGGTCCTGCCCGGTGGCTGAACCGTCCGGCAGGCCGGCCCGGCGCAAGTCCCGGCCGAACCGGATAACGGAAGGCTACGCCCGGTCCGAAGCCAGGAACCAGCAGGTCCGCGACTCGCTGGTGCCGCTCGAGCCCGGCCAGCGACCGACCGTGGTGACGGTGGGTGCGAGCTTTGCCACGGTCGTCGCCGCGATCTTCTGGGTCTCCAGCCTGATCGCCCTGTTCACCAGCACCGAGGTGAACGGGACCGAGCCGAACGCCGGGCAGCTGATCGCCACGGCCCTGATCATGAGCCTGATGGCCTGGGGGATGTGGAGGGCGCGCTACTGGGCCGTGCTCGGTTTCCAGATGCTGCTGGTGCTGTTGATCATCGCGGCGATCGCCGGCCTGGTGGTCGCCTCGTCGCTGGTCCAGGCGGCCAGCACGCTGGTCCTCACGATCGGGCTCGGCCTGCTCTTCTTCCACATGGTCAAGGCGATGGCCCGGATCCAGATGCCGGAACGGCCGTCCCGTGACTGAGCGAGCGACCCGCGACCGGACGATCGGGGGCCCGCGGATCGATCCGCTGAAGAATCGATCCGATCGAGGGCCGGGGACAGCGACTTCCCGGCCGGTCGGTTGTTTTCGGAGCATGAAACCGAGATCGCTGCTCCGTCACCTTCCCGCCGTCCTGATCCCGTCGGCCGTGGCCACGCTTGCCCTCGCCGGTCCCGCTTCGGCCTACACCACCCAGCAGAGGGTCGCGTACTTCGATTCGGGGAAGTACGAGAAAGACCTGAGCTTCGTCGCCGGAAAGGCGAAGAAATGGATCAGGAAGAGCTCGAAGAAGACCCTGCCGCTGATCCGCGCCTGTGAGAAGGCCGGCTACCGGGTCGGCCGGAAGGATCCCGGGCCGGCGCCGGACGCCGACTACCGGATCCCGGTCAAGGTCCCGGCGAAGTACCGGCCGAAGGCACCGATCGTGTCCGCACCCGACCCGGGCCCGCCCGGTGCCACGACCTCCCGCTCCCCGGAAAGCCGCCACGCATGGTCGGCCGGGAAGAAGTCGAAGCCCAAACAGAAGAAGAAGCCGACCCGGTCCAGGTGCGCGTCCACCAGGCGGCTGGCGATCGCCATGGACATGGATGAGACCGCGATGTCCAGTTTCCGCTACGGCTCGCCCCAGCCGAACTACGACGCGCCGCTTTCGCCGTACCGCAACATGGTGCTGGGTTCGCAGACTGCGCTGGAGCCGATGCTGAAGCTGTACCGCTACGCCAGGAAGCGGGAGATGGTCGCCTTCGTCATCACCGCCCGCTACGACCCGCTCCAGGCCGACCCGCTGGTCGGCGCCGTGCTCGGCGGCGCCGACCTCTGCGATCCCTCGCTGGCCGCGTTCGGCGCCTGCGGGATAGACATCGCCACCTACGACTTCCGCAAGGTGACCAGGGCGAACCTGACCGACGAGGGCTACACGAAGCTGCGTGGCCTGTACATGCGCCCACCCGACAGCGAGAACAGAGGCGAAGTCAAGAACGCCCAGCGGGCCGAGATCGTCAAGCGCCGCGGCTACCGGCTGGTCGCCATGTTCGGCGACCAGGACAGTGACCTGGTGGGCGGCTTCTTCGAACGCGGCTTCAAGTACCAGAGCCCCGAGTAGCGGGCCGGGCCAGACGGGGCGGGACGGTCCGGTAGTCTCGCCCCACCATGGCTGACGACTCGTTCGATGTAATCGTGATCGGGGGTGGACCCGGCGGATACGTAGCCGCGATCAGGGCCGCCCAACTCGGCAAATCGACCGCGGTGGTCGAGAAGGACAAGGCCGGCGGCCGCTGCCTGAACTACGCCTGCATCCCGGCCAAGACGATGCTCCATACGGCCGAGGTCCTCGAAGAGGCAAGGTCGAGCGCCGAGATCGGGGTGAAGGCCAGCGGTGTCGAGCTGGACTGGGACGCACTCGGCAAGCGGCGGACCGAAGTGTCAGCCGGACTGGAGAACGGGGTGGCCGGCCTGTTCAAGAAAAACAAGATCGAGTTCATCGAGGGCGAGGGAAGCCTGGCCGACGATGGAAACGTCAAGGTCGGCGAAACGGTCTACGAAGCCGGCAAGGTGATCATCGCCACCGGTTCGGTGGCCCAGTCGATCCCCGGAGTCGAGTTCTCCGACCGGGTGCTCGACACCTGGGGCGCCTGGTCGCTGCCGGAACAGCCGGACAGCGTCGCGGTGGTCGGAGCCGGTGCCTCCGGAGCCGAGCTCGCCTCGGCCTACATCCGGTTCGGCACCGAGGTGAAGCTGATCGAGATGCTCGACCAGATCCTGCCGACCGAGGACCGGGACCTGGTCCGGGTCGTCGAGCGGACCTTCAAGAAGCAGGGGATCGAGGTCTCCACCGGCACACCGGTCGAGAACGTCGAGGCCGGCCCCGACTCGGTCAAGTTCAGTTACGGCGACAACGCGGCCGAGGTCGACTACCTGATGATCGCCGGCGGGCGGGTACCGGACGTCGAGGCGCTCGGGCTGGACGCGGCCGGGGTCGAGCTGGACGACGACGGCAGGATCGGGATCGACGAATACCAGCGGACCTCGAACCAGAACGTGTACGCGATCGGTGACGTGGTCCGGGGCCCGGCGCTGGCCCACAAGGCGATGGAGGAAGGGATCGTCGCGGCCGAGCACGCCGCGGGCGAGCAGACCCACCCGGTCAACATCGACCTGGTGCCCGGCGCGACCTTCTGCCAGCCGCAGGTGGCCAGCGTCGGCCTGACCGAGGCCCAGGCCAAGCAGGACGGCCGCGACATCAAGTCGGCCAAGTTCAAGCTGGGCGGTGTCGGCGCCGGCTCGGTCTACAACGACCGCGACGGCATGGTCAAGCTGGTGGTCGACAAGCAGTACGGCGAGATCCTCGGCGCCCACATAGTCGGTAATCGCGCCTGCGACATGATCGCCGAGCTGGTCGCCACGATGGCGCTCGAGGGTGGCAACCAGGAACTCGCCCGGATCATGCATCCCCACCCGACCATCTCGGAGGCGATCCTCGACGCCGCCCGGGCGGTAGACGGCTGGGCCACCCACGCCTGAGCGAATGGTGGCGCGATCCGGCCCGCCCTGCCCCGGTCGGCCCGCCTGACCGGAGACGGGCTGCCGCTAAGGTAATTCCATGGACGACATGCCCGATCGATCGACCTGTGAATGGCTGCTCGGCCGGATGTGCCTGATCCGCCGG
>JAGQUV010000081.1 GCA_020438295.1 Solirubrobacterales bacterium
CAACGGTCGGGGTGGCGATTTCGGTCACCACGATGCCGGCCTCGGCCTTCTTCGGCGTGGCGATGGGGCTCGGCGAGACCTCGCGGGCCTACGGGGCGCTCGAGGTCCTGGCGATCAACCTGGTCCTGCTGGTCGCCACCGGCACGCTGACCCTGGCGGTCCAGCGCTGGCTGGCCCCGCGGGAGTAGGCCATCACGGCGGATCTGCCTGACCCGGTCCCGCCGTGCCGTTGTAATATTTACATTATAAATGTAAATAAGATCGGAGGTCGGGCATGGGTCTACGCAGGTTCAGGGCTGGTGACGGAAGGCGGGTCAAGGCAATGGTCCCGAACGGGCCGAGCGCCGAGGTCTTGATCGGCACCGGGGATGACTGGCCGATGGGCGTGGCTCACGTGGTCGTCCCGCCGGGTGGCGGAATGCCCCGGCACAACCACGGCAGCTCGGCCGCGATGGTCGTACCGCTCGATGGTCCGGTGGTGATCAGCGATGCAGACGACGACGCGGAACTCGAGGTCGGGCCGGGTGGCGTGGTGACGATCCCGGTCGGGGCCCTGGTCGAGGTCCACAACCGGGGAGAGGCCGCGGTCGCGATCATGGTCGTGTTCGACCCGCCCGACTTCACCCGCCAGCTCGAGAGCTGGCCGGTCGACGAGGACAGGGCGGGCCACCGATGAAGCGCTCGGAGTCACTGAAGCCGCTCTCGCACGACCACCACCACGCCCTGTACGTGGCCAAGCGACTGCGCGAGGACGAGCCCGGCCCCGCGGCCGAGGCGTTCGCCGAGTTCTGGAACGACGAAGGGGCGGCGCATTTCCGGATCGAGGAGGAGGTGCTGCTGCCGGGCTCGAGCCTGGACGGACCGGGATCAGACGACGACGTGGCCCGCATGCTCGACGACCACCTCGAGATCCGCCGGCGGGCCAAACGGGTGCTCGAAGGCGAGGCTTCGGAAGAGGAGCTTCGGCGGCTGGGGGTCCGGATGAGCGAGCACGTCAGGTTCGAGGAGCGCCGGCTGTTCCCCAGGATCGAGTCGCTGCTGGACGGCTCCGACCTGGAGCGGCTCGGAACCCGGCTCGACCAAGCAGAGCGCTCGGCCCGTGCGGACTGAAACGCTGCCGGCCGCGATCCCCCGGCCGCTCCGGCCGGCTCAGCCGACCCCGGACAGGTCGATCTCGCGCTTCATGATCTTGCCGGTCGGGCCCTTGGGCAGCTCGTCGATGATCACTATGTGGCGAGGGTACTTGTAGGCGGCGACGCCCTCTTTGGCGAACGCCTGGACCTCCTCGTCGGTGGCCGACTGGCCCGCCTTGAAAGCGACCACGGCGCAGATCTCCTCGCCGAGCTCGTCGTGCGGGATGCCGATCACCGCCGCCTCGGCGATCGCCGGGTGCTCGTACAGCACCTCCTCGACCTCGCGCGGGTAGACGTTGTAGCCGCCGCGGATGATCATCTCCTTCTTGCGGTCGACGATCTTGTAGTAGCCGTCCTCGTCGACCGTGCCCATGTCGCCGGTCGAGAACCAGCCGTCGTCGTCGATCGCGGCGGCGGTGGCGTCGGGAAGGTTCCAGTAACCCTTCATCACGTTCGGTCCCTTGATCTGCACCTCGCCTACGTCACCGACCCCGACCACGTTGCCTTCTTCGTCGACCAGCCGCATCTCGACCCCTTCCACCGGGGTGCCGATCGTGCCGGCCTTGCGCTCCATGTCGGCCCGCCCGAACGAGGCGACCGGTGAGGTCTCCGACAGGCCGTAGCCCTCGAGGATCGGCGAGTCGAACTCCTTCTCGAACGCCCGCAGGATCTCGCCGGGCAGCGACGCCCCGCCGGAGACGCAGAGCCTGAGCGACGAGGTGTCGTACTTGTCGCGGTCGGGGGTCTGCAGGATCGCCGCGTACATGGTCGGCACGCCCATGAACACGGTCACCTTGTCGCGCTCGATGATCTCCAGCGCCTTGGCCGGGTCGAACCGGGGCAGCAGGGTGATCTCGCTGCCCGAGGCAAAGCCGGTGTTCATGCAGCAGGTCTGGCCGAACACGTGGAACAGCGGCAGGCCGCCGAAGTAGACGTCGTCGGGCCCGGCGTCGAACATGTTCTGGATCACCTCGACGTTGGACCGCACGTTGTCGTGGGTCAGCTCGGCCCCCTTGGGCTGGCCGGTGGTACCAGAGGTGTACAGCAGGATCGCGGTGTCGTCGCCGTCCACGTCGACCACCTCCGGGGCCGGCGTGATCCCGCCGACCAGATCGCCGAACTCGGCCGGGTCGACCTTGACCAGCTCGGTGTCGACCTCGGCGCAGGCGGCCTCGGCCTCGGGCGCGAAGTCGCTCCAGACGAACAGCACCTTGGCCCCGGAGTCGGCCAGGTAGTGCTTGATCTCGCGCGCGGTCAGCAGCACGTTCATCGGGACCACGATCGCGCCGAGCCGCAGCGCCCCGTGGTAGACCATCGGGAAGTGGGGGACGTTGGGCAGCATGATCCCGACCCGGTCGCCCTTTTCGACCCCGTGGCCGGCCAACAGCCCGGCGACCTCCTTGGTCGCGCCGTCCAGCGCGCCGTACGGCACCGCGGCCTGGTCGAGCCGGATCGCGATCTTGTCCGGGTGGCTTGCTGCCGTGTCGCCCAACAGGTTTGCGAGATTCGGGTTCATCGGAGCTCTCCTCAATGAGTTGGCTTGCGTGCCTCGGCTTTATCCTAGGGCGCTCGAAGTCGTGGCGTCGTAGGGCGGGCCCGGTCCGGGGCGGCCCCGACCGGGCCGAGTCTGGGAGACTGCCGCCATGAGCTTCGAAGGCAAGGTCGCGCTGGTCACCGGGGGAGCCAACGGGCTGGGGCGGGCGACCGCCGGGCGGCTGGTCGAGCGGGGGGCGAAGGTGGTGCTGGCCGACATCGAGGCCGACTCCGGCAACAGCGCCGCCGACGAGCTCGGGGCCGAATTCGTGCCGACCGACGTGAGCGACCCCGAGGCCAGCGTCGCCGCGGTCGCCTATGCGGTCGGCAAGTTCGGCCGGCTCGACATGGCTTTCCTCAACGCCGGCATCTCGACCGGCTGCGGCGTGGCCGAGTTCTTCGACCTCGACAAGTACCGCCGGGCGATGGGGGTCAACATCGACGGCGTGGTGTTCGGCTTCAACGCGGTGCTGCCGGCGATCCGCGAGGCCGGCGGCGGCTCGATCGTCGCCACCGCGTCGCTGGCCGGCCTGACCGGGACGCCGCCGGACCCGATCTATGCGGCCAACAAGCACGCGGTGGTCGGGCTGGTCCGCTCGCTCGCCCCGATCTACGAGCCGGAAGGGATCGCGGTCAACGCGATCTGCCCGGGCTACGCCGAGACCCGGATCATCAGCGACGTCCGCCACGAGCTGGTCCAGGACGGCACGCCGATCATCGCGGTCTCCGAGGTGGTCGACGCGGTCGAGAAGCTGTTCGAATCACCGGACGGGGGCAACTGCGTGTTCGTCCAGGCCGGCCGCTCCGACGTGTTCCGGTTCCGCAACGTGCCCGGGCCGAGGGTCTGAGCCGGCCGGGCCGATGGAGGCCGACCTCTCAGCCTGGTCGGACTTCTTCGTGGCGAGCGCCGGTGCGACCGCCGCGCTGGCCGGGCTGGTCTTCGTGGCGGTCTCGATCAACATCGACAGCATCGTCGACCAGCCGGGCGTGCCCGAGTTCGCGCTGGTCACGGTGCTGCTCCTGCTGCAGGCGGTGGTCGTCTCGCTGCTCGGCCTGGTCCCCGACCAGGACACCGGGTCGCTCGGGATCCAGCTCCTGGTCGAGTTCCTGATCTGGGCCGCGGTGGCGGGCGCGATGATCCGCCGCAGCCTGGCCCACATGAAGTCGAGGGTGAGCCTCATCTCGCGGCTTCTGCTGCCGGCGCTCGGCTCGCTGCCGTTCCTGGTCGCGGCGGTGATCCTGCTGGGCGACGGCGAGCAGGGCATGGACTGGGTCGCCGGTGGGATCATCGCTTCTACCGTGGCCGCGGTGGTCAACGGCTGGGTCCTGATGGTCGAGATCCGGCGCTGAGCCGGGCGGTCGTTGTCCGGCGCGGTCGGGGGGCCCGGGCAGGTCGGGGGGGCGAACCTATGGCGAGTGGGGACTCAGGCGTCTGTGGAGGCGAACCACCGCAGCGGAGCCGCATACCGAACTGGTATGCTAAGCGGTATGGCACAGATCGCGGTTCGCCTGAGCGATGACGAACTGGCGGCGTTGGACGAGGCCGTCGCGGCCGGCAGGTACCCGTCGCGGGCGGCGGCGGTCCGGGCCGGACTTGCCGCGCTCGGTGAACGGGAGCGCCGGAGGGAGATCGCCGAGGCCTACCGGGAGGCCTACGAGCGGCTTCCGCAGGACGAGTGGTTCGCCGAATCGGTGGCCGCGATGGTCGGCGGGCGGCTTGCCGGCGAACGGGCCGGTCATTGATCCACCGCGGCGGGGTCTATGAGGCCGAGCTCCCGGGAGCAGGTCCCCACCCGGTGGTCGTGCTGACCCGTGAAGAGGCAATCCCGGTGCTCAACTCGGTCACGATCGCGCTGGTCACATCGACCCGGCGAGGCCACCCGGCCGAGGTGAGGTTGAGCGGCGAGCAGCTGGACCTGCACGACGAATCGGTGATCAACTGCGACGATCTCGCCACCGTGCCCAAGCGCCTGCTCGGGAGATCGAGGGGGTACCTGTCGGTGGGCGAGCTCGCCAACCTCGATCGGGCGCTGAGGATCGCTCTCGATCTCGGTTGAAGCGCTCGAGGCCTGGTCGGAGCTCGGGCCGAACACGTTCGACGCGAACGGGTGAGCGACCTCTACTGGTCCAACGGCGCCGGATCTGGTGGTCCGGGCGGCGCCGGACTGGTTGGGGCGCGCGGCGCCGGCTACCAGGAGAGGCCGACGAAGACCGGCTCGGGGACCAGGGAGACCCCGAAGTCGCGATCCACCCCGTCGGCTATCTCGTGGGCCAGTTCGACCAGCTCTTCGGTGGTCCCGTCGCCGCGGTTGATCAGGGCCAGGGTGTGGCGCTCGGAGATCCCGACGTCGCCGTCCCCGTAGCCGCGCTCGAAGCCGGCCCGTTCGATCAGCCAGGCGGCCGAGGTCTTGACCCTGCCCTCGGGCGCCGGGTAGGTCGGCAGTTCCTGGTCGGGGCCGAGCCGCTCGGCCACCCGCTGCTCGAGCTGCTCGAAATCGCTCGTGGTCAGGACCGGGTTGGTGAAGAACGAACCGACGCTGACCGAATCGGGGTCGGTCGGGTCGATCACCATCCCC
>JAGQUV010000082.1 GCA_020438295.1 Solirubrobacterales bacterium
TTCATCGCTGTTCCGATGGAGGAGGTCAAAGGCAACCTCGACAGGTACGGCTGCGGCGAGGGGGTCGAATTCGTCCCCGGCTTCTTCGAGGACACGATGCCGGACATGGCGGCCGGGACCTGGTCGATCGTGCGCCTTGACGGTGACTCGTACGAATCGACGATGCTCACTCTCGCCAAGCTCTATCCGGGCCTGTCGAAGGGCGGATACCTGATCGTCGACGACTACGGAGCACTGCCGGAGTGCCGGAGGGCGGTTACCGAGTATCGCGAGGCCCACGGCATCACGGCGCCGATCGAGACGATCGACTGGACCGGAGTCCGGTGGCGTAAGGAAACCGAGTCCGAACCGGAGAAGGGCGAAGCACCCGTTCCGAGCAGGCGCGAGAAGACCGATCGCCGGGTCGTGCGTCAGGGAGGCCTCCGCATCCCGACGATGCGCGAGCGTCTACTGCAAGATGAGGTCGACCGGCTGAAGGCGGAGCTCGAGCAGGTAGAGGCCACCGAGAAGTGATCGCATTTGGGATTGCGCTGACCGATGTCGATCAGTACGAGGAGTGTGCCGAGCCGGGTATCGCCTTCTGCCGTGAGCCCGACACCAGGACACTCGTTTACGACAGCGCCGGTTCGATCTTTCGCAACTACAACCTGATACTTGACGACGCCGCGAAGATCGAGGGTCTGGAGGCGATCGTGCTGATCCACCAGGACGCCGAAATCACCGACCCGGACTTCATCCCCAAGGTGCGTGCCGCCCTCGAAGGGCCCGACGTGGCGATCGTCGGCTGCGCCGGTGCAGTTGGCGTGCGCAATATCGCCTGGTGGGAGGGCTCGGTCACCTGGGCCTCGTTCACTCATCGCTACAAGGAAATGGGCGGCGGCGAGATTCCTGCGGTCAGCTGGCTCGAGGACGATACCGCCCCTTACGCCCGACTCGGCGAGGTCGACTCGGTCGACGGTTTCGTGATGGCGTTTTCGCCGTGGGCGATCCAGAACCTGCGTTTCGACGAGTCGATCGGCACCAAACTCCACGGCTATGACTTCGATATCTGCATGCAGGCCCGTCAGGCCGGCAAGAAAGTGGTTACCGCCGACCTAAAGGTCGTTCACCATCACACCCTGAGTCTGGTAAGCGACGCCGAAAGCTGGGTCGAAGCCCAGATCAAGCTCGCCGAAAAATGGGAGGACGTCATCCCGCCGGCATACGGAGCCGAGTTGACCTGGAAGGAGCGGGCACGACGGGCCGAAGCGGAGACTTCCGTGGCGCGGATGATCGGGGCCGCTTCCGACCTGCTCTACGAAGCGAGGAACAAGGAGTTGCAGCGCGAGGTAGAAGAGTTGAGGTCGAGCACGAGCTGGAAAGTCACTGCTCCGCTTCGCTGGTTGACCAACCTGTTTCGCCGCCGCGGCTGAAGGGCCGAGGCCCTACTTGCCGAGCACATCGTTGATGCGCCGGCGCGAGAAGATCGGCTCGCCGCGCTGCTTCAGCTTCGAAGCCCTTTCCGCCATGGCGAAGGCGCTCGACTCGAGCATGTCGTTGAGCAGCGCTTCCTGGCGGTTGACCTTGACCCGGAGCTCCTGGATCTCCTGGGCCAGTGAGTGATTCCGCACGAGATGATCGACCCGGTTTGACTCAAGCCGGTGGAGGATCGGATTGTCGTCCCATGGGGCGAGGATCTCGGCGACCCTGGAAGCCCATCCGGCCCGCTCGTCGTAGATCACGGCGAAGCCGAAGAAAGCCGGTACCACCGCAAGCTTCAGGCCCCGGCGCTCGGCGATGAAGTCTTCGAGTGCGGTGAGCACGCCGTTTTCCGGACCTCCTTCGCGGGCTGCCGCCCATTCGTACGGAAGTCCCTCGTTTTCGCTGACCCCCGGATCGCCGGGAACGAGTCCGACGTTGTGAGCCAGCGGTTGGCGTCGCTCTTCAGGCACCCGATCCGGCGCGTAGTAAGTGTCGCGCCGGGCATGGGGCCAGCCGGCATCGTGGAAGAGGAGCAGCGGAAGCGGGCCGTCTTCGGCGCGACCGGCAATGGCCTCGAGCTCGGCGGAAAGGGTGAAGTAGTTGTGGTCGCCGTCGATGATTATCGAGTCGGGCAGCTCGTCCAGGCTGGCCAGGGCGGCCGCGCCCGTATCTTCGATCAGGGTCAGGTCCGGTCGGTCGGCGACCAGTTCGAGCAGCCGATTCGGCGGGAGCGGATCGACGGTCGTAACCGTGGCGTCATTGAGATCGGCCCAAGTCAGCAGATCGCGGGTCAGCTCACCCTCGTAGGAGCCGACCTCGAGGACGCGCCTCGTCGGAACGGCTTCCAGGCAGGCGGTCAGCAACTCGATCACGTTGGCGAGTGAGTAACCCCAACCTAGGGGGTCGGTTACGCGGGGAGGAGTATCCATCGGAGCGCCGCTTTCGAAGCGGTCCGGTCAGGTTATAGGGTTGTGCGCCATGGGGAAGAACGGCAATGCCGGGGATTTGAAGAGGACGATGGACGACGTCAGATCGCGACATCCTCGCTTCTGGACCGCGGTTGTGGCCGACGCACGAGTGAACGCGGCGTACCGTGGCGAGCGCAGCGAGTTTCGCTCGCGCGGTGACACCCTGATCCAGGTATTGAGGCTCCTGCTCTTGAGCGATGCCTTCATCGGCCAGGTCCTCTACCGTGCCAAGGCGGCCATGCAGGCCCGCGGCGTACCCGTATTGCCCCGGCTCGCCCACCGGCTTGCGATGGTCACCTCCCAGACCGCGATCGGTGATCCGGTGGTGGTCGAGGCCGGCGTTTACATAGTCCACGGACAGGTGGTGATCGATGGCATCACCGAAATCGGTGCCGGAGCGGTGATCGCGCCGTTCACGACGATTGGCCTCAAGTCGGGCGTTCTCCAGGGCCCGGTGCTCGGTCCGAACGTGAACGTCGGCACCGGGGCGAAGATTCTCGGAGCCGTCAGCCTTGGTGAGTCTTCCGTGATCGGGGCTAACGCGGTGGTCGTCGACGACGTCGCTGCCGGCGAGGTCGTTGCCGGTGCGCCCGCCAGGCCGCTCGGCAGCTCCTGAACCCGGATCTCGTCGCGTGATATCGGACGCGTCAGTAGCCTGTAGCCGCAGAGTCATTTTCACCAACTCAACCTCGGAGGCTGAGAGATGATCTTCCGTTCACGCAAGAACAAGAATGGGAACAGCGGCACCGCCGTCGAAGAGACAAGCCCGGCGATGTCCAAGGCTGACAAGCTTGAGGAAGCTGGTGACCACATGGCTGCGGTCGAAGCGCTGGCGACCGAAAACCGGGTGGCCCGGGATATGGAACTCGAACGCCGTATGGTCCGTCTCCGGCACCGGGCCGGGATCGAGCTGACCGAGACAGACGACTCACCACCGATGGGCGAGCCCGACTACGACTCGCTCGAAGTCGAAGGCGACATCCCCGAGATCGACGCTTCCGAGATGAATGCCGGTATCGCCCGGGCCGCTCTGCTCCGATTCGGTTGCCTGATCATCCGCAACGTGGTGCCTCAGGATGAAGCTCTCCAGATGCGCGACGACATCGAACTCTCGTTCCAGGCCCGCGACAACGAGATCGTCGACGGCTACTTCGAGGAGTTTGTGCCAGATCCGCCCTACGCGATCCTCGAGCGTCGCTGGGTGAGCGACGGTGGTGGAATCTGGGCTGCCGATTCACCCAAGTTCATGTTTGACATGGTTGACGCTTTTGAACGGGTTGGCCTGCAGGACCTTGTCGAGGGTTACCTCGGCGAGCGTCCCGCTTTTTCGGTCAACAAGTGCACCCTGCGCCGGGTGCCGCCGGATGCGGGAACCGCCTGGCATCAGGATGGCGCTTTTCTCGGAGACGTCAAGGCACTCAACGTCTGGATGTCCCTGTCCCGTTGCGGTGACGTGGCGCCGGGTCTCGACATCGTGCCGAAGCGGATAGAGGAGATCCTGCCGACCGGCACCGACGACGCGCTGTTCCCCTGGTCGATTTCAGACAAGGTCGCCGAGGAGGCCGCGGGCGATACACCGATCTTGCGCCCGATCTTCAATCCCGGAGACGTCATTCTCTTTGACGACGTCTTCCTGCATCGGACCGGCGTCGATGGCACCACGATGACCGAAAACCGCTACGCGATCGAGAGCTGGTTCTTCGGTCCCTCGACCTTCCCCGAGGAATACGTCCCACTGGCCTTCTAGGCCGGTGGCGGCGGTCCGACGGGCAATCGGTTGCGCCATCGGATAAGAATTTGATCGCCATCTGCATGGCGACCTTCAACCCGGCAGCGGATCTGCTTCGGGTACAACTGGACTCGATCAGAAGCCAGATCGGGGTCGAATGGGTCTGCTTCATAAGCGACGACGCGTCCGATGAGCAGCACTTCTCCGAGCTGCAGGCTCAAGTCGCCGACGATTCACGCTTCGTGCTCAGCCGCTCGACCCAGCGGCTCGGGTTCTACCGCAACTTCGAGCGTGCCCTGAAGATGATCGAGGGCGATTTCCAGTACGTCGCGCTGTCCGACCAGGACGACCGGTGGGATCCAGACAAGCTCAAGACGCTGCTCAGCGTCCTCGGCAGTGCACAACTCGTCTACAGCGACCAGCGTGTGGTCGCCGGAGACGGACACGTCCTCTCGCCCACCTACTGGACCGACCGCCGGAACAACCACACGAACCTGACTTCGCTGCTGATTGCAAACACCGTGACCGGCGCCGCTTCTCTGTTCCGGCGGGAGCTGCTCGAACTCGCCCTGCCCTTCCCGTCCGTACCGGGCGATCAGTATCACGATCACTGGCTCGCGCTGGTGGCACTTTCGATCGGCGATGTCGCGTATCTCGACAAGCCGCTCTACGACTACATCCAGCACGGCGAGGCCGTACTCGGCCACGATGAAGCCAACGCCGGCAGCCGTGGCCGTCCCCTGAGCCAGCGACTCGATCCCCG
>JAGQUV010000083.1 GCA_020438295.1 Solirubrobacterales bacterium
CCATATGCTGAGCGGGCTTGGCCGACCACGACAGAGAACAAGAACTCCCGCGGGTCTCCTCGGAACGATTCAAATTCGCCCGGGTGAGCGAGAACCCGTACCGGGCGGTCACCCAGCGGCTGGCCCTGGCCCTGATCCTGCTGATCCTGCTCGCCACGATCACCTTCCTGGGCCGCGACGGCTACTCCGACGCGGCCGGCGGAGACGCCCCGCTCACCTTCGTCGACGCGCTCTATTACTCGACCGTGACCATCACCACCACCGGCTACGGCGACATCGTCCCGGTCACCCAGGCCTCGCGGCTGATCACCACCCTGCTGGTCACTCCGCTCAGGGTCCTCTTCCTGGTCCTGCTGGTAGGCACTACGCTTGAACTCGTGGCCGACCGATCAAGATTCCTCTACCGCCTGCGCAACTGGAAGAAAGACCTCGACGATCACGTGGTGGTCTGCGGCTTCGGGGTCAAGGGAAGGTCGGCGCTCGAGTACCTGGCCAACCACAACTCGAAACGGGCGGCGGTCGCTATCGACACGTCGGACGAGGCGCTCGAGCTGGCCAACGCGATGGGGATCAGCGGCATCCTGGGCGAGTCGTTCGAGACCGAGATCCTGAGGGCGGCCGAGGTCCCCAAGGCCGGCATGGTGATCGTCTCGCTGAGCACCGACGAGCTCTCGATCCTGACCACGCTCCGGGTGCGAGAGCTGAACAAGAAGGCGAAGATCGTGGCCTCCTGCCGCGAGGAACAGAACGTGGAGCTGCTGAAGCGCTCCGGCGCGACCGAAGTGATCGTCTCGGCCAGCTCGGCCGGGCGCATACTCGGCATGGCCGCCCAGGCCCCGGAGGCGGCCAAGGTGGTCAACGAGCTGCTGACCTCCGGCTACGGCCTCGACATCAACGAGCGGACCGTGATCTCGGCCGGTGAGCCGCTCAACCGCAGCGAGGCCGAGACCACGATCGCGGTGGTCCGCGACAAGAAGGTGATGCAGCCCGGTGACAGCGCCTGCATGCCGCTGCGCCCGGGCGACCAGGTGATCTACGTCGACGAGGAAGCCCCGGAAGGCGCCGAGGAGGGCGTCGCCGTCTGAGCCCGGCCCGGGCCACGCGGCCGGAACCGGGTGACTCCGCTCCCGGTCCCGCGACTATGATCCGGCCCATGACAAGCGATTCGGAGCGGGACTCGAGGCAAGGCGGCCACTTCAACGGGAGGATCGAGCTCGACGTTCGCGACTCGACCCCGGACTGGGCCCCGTTCCTGGCCCCGCAAGCCCGGGAAGGCGCGCCGAACGTGCTGATGATCGCCTGGGACGACGTCGGTTACGCAACCATGGACTGCTTCGGCGGGCCGGTCGAGTGCCCCAACATGAAACGGATCGCCGACATGGGGGTGAAGTTCTCCAACTTCCACACCACCGCGCTCTGCTCGCCGACCCGGGCCTCACTGCTCACCGGCAGGAACGCGACCACCAACGGCATGGCGACGATCGCCGAGTTCGCGTCCGGCTTCCCGGGGATCTCCACCCGAATCCCGTTCGAGAGCGGTTTCATTTCCGAGGTGCTGGCCGAGCAGGGCTACAACACGTACTGCGTCGGCAAGTGGCACCTGACCCCGGGCGAGGAGTGCAACCTCGCCGCCTACAAGGGACGCTGGCCGCTCGGCCGTGGCTTCGAGCGTTTCTACGGCTGGCTCGGCGGAGAGACCAACTCCTACTACCCGGACCTGGTGCACGACAACCACCCGATCGAACCGCCGGCCCGGCCCGAGGACGGCTACCACCTGGCCGACGACCTGGCCGATCGGGCGGTCTCGTTCATCCAGGACGCCAAGGTGATCGATCCCGACAAGCCGTTCTTCACCTACTTCGCTCCGCAGGCCGGCCATGCGCCGCACCTGGTACCGAGCGAGTGGGCCGACCGCTACAAAGGCGTGTTCGACGACGGCTACGAGAAGATGCGCGAGGACATCATCGCCCGCCAGAAGGAGCTCGGCCTGCTGCCCGAAGACACCGAGCTCTCGCCGATCAACCCGCACGGGGAGCCCGAGAAGACCGGACCCGACGGCCAGCCCTGGCCGATGCTCGACACGGTCCGGCCCTGGGACTCGCTGAACGACGACGAGAAGCGGCTGTTCACCCGCATGGCCGAGGTCTATGCGGGCTACATCTCGTACTACGACGACCGGCTCGGGAAGCTGCTCGACTACCTCGAGGAGTCGGGCGAGCTCGACAACACGCTGATCGTCGCGGTCTCCGACAACGGGGCGAGCGGCGAAGGCGGCCCGAACGGCAGCTTCAACGAGTGGCGCTTCTTCAACGGCATCGCCGACACGGCGGAAGAGACCCTCAAGCACATCGACGAGCTCGGCACCCCGGCCTCGAACAACCACTACAACACCGGCTGGGCCTGGGCCCTCGACACGCCGTTCCCGTACTGGAAGCGCTGGGCCGGCTACGAGGGCGGTACCGCCGACATGTGCCTGGTCGCCTGGCCGCAAAAGATCAAGGCCGACGGGAAGTTCCGCGACCAGTACATCCACGCGGTCGACGTGGTGCCGACCATCTACGAACTGCTCGGCATCGATCCGCCGGAGACGATCAACGGATACCCCCAGAACCCGATCGAGGGCGAGAGCTTCGCGGCGGCGCTGACCGACGCCGACGCGCCGGGCAAGAGCACTCAGTTCTACGCGATGCTCGGCCAGCGCTCGATCTACCACGAGGGCTGGCTGGCCTGCACGATCCACCCGCCGCTCTCGGGCTGGGGCAAGTTCGAGCAGGACGAGTGGGAGCTGTACCACCTCGACCAGGACCGCTCGCAGTCGAACAACCTGGCCGATGCCGAGCCCGAGCGGCTGCAGCAGCTGAAGGACCTCTGGTTCTACTACGCCGGCATCTACAACGGCCTGCCGCTGGACGACCGCTCGGCGATCGAGCAGGTGCTGGCCGACCGGCCCGCCCCTGCCCCGCCGCGCGACCGGTACGAGTTCTTCCCCGGGGCGTCCGACGTACCGGAGTCGGCCGGTCCCCGGATCACCGGTCGCTCTTACAAGATCGCGGCCGGGGTCGAGGTCGACTCGGCCGACGCGGAGGGAGTGCTGTGGGCCGCGGGCGGCGTCCCGGGTGGCCACACCCTGTTCATCAAGGACGGCCGGCTCCACTACACCTACAACTGGGTCGGCTCGACCCTGCAGAAGGTGGCGGCCGACGCCGAGATCTCAACCGGCGCCCACGTCTTCACGGCCGAGTTCACCGCCGAAGGCAAGAGCGAGGACCCGAAGCTGCCCGGTGCGGCCGGGACGCTAAAGCTGTATATCGACGACCGGGAGGTCGGCTCGGAGAAGATCGTCACCCAGCCGGGCAACTTCTGCCTGACCGGCGACGGGATCTGCGCCGGACGCGACAGCGCCTCGGCGGTCACCCCCGAGTACGAGGCGCCGTTCGAGTTCACCGGCGGCACGATCGACAAGGTCGTGGTCGACGTCTCGGGCGAGCCGTACGTCGACCACGAGGCCGAGGTCCGGGCCTGGTTCGCGATCGACTGACCCCGACACACCACCGGTCACCGCACCAACCACCGACCCTCCGGACCACCGACCCCCAGACAAGCGGCACCCCGGGCCGGCACCCCCGACCGGCGCCCCCGGACCGGCACGACTGGTCCTTCTGGGTCCGGAAAGTGCCTATATACGAAAGAACCGGACCCAGAAAACCGGACCCGGTCAGGGCCGGCCGGCTACTCGGCCAGCTCGACGCCGGTGATCACCTGCGGCTCGACCGGCCGGTCGCTGCCGTCGGTCTCGGTCGACTCGATCGCGTCGACCACGTCCATCCCGGCGGTCACCTCCCCGAAAACAGTGTGCTTGCCGTCCAGCCACTCGGCGGCCGGGGTGGTGACGATGAAGAACTGTGAGCCGTTGGTGTTCGGTCCGGCGTTGGCCATCGCCAGCGCCCCGCGCACGACCCTGTTGTCGTTGAACTCGTCCTCGAACGTGTAGCCCGGCCCACCGGTGCCGACCCCGTCCGGGCAACCGCCCTGGATCATGAAGTCCTTGATCACCCGGTGGAAGATCAGGTCGTCGTAGAAGCCCTCGCCCGCGAGCTTGCGGAAGTTGCCGACCGTTTTCGGCGCGTCGTCGTCAAAGAATTCGACCTCGATGGCCCCGGCAGTGGTGTTCAGCGTTGCTTTCGACATGGCCGGACCATACCCACCGGGGAGCCGGGTCGGCACGCGGCGGCACCCGGATCGCGCTGCAGCGGCCCGCCCGGGCCCGGTCGGATGGCGGCCGACCCGGCCATGGGCGCGCGATCGGGCCATGGGCGGCCGACCGGGCCATGGGCGGGCGATCACAGTCCGAGGTCGCGGACCCCTCTTTCATGGAAGCCGAAGTGGTGGCCCAGCTCGTGGCGGACCGTCCGCTCGACCTGGGCGGCCAGCAGTTCCCGGTCGTGGCCGAAGTCGCGGGTCAGGGTGTCGCGGAAGATCACGATGCGGTCCGGCCAGTTGTCCCGGGCGATGCCGTCCCCCCAGTAGAGGCCGTAGGCGTGCCGCTCCCGTCCCTGGTCGGAGATCACCACGGGGACCTTGTCGAGCTCCTCCCGGAACTGGTCGGGCAGGTTGTCGATCGCCGCGACCACCATCGCTTCGAACTCTGCTTCTGTCACCTCGTCGGGCATGGCCACATTCTGGCAACCGGGCGCAACCGGGAAGACCGCGCGCCCGGGATCGCCGATCCACGGCCCGGCGCACAACCGGGCCGATCGGCACGGCGATGCCGGTCCGGCGTGACAAACGGCCTGCAGCGGGCCGGCGGCCAGGGCCGCAGACCGGGCGCTCACGTATGGTGCGACACCGCAACCGTGGCTGCCCTGCCCGGTTCTCACTACCCATGGCAGTTGCCCGATACTCAAGACTCGCTG
>JAGQUV010000084.1 GCA_020438295.1 Solirubrobacterales bacterium
TCGGGGTCGAACTGGTCAGCGAGACCGCCCCCGGGCGCGAGGGCAATCTCCACGACTGGGCGAGATGGGCCCGGTATGCCGCGGGCGAGCGGATCAGGGCGGCCCGCCGGGCCGACTGGATCGCGGTCGCGCACACCGGCAGCGACCTTGCCGAGACCATCATCTACCGCCTGGCCGCCTCGCCGGGGGCGCGTCCGCTGCTGGCGATGCGGGCCAGGAACGGGCCGGTGATCCGGCCGCTCCTGGCGCTCTCACGATCCGAGACCCGCGACGCGGTGCTCTCGGCCGGGTTGGAGTTCGTCGACGATCCGTCCAACGACGATCCCGCCTTCGCGCGGGCGCTGATCCGCAACCAGGTCCTGCCGGTCCTGGCCGGGATCAATCCCGCCGCCACGAGAAACATCGGTGCCACCCAGGCCGAGCTGATCGAAGACGACCGGCTGCTCGAGGAGCAGGCGGCCCGGCTGCTCGACGACTGCCTGGCCTTGCCCGGAACCGGCCCGGCGAGCGGGGTCTCCCGCTCGCCGGCCATGCTGGCCTCGGTGCTCGAAGGCGCCGACCCGGCGCTGCGGCGGCGGGCGATCAGGATGTTCGCCGAGCGCTCCCTGGACCGGCCGGTGCCGGTCCCGCGCGAACTGTCGGACCGGATCCTCCGCCTGGGCCGCGAGCCGGAAGGGGGACAGGTCGACATCGGCGGTGGAGCGGCGGCGGTGATCGAATCCGGGCGGATCTCGGTGTCCGGGGAACCCGGCCCGTCCCCGGACGCGACCGGGTCCGAGCGTGGGCCGGCCGGCGCCGTACCGCTGGCGATCCCGGGATCGGCCGAGTGGGGAGACTGGACCGTGCGGACCGAAGAGCTGGGCCGGCCGGCCGGGGGGCCGGTCTCCGCTCGCGAGCCGAGTGCTCCCGGACAGGCCCTGGTCGACCGGGACGCTCTGGGCAGGGACGTCCGGGTCCGGGGCTGGCATCCGGGTGACCGGATCCGGCCGCTCGGCATGCGGGGTTCCAAGACCCTCCAGGACCTGTTCACCGATCGCGGGGTTCCCCGTTCCGACCGCAGGACGCTGCCGGTGGTGCTGGCCGACGATGAGGTCGTATGGGTGGCCGGGGTCGCCCTCTCCGACCGTTTCCGGATCCGGCCGCAGACCGCCCACGTGGTGAAGATCACCGCCGCCCCGAACCAGGATCCCGAACGGGCGCGCATTCAATCGGGGCGCGGGCCCGACCCGGACGCATAAACTGCGAGCGATGGATCAGGCAAGCATCGGGGAAGTACTGATCAGCTCCGACGACCTCGAACGGCGGGTCCGTGAGCTGGGCACCGAGATCAGCCGTGACTACCGGGACAAAGACCTGGTCATGGTCGGCGTGCTGCGCGGGGCCGTGGTCTTTATCGCCGACCTCCTGCGCAGCCTCGAGGTTCCCTGCGAGATCGACTTCATGGCGGTTTCCAGCTACGGGTCGTCGCGAGATTCATCAGGCGTGGTCCGGATCCTCAAGGATCTGGACGACCCGATCACCGGACGGGACGTGCTGATCGTCGAAGACATAGTCGACTCGGGCCTCACGCTCAACTACCTGATGCGCAACCTGCGGGCCCGCGATCCGAGCTCGATCGAGGTCTGTTCCCTGCTGACCAAGCCGGAGCGGCGGCGGGTCGACATCCCGATCCGGTACACCGGCTTCGAGATCCCCAACACCTTCGTCGTGGGCTACGGACTCGACTTCGCCCAGCGGTATCGAAACCTCGACTACGTGGCCGTCCTCCCGGAAGACACCGTTCCCACCCTGTAAGCGGGCCGGGCAGCGCGATCTGCCTGCTAGGCTGACCTTTCGGCAAGCCTGCCGGAAGCTGACGGCAGGGCCGAATTTTCCACCCACAGAGGCAATTTGAAACGGTTTTTCAAGAGCGCGGCATTTCCGATCCTGCTGGTTGTGATTCTGGCGTTCGTCGCCCAGCGCGTGATCAGTCCCGACAGTGGCGAAAAGCCCCCGACCTACAACGAGTTCCTGCAGCAGGTCAACAAGGGCGAGATCGCCGAAGTGACGATCAACACCAAGGACAACTCGCTCGATGTGACCGAGCAGCCCGCCCCCGACTCGGATTCCGACACAGGTACCAAGTTCGAGACCGGCTATCCGCCCAACACCGAACAGAGCCTGCTCAACCAGCTCGACACCAACGATGTCGCGGTGACGGTCAAGGGGACCGGGGGCAGCAGCTTGGTCTCGATGCTGACCTACATCCTGCCGTTCCTGCTGTTCTTCGGCTTCTGGATCTTCCTGATGAACCAGATGCAGGGCGGCGGCTCCAGGGTGATGAGCTTCGGCAAGTCGAAGGCGAAGAAGATGGCCGTCGACGCACCCAAGATCAGCTTCAAGGACGTGGCCGGGGCGGACGAGGCCGTGCAGGAGCTCCACGAGATCAAGGAGTTCCTGCAGACCCCGAAGAAGTTCCAGTCGCTCGGGGCGAGGATTCCCAAAGGGGTCTTGCTGTACGGCCCTCCGGGAACCGGTAAGACCCTGCTCGCCCGGGCGGTCGCCGGGGAGGCCGGGGTGCCGTTCTTCTCGATCTCCGGCTCGGACTTCGTCGAGATGTTCGTCGGGGTCGGGGCGAGCCGGGTGCGCGACCTGTTCGAACAGGCCAAGCAGAGCTCGCCGTGCATCATCTTCATGGACGAGATAGACGCGGTCGGCCGCCACCGCGGTGCCGGGATGGGCGGTGGTCACGACGAGCGCGAGCAGACCCTCAACCAGCTGCTGGTCGAGATGGACGGCTTCGAAATCAAGGACAACATCATCCTGATCGCGGCCACCAACCGGCCCGACATCCTCGACCCGGCCCTGCTCCGGCCCGGCCGGTTCGACCGTCAGGTCGCGGTCGATCGCCCCGACCGCGAAGGCCGCAAGAAGATCCTCGAAGTCCACTCCCGCGGCAAGCCGCTGGCCGGCGACATCGACCTCGACGCGCTGGCCGGGCAGACGCCCGGCTTCACCGGCGCCGACCTGTCCAACCTGATCAACGAGGCGGCTCTGCTGACCGCCCGCTCCGACAAGCGCGAGATCACCATGCACGAGCTCGAAGAAGGGATCATGAGGGTGGTCGCCGGCCCGGAGAAGAAGACCCGGATCATGTCGGAGAAGGAACGCAAGATCACCGCCTACCACGAGATGGGCCACGCGATCGTCGGCCACGTCCTGCCGCACTGCGACCCGGTCCACAAGATCTCGGTGATCAGCCGCGGCCAGGCGCTGGGCTACACGATCTCCCTGCCGACCGAGGACAAGTTCCTCACTTCGAGGGCCGAGCTCAGCGAGACCATGGCGATGACCCTCGGCGGCCGGGCCGCGGAAGAGCTGGTCTTCAACGAGATCACGACCGGGGCGTCGAACGACCTCGAAAAGGTGACCCAGACGGCCAAGCAGATGGTCACTCGGTTCGGCATGTCCGAGCGGCTCGGACCGCGGGTCTTCGGGCATGACCAGAGCCAGCCGTTCCTCGGCCGCGACATGGGCTCCGAACCCGACTACTCGGACGAGATCGCCCGCGAGATCGACGACGAGATCCGGCGGATCGTCGAAGGCGCGCACCAGAGCGCCAAGGACATCCTCGAGGAACACAGCGACGACCTGGAGAGGATCTCGGAGATCCTGCTGGCCCGCGAGACGATCGACGCCGAGCAGTTCGTCGCCCTGCTCGGAGGGGCGACCGAGGAAGAGGTCTTCCCCCCGGTGGAAGAGAGTGAAGGCGAGGAGGAGCCCGAGCTCCCGACCGAGCCCGAGCCGGTCCACCACCCGGGCAGCGATCCGTCGAAGGCACCGCCCCGCCCCGGCTACGCGGGCGGCATGACCGAGACCCGGTCCGACTGAGTCCCGCTTCGCCGGATCCGGCGGCTACTTCCTGATCCTCAGCTTGACCGACTCCTCGGCGGCCGAAGTACCGTCGCCCGAGAGCCTGAAGGACAGCCTGTACGACGCGCCTTTGCGGGCCAATTTCTTCGCCTTGACCTTGAAGGTCCTGGTCTTGGCCTTGCCGCTCGGCATCGTGCCCAGGCTCCTGCAGTCTTTGCCGACGGCCTTTACCGCCTTCCTGGCCTTGCCGCCGATCTTCAGGCATAGCTCCGCTCCGGTGGACGCGGCTTCGCCGCCGTTCTTGCCGGTCACCTTGATCTTCACCGTCCTGCCCCGTTTCACCTTGGGCTTCTTCGGTCTGAATCGGTTGATCTTCAACTCGGCCTCGCCGGCCGGCGGCTGGATCGCAACCTCGAACCTGGCGACCGCGTTCTTGGCCTCGTCCATGGTCAGCTCGCAGCTGTTGCCTTCCGCCCCCGAGCAGGCTCCCGACCAGTCCGCGAGGGTGCTGCCGGTATCGGGAGTGGCGGTTAGAGTCACTTCCGAATAGGCGGCAAGCGTACCGGCGCAGACGAGCCCACAATCGATGCCCGCCGGATCGGAGGTGATGGTTCCTTCACCTGTGCCGGCCTTGGCGACTCCGAGCGATAGCGCCGGGAGCGCGGTTGAGATCGACTGGATGATGTCGTGGACCCCGTTGTTGCGCCTCCAGACGGCGGTCGCGGCCCCGAGCGGGCCGATCGCCACCTGGGGAACGGCCGCCTGGGAAACGACGGGGGTTCCAGGCGCGGAAAGCCGGACCGGAAAGCCGAAGACGCCGGCCGCCGGTCGCGTGGCCGCTTCTACGGTGTCGTTGATCCCGTCGTTGCGGACCCACGTCGCGGTCGCGGTTCCGTCTGCTGCCATCGCGACCTGGGGATCCTTGGCATCCTGCCCTGCGAGCGAA
>JAGQUV010000085.1 GCA_020438295.1 Solirubrobacterales bacterium
CCCATCGTTGCCTTGGTAGGCCTTGACCCCACCAACTAGCTAATGGGCCGCGGGCCCCTCCCAATGCGGAAGCCGAAGCTACCTTTAGTAACCGGACTTATGTCTGGTCACCACATCCGGTATTAGCCCGAGTTTCCTCGGGTTGTCCCGGTCATCGGGGTAGATTACCCACGTGTTACTCACCCGTTCGCGGCTTTGCCCCAGAGCAAGCTCTGGTTCGTCGCACCACTTGCATGTGTTAAGCACACCGCCAGCGTTCGTCCTGAGCCAGGATCAAACTCTCCGTGAAAAATGTTGCGAGGTATCAATGCCGGGCCCGAAGGACCGGCTCCCGAGTCCGCTGGACCCGGGTTCCTCAAACAATTCAACGTAGAGCGTGTCACATCGAGAATGCAGCCAGTACACAAATACGGCTGCGGACATGACGGGTAAATCAGATCGCCCGGCGCGCTGGCGCCCCGGGCGAATCGGGCTCGAACATTTCTCCAGACGGCCAAGCCGTCCGGATAATGCACGCTGCTCAGTTTTCAAAGACCGCGTGCGCCACGGCGGCGTCTTTCACCGCACGAAACGCCAGAGACGGGCCACTCGCCCGACTCAGCGGACGCATGAGTATACATGCCTTCAGCAACTTTGTCGAGCCGCGTCGTGGCCCGCGCTCAAGCCCCGGCCCGGAGCCGGCGGAAGCGCCGTTTCCCGACCTGGATCACGGCGCCGTCGAGTTCGGGAACGGGATAGTCAAGCGGTTCTGCCGGCAGCACCTCTCCGTCGCGTTTGACCCCTCCCTGGGCCAGCACGCGCCGGCCCTCGCTACGGCTGATCCCGAACATTTCGGCCAGCGCGGCCGGCAGGTGGACGTCGCCGTCGCCGGCGATCTCGAACTCCTCGATCTCCTCCGGGGCTTCGTGCCGGACGAAGACGCGGTCGAAGTGCTGCTCGGCCAGGTCGGCAGCAGCCTCGTCGTGGAAGCGGGCGACCAGGCGGCGCCCGAGCTCACGTTTGGCCTGGATCGGCGAATCACCGGCCGGCGGGTCGGCGCCGAGGAGCAGCTGCCAGTACTCGGTCAGGTTCGCGTCCGGGACCCGCATCAGCTTGCCGAACATCTCTTCCGGGGGATCGGTGACGCCGATGTAGTTACCGAGCGATTTCGACATCCGCCGCGTTCCGTCGATCCCCGGAAGGATCGGCATGGTCATTACCGTCTGCTGGGGACGGCCGTAGGCGGCCTGGATGTCCCTGCCGAACAGCAGGTTGAACTTCTGATCGGTTCCGCCGAGCTCGACGTCGGCGTCGATCGCTACCGAGTCGTAACCCTGAAGCAGCGGGTAGAGCAACTCCAGTGCCGAGATCGGCCGCCCGGCCTCGATCCGTTTCTGGAAGTCGTCCCGTTCAAGCAGCCTGGCGATCGTGGCCTTGGCCATCAGCGAGAACAGGTCCTCGGCCTCCATGCGCAGCCACTCGCTGTTGAAGCGGACCTCGGTCTGTGATCGGTCGAGGATCCTGAAGGCCTGGTCCTGGAAGGTCGCGGCGTTTGCGTCGATCTGCTCAGGAGTGAGCACCGGGCGCTGCTCCGAACGGCCGCTCGGATCGCCGACCCGGGCCGTGTAGTCCCCGATGATCAGGACGACCTGGTGCCCTTCGGCCTGGAATTGGGCGAGCTTGTTGAGAACCACCGTGTGCCCGAGGTGGATGTCCGGCGCGGTGGGATCGATCCCGAGCTTGATCCGGAGCGGGCCGTCGCGGTCGAGCTGGGCGGCCAGGCCTCCTTCCGGCAGGGCCTCGACCGAATTGCTGCTGAGCCGGGCCGCCAGCTCCTGCGCCTCCGGGCCCGGGACTGCGGGACGGTTGTCTGTTTTGCCTGGCACGATCGCAATGCTAGACTGACCGGCGCGACTTGGTGATCCCATCGGGTTTGCACAGCAGGTGAACCGTTCGCATTCCGGCCGTCCCGGTCTGGCGCGTTTCGGTCAATCCACCACCAGATGGCATCCGAGACCACAAAGCATCCGCCGGGCACCACACCCCGGGAAGCCGACGACGCACCCGGCACGCCGGCCAGCCCCAACGGCGGCGGAAGCGTGCTGCGTCCGGTCGGGCAGGGGACCCGGGAACGGGGTCGCGTCGGCCCGGCACCGGGTACCGGTGGTGCGCCGAACGGCAGCGACGGCCGCGGCGGCGGCAACGGCTTCGGCGGGCAGATCGGCGGGATCCCTTCGTTCCCGCCACCCGGCAGGTCGCCCAAGCCAAAGATCAAGAAGCTTCGCATCCTGTTCATCGCGATCGGTCTCGGCGTGCTCGGCCTGGCCTCGGCCTTCTTCGGGATGGTCATGGCCGTGTCACAGGACCTCCCGGCGATCGAGGAGTACGCCCAGTTCAAGGCGGCGAAGAACACCGAGGTGACCGACAGCCAGGGCGAGGTGATCGGAACCCTGAGCTCGAACCAGAACCGCATACTGATCCCGCCCGAGAGCATTTCGCCGAACATGAAGAACGCGGTGGTGGCGATCGAGGATTCGAGGTTCTACGAACACCGGGGCATCGACTTCCAGGGCCTGGGCCGGGCCCTTGTGCAGGACATCGTCACCCAGAGCGCCAGCCAGGGCGCTTCGACGATCACCCAGCAACTGGTCAAACAGGCGCTCGAGGCCCAGAACTCGCGCACGGTATTCCAGAAGGTCCGCGAGATGTCGCTTGCCTACCACATCGAGCAGCAGTGGACCAAGGACAAGATCCTCACCGAGTACCTGAACACGGTCTATTTCGGCTCGGGCGCGTACGGGGTGGAATCGGCCGCCCGGACCTACTTCGGCGACGCCCACCCGACCTGCGGCACGCTCGAGGAGCCCTGCGCCGAATTGCTCACGCCATCGGAAGCGGCCCTGCTGGCGGGGATGATCCAGAACCCTTACGGGTACGACCCCGAGTCGTCGGCCGAGGCCGCGCTGGCCCGCCGGAACCTGGTCCTGCAGAAGATGCTCGAACAGGGGTACATCAGCGAGGAGCAGTACCAGGAGGGCACGGCAGAACCGCTTCCCTCGAGCGAGGAGATCACTCCACCCAAGCTCGACTCGAAGGCCCCGTACTTCACTTCCTGGGTCAGGCAGCAACTGGTCGACCGTTTCGGGGCCGGACGGACCTTCTTCGGCGGGCTCAAGGTCAAGACGACGCTCGACCTGGAGGTCCAGGCAGCGGCCGAGGAGGCGGTGACCTCGACCCTGGGCGGCATCGGCCCGACCGCGTCCGTGGTCATCATCAACAACGACGACGCGACGATCGACGCGATGGTCGCCGGCCCCGACTTCGAATCGGCCCCGTTCAACCTGGCCGTACAGGGCCAGCGCCAGCCCGGATCCACGATCAAGCCGTTCGTCCTGACCACGGCCCTCGACCAGGGGATCTCACCGGCCACGGTCTACGAGTCCGCCCCCCAGCTGTTCCGGTTCGGCAAGAAGGGAAAGCAGCTGTTCCCGGTCAAAAACTATGGCGACAGCTACCTCGGGTCGGCCTCGCTGGCAACCGCCACCACCTACTCGGACAACTCGGTCTACGCCCAGGTCGGTCTCGAGAGCATCGACGGTGGCCCCAAATCGATCGCTGCGACGATCCACAAGATGGGGGTCCGCGAGAAGATCCAGACCAACCCGGCGATGGTGCTGGGAACCTCGGTTGTCTCGCCCTATGAGTGGACCTATGCATTCACGACCCTGGCCAACGACGGCCGGCGGGTCAGCGGCACGCTTGCCCCGGTGCCCGGAGATTCACCGGTTGCCTACACCAAGGTCACCGGCGAAGACGGCAACCCGATCCGGGGTGGCGAGAACCAGGTGATGAGCACCGAGGTGATTTCGCCCGAGGTCGCCCAGACCGCCAAGGACATACTCGGTACGGTGGTCACCTCCGGTACCGGCAAGAACGCATACATCGGCGATGACTCCCAGTGGGGCAAGACCGGAACCACCGACAACAACGGTGATGCCTGGTTCTGCGGCGCGATCACCGAGGTTACGGCCTGCGTCTGGGTCGGTTACCCGGACGGGATCACTTCGATGGAAACCGAGTACGGAGGCGCCCCGGTCGACGGGGGCACGTTCCCGGCGATCATCTGGGCCAGGGTCATCGAGGCCTGGAAAAGTATCGAGGCAACCCGCGTGGCCGAGCAAAAGGCCAAGGACGCGGCCAAGGGAACCACCGACGAAGACACGGGATCGGGCGGCGAC
>JAGQUV010000086.1 GCA_020438295.1 Solirubrobacterales bacterium
ACCTGGAGCTCGGCTACACGTTGTCCGACGGGGTCGAGTACGTAAAGGCCAGCCTCGACGCCGGCCTCGACGTTGACTTCTTCGCCCCCCGGCTCTCGTTCTTCTGGGCGATCGGGATGAACTTCTTCATGGAGGTGGCCAAGATGCGGGCCGGCCGCCTGCTCTGGGCGATGCTGATGAAGCAGTTCGACCCCAAAGACCCGAAGTCGATGTCGCTTAGGACCCACTGCCAGACCTCGGGCTGGAGCCTGGCCGCCCAGGACGCCTACAACAACGTGGTCCGGACCTGCGTCGAGGCGATGGCCGCGACCCAGGGCCACACCCAGTCGCTGCACAGCAACGCGCTCGACGAGGCGCTCGGCCTGCCGTCCGACTTCTCGGCCCGGATCGCCCGCCAGACCCAGCTCTTCCTGCAGCAGGAATCGGGCACCACCCGGACGATCGACCCCTGGGCCGGCAGCTACTACGTCGAGTACCTGACCGACCGGCTCGCCCGCCGGGCCCTGGCCCACATGAAGGAGATCGACGAGGCCGGCGGCATGACCGAGGCGATCGCCAAGGGGATCCCCAAGCTGCGGATCGAGGAGTCGGCCGCCCGCACCCAGGCCCGGATCGACTCCGGCCAGCAGACCGTGGTCGGGGTCAACTCGTACCGGCCGCAGGAGGACACGATGGTCGACGTGCTGAAGATCGACAACGAAGAGGTCCGGGCCGCCCAGCTGGCCAAGCTGGAACGGCTCAAGGCCGAGCGCGACCAGGGCGCGGTCGACGCGGCGCTGGAGCGGCTGACCAACGCCGCCGCCTCCGGTGAAGGCAACCTGCTCGAGCTCGGGGTCGAAGCCGCGCGAGCTTATGCAACGGTCGGCGAAATCAGCCTGGCGCTGGAAAAGGAGTACGGTCGCCATGCGGCCGAGATCAAGTCGATCGGTGGCGTCTACCAGCAGGAGGTCGGTGTGAGTTCCGATTCGTTCTCGAAAACGAAAGAGCTGGTCAGGGAATTCGAGCGGGCCGAGGGGCGCCGCCCCCGGATCCTGGTCGCCAAGATCGGCCAGGACGGCCACGACCGCGGCCAGAAGGTGATCGCCACCGCGTTCGCCGACATCGGTTTCGACGTCGACATCGGGCCGCTGTTCCAGACCCCGGAAGAGGTCGCCCGCCAGGCGGTAGAGGCCGACGTCCACGCGGTCGGGGTCAGCACCCTGGCGGCCGGCCACCTGTCGCTGGTCCCGGCGCTGCGCAAGGCGCTCGACGACGAGGACCGCGAGGACATCGCGATCGTCGCCGGAGGGGTGATCCCGCCGGTCGACTTCGAGCCGCTCAAGGAGGCCGGGGCCGACCTGATCTTCCCGCCCGGGACCGTGATCGGGGAGGCGGCCGGCGAACTGCTGGCGCTGTTGATCGAGCGCCACGGCGTCGACATCCAGACCTCCACGGCCTGATCGGGACAACGTGTCCGAGCGCGCTTCGGTCGAACAGCTGAAAAGCGGCGTCATCGAAGGCGACCGGGCGGCCCTGTCACGGGCGATCACGCTGGCCGAGAGCAGGCGGGGGGACGACCAGGAGGCCGCCCAGCAGCTGATCGCCGAGCTGTTGCCGCGAACCGGCGGGGCCCGCCGGGTCGGCATCACCGGCGTGCCCGGGGCCGGCAAGTCGACCGCGATCGAGGCGCTCGGCCTCTGGCTGATCGAGCAGGGGCTGAAGGTGGCGGTCCTGGTGGTCGACCCGTCCAGTTCGCGCAGCGGCGGCTCGATCCTCGGCGACAAGACCAGGATGCAGGGGCTGAGCGCGCACGAGGACGCCTACATCCGTCCCTCGCCGACCTCGGGCATGCTGGGCGGGATCGCCCGCAAGACCCGCGAGGCGATGCTGCTCTGTGAGGCGGCCGGCTACGACGTGGTCATAGTCGAGTCGGTCGGGGTCGGCCAGTCCGAGGCCGAGCTGGCCGAGCTGGTCGACTGCCTCTGCCTGCTGCTGGTCCCCGGGGCCGGTGACGAGCTGCAGGGCATCAAGCGGGGCATCATGGAGCTGGCCGACCTGATCGTGGTCAACAAGGCCGACGGCGACCGGGTCGACGCGGCCCGGCAGGCCCGCGGCGACTACCACCAGGCGCTGCGCATGCTGCCGCCCTCGACCGAGGGCTGGGAGACTCCGGTGCTGATGGCCAGCGCGACCGAGGGCACCGGGCTGCCCGAGATCTGGGAGGCGATCGAGGCCCACCGCAGGCTGCTCGAGGAATCCGGCCAGCTGACCGAGCGCCGGCTCCGCCAGCGACAGCGCTGGTTGAAGTCGATGATCGAGGAGGCGGTGCTGGCCTCGTTCCACGACCGCGAAGGGGTGCCCGAGGCGATCGCCGACGCCGAGCGGAAGGTCGCCGAGGAACAGCTCACCGTGCCCCAGGCCACCGCCGAAGTTGTCCGGGCCGCCGGGCTCGATCCGCCCGAGCGGGCCTGACCTCCCCGGTCGCGACCGGCGCCGGTAGGTTTGGGCCATGACCGGACCCGATGAAGCCGAGATCCGGGTGCTGGGCTGCCTGCTCGAGAAGCAGCGCACCACCCCCGACCAGTACCCGCTGACCCTGAACGCGCTGCGGCTGGCCTGCAACCAGTCGACCAACCGCGAGCCGGTGGTCGAGTACGACGAGGCCACCGTGCGCCGGGCGCTGGGCGAGCTCGGCCGGCGCCGCTGGATCCGCTCGGCCTCCGGCCACACCAGCCGCGCGTCCAAGTACCGCCAGCTGATCGATACCGAGCTCGGCCTCGACCAGGACCAGCTCGCGGTGCTCGCGGTGCTGATGCTGCGCGGCCCGCAGACCCCGGGCGAGCTCAAGCAGCGCAGCGGGCGGCTGTTCGCGTTCCACGACCTCGACGCGATCCAGACCACGCTCGACGCGCTGATCGGCCGCGACCTGGTCGAGCGGCTCGACCGGAAGCCGGGCCAGAAGGAGGAGCGCTACCGCCAGCTGCTCGGTGGCCAGGCCGACGGAGGCGCGGCCGGGGCCGAGCCGACCGGGTCGTCGTCCGAAACGGCCCCGGCCCCGGGAGCCGAGCCGGGCGCGGCGGTCGATTCGGGCGCGGCGACCGGCGCGGCCACCGACCCGGGCCCGGCCGGTGACGTGCCCGCGTCCGGTCCGGACGCTCCCGGTGAGGCCGGGCGGATCGACCGGCTCGAGCGCGAGCTGGCCGAGCTGCGGGCCGAGCTGGCGGCGCTCCGCGACCGGCTGCCGGGCTAGGGCGACCGCGACGCTCAGACCGCCGCGGCGATCAGCCTGGCCGCGGCGAGCTAGATCCCGTCCGCGATCCGCCCGACGTCGGGTACCACGCCGGGATCGGCGCAGAACCCGAAGTTGACCTGGTCGTCGTAGGTGATCACCCCGACCCTCAGCGCATGCCGCTCGGCGATCTCGGCGAGCGTATGGATCGAGCCGACCGGGGTGCCGAGGACCTTGACCGGATCGTGGGGCCCGCGGACGTTCGACACGTTGACCGCGAAGCGCCGCGGGTCCTCGCCGAACCGCTTCAGCAGGTCGCTCAGGCGGGTGGAGATCCCGGCCGCGCGCTGGAACCAGCGGTCGAGCGTGACCGCATCGCGATTCGATTTGCGTGCGGTGGTCTCGGCCCGGATCCGTGAAAGACGGGCGATCGGGCCGGGTTCGGTCAGCGGCAGCGGCACGGTGAAGAACGAATCCCGGTTGCCGGCGTGGTCGTCGCCCTGGTGCAGGCTGACCGGGACCTTGGCCCGGATCTCGTCGGGGACATCCCGGCCCCGGTCCTCGAGCCAGTGCTCGAACGCGCCGGCCAGCACGGCCAGCACCGCGTCGTTCAGGGTCGCCCCGGTCGCTCGTTTGGCCGTGTCGTGCAGTTCGCCCAGCGGGACCGTGGCGAACGAGATCGTGCGGTCCGGCCCGATCTCGCCGTCGAACGGCGAGCGGTCGCCGGAGCGGGTGAACTCGTGCCCGTAGACCCGGAGCAGGTGTTCCCGCCGGCGCTCGGCGTCGGCCTTCCGGGCGGTTTCCGTGGCCGGGGTGTCGGCTCCGGCCTGCTCGTCCCAGAGCGT
>JAGQUV010000087.1 GCA_020438295.1 Solirubrobacterales bacterium
GAGGGCTTCGAGAAGGGCCAGAAAATCTGGATCCACAACCCCGACGGGTCGGCCCGGCCGGGGATCTTCGTGGGCGAGGGTGAGAACGCGACCTTTTTCGGCGGTCCACCGCTCTGCTATGTGGTGACCGAGGACACCAAGGAGGGCGGCGAGGTCGCACTGGACCGGATCACGCCCCGGGACCAGTAGCTTCGCCGGCGACCCGGGCCGCGCCGATCTCCGGACGACTCGTGATCCCGGCCGGTCGCGCAGTCGCACCCGGTGGCCGGGCAGTCGCCCCGCATCCCCGGGTCGTAGGATTGAGGGCCGTGGCTTCGTCCGGTACATCGCAGAGCGCAATCGCGGGGTGTGATCCCCGTGGCTGACTTCTGGAACTCGACGGTCGGCAAGAAGACGGTCGTCGCGGTGACCGGGACGATCCTGGTCGGCTACCTGATCCTGCACATGGTCGGCAACCTGAATTCGCTGTTCGGTCCGGGCGGGGCCGAGCCGCGGGTCGACTGGTATTCCGGCTGGCTGCGCGAGATCGCCGAGCCGCTGTTTCCGTATGCGGGCGTCCTATGGCTGGCCCGGGTGATCCTGCTCGGCTCGATAGTCATCCACATAACCGGGGTGCTCCAGCTGAACAGCCGCAACCGGGCTGCCCGCCCGTCCCGCTATCCGGCCCGGAGGATCGGCCGCAGCTGGGAATCGGGCACGATGCTGGTGTCCGGGCTGCTCGTCCTGGCCTTCATCATCTTCCACATCCTCCAGTTCACAACGCTTTCGATCACCGTCACCCCGCTCGAGCACGGCGCCGTCTACTTCAACCTCTACAACGCGTTCCAGGAGTGGTATTTCGTAGTGATCTACCTGGCCGCGCTGGTCCTGGTCGGGATCCACTTGCGTCACGGAATCTGGAGCCTGGTCCAGACGTTGGGACTCGACAGTCCGGCCCGCAACCGGGGCATCCGCTACGGCGCCACCGCCCTGACCCTGGTCATCGTGATCGGCTTCGCACTGGTCCCGGTCCTGTTCTGGACCGGGGTGCTCGGTGCGCCCGAGACCGAGGCCGCGATCGCCTCGCTGGCCGGAGGGACAGCTTGATGAACCTGCCCGACGCCAAGATCCCGCCCGGACCGATTGAGAAGAAGTGGCAGACCTGGCTCGACCAGCACCGGCTGGTCGGCCCCAACAACCGCTCCGACAGCAAGGTGATCGTGATCGGTACCGGGCTGGCCGGAGCCAGCGCCGCGGCCAGCCTGGCGGCCCAGGGGTTCCGGGTCGAGAGCTTCTGTTTCCAGGACTCTTCCCGGCGCGCCCACAGCATCGCCGCCCAGGGCGGGATCAACGCGGCCAAGGACTATGCCAACGAGGGCGACTCGGTCCGGCGGCTGTTCCACGACACGATGAAGGGCGGCGACTTCCGCTCACGCGAGGCCAACGTCTGGCGGCTGGCCGAGCTGTCCGAGAACATCATCGACCAGGCGGTCGCCCAGGGGGTGCCGTTCAACCGCGAGTACGGCGGTCAGCTGGCCACCCGGTCGTTCGGTGGCGTGCTGGTGCAGCGGACCTTCTATTCGCGCGGACAGACCGGGCAGCAGCTGCTGCTCGGCGCCTACAGCGCCCTGCAGCACCAGGTGGCCTCCGGCAACGCGGTCGTCCACGACCGCCACGAGATGCTGGACCTGGTGTTGGTCGACGGCCAGGCCCGGGGCGTGATCGTGAGGAACCTGGTCACCGGCGAGATCGAGCGGCACGCGGCCGACGCGGTGATCCTCGCCTCCGGTGGCTATACCAACGTCTACTACCTCTCGACCAACGCGATGGGCTCCAACGTGACCGCCGCCTGGCGTGCCCACCGTCACGGCGCGCTGATGGCCAACCCGTGTTACACCCAGATTCATCCGACCTGCATCCCCCAGTCCGGGGAGTACCAGTCGAAGCTGACCCTGATGTCGGAGTCACTCCGCAACGACGGGCGGGTATGGGTCCCGAGAAAGCCCGGCGACGACCGCGCCCCGACCGATATCCCCGATCAGGAGCGCTACTACTACCTCGAGGAGAGGTATCCCGCGTTCGGCAACCTGGCGCCCCGCGACATCGCCTCGCGGGCGGCGAAGGTCGTCTGCGACGACGGCCTCGGCGTCGGCGGCACCGGGCGGGGCGTCTACCTCGACTTCCGCGACGCGATCGCCGAGCGCGGCCACGACGTGATCGAGGGCCGCTACGGAAACCTGTTCGAGATGTACGAGAACATCACCGGCGACAACCCCTACGAGACCCCGATGATGATCTACCCGGCACCGCACTACGCGATGGGAGGACTGTGGGTCGACTACGAGCTCCAGACCACGATCCCGGGGCTGTTCGCGATCGGCGAAGCCAACTTCTCCGATCATGGCGCCAACCGGCTCGGGGCCAGCGCCCTGATGCAGACCCTGGCCGACGGCTACTTCATCGCTCCCCACACGGTCGCCCACTACCTGACCGGGGATCGGGAGCCGGTATCGACCTCCGATTCCGCGTTCGAGCAGGCAGAGGACGCGGTCGAGTCGCACATCACCAGGCTGATGGACGTAGACGGCACGACCGCGGCCCAGGTGTTCCACCGCGAAATGGGCAACGTCATGCTCGACAACTGCGGCATGGCCCGCAATGCCGAAGGCCTCGAGCGGGCGCTGACCGAGATCCGCGCGATCAAGCGGGACTTCTGGTCCGACCTGCGGGTCGACCCCGGCCGGGACGAGTTCAACCAGAGCCTCGAGTACGCCAACCGGGTCTCCGACTTCCTCGAGCTCGGCGAGCTGATGTGCGTCGACGCCCTGCGACGCGAGGAGTCGTGCGGGGGCCACTTCCGGGAGGAGCACCAGACCCCCGACGGCGAGGCACTGCGCGACGATGACCGGTTCGCCAAGGTGACCGCCTGGGAGTACCGCGGCGAGCAGGGGGACCCTGTGCCGCACGACGAGCCGCTGACCTTCGAGAACGTGAAGCTTGCGACGAGGAGCTACAAGTGAAATTCAAGCTCGAGATCTGGCGTCAGTTCGAGACCGGCGAGGAGGGCCACTTCGAGACCTTCGAGGTCGACGGGATCGATCCCGAGGCCTCGTTCCTGGAGATGCTGGATCAGCTCAACGAGCGCCTGACCGGGGAGAAGCGACGCACCGTGGCGTTCGACAGCGACTGCCGCGAAGGCATCTGCGGGTCCTGCTCACTGGTCATAGACGACACCCCGCACGGTCCCCGGCAGGTCACCTCCTGCCAGACCTACATGCGCGACTTCGAGGACGGCTCGACGATCAGGGTCGAGCCGTTCCGATCCACCAGCTTTCCGGTGATCCGCGACCTGGTCACCGACCGCGGTGCGCTCGATCGGGTGATCCAGGCCGGCGGCTACACCGGCGCCACGACCGGCCCGCAGCCCGAACCGAACTCGATGCCGGTCGCTCCCGAGGTCCAGGAGCGGGCGATGGATGCGGCGATATGCATCGGCTGCGGCGCCTGTGTCGCCGCATGTCCGAACGGCTCGGCGATGCTGTTCACCGGGGCCAAGGTGACCCACCTGAACCTGCTGCCCCAGGGCCAGCCGGAACGCGCCAACCGGGCGATCGCGATGGTCGACCAGATGGACCAGGAGGGCTTCGGCGGCTGCACCAACTTCGGTGAGTGCTCGAGGGTCTGCCCGCAGGAGATCTCGCTGGACGTGATCGGCATGCTGAACCGCGAATACCGCAGGGGCCGGCTGGGCAAGCGGCCGAAAGACCCGCCGGCGATGCGGGCCCAGTAGCCGCCCGCGGCGCCGGGCCGGCCAGGCCGGTTGACTTGCCTGGCGGGGCACCTATACTGGCACCATGTTTGTACAGGGGGTATGTAGGAAGTTGTTCGTGGGGCTGGTCGCGGCCGCCCTGTCACTCATCGTGATCGCCGCGCCGGCCGCGGCCGAAGTCGTCCCGGTGAAGCTGACCGCCAAGAAGGCGACGGTCAAGGTCGACCAGGGGGTGAAGTTCAGGGCCTGGACCTTCAACGGGACGGTCCCGGGGCCGGTGGTCAGGGCGACCGAAGGC
>JAGQUV010000006.1 GCA_020438295.1 Solirubrobacterales bacterium
CTCGATGACAGACGCACTGGCAGGAGCCGTGCCTAGTCCCGGCGCGGGAGATCGCGTCTCCAAGCGCATGCCCGGCGCGCTGGCCGTGCCCGTCATCTGCGCCATCGCACTTCTACTGGTGGTGTCAAGCTCGGCGCAGGCCGCCATCTACTGGACCGATTCGAATGCCGGCACGATTGGACGGGCCAGCCTTGACGGTTCGGCCGTGGGCCGTTCGTTCATCGACGATCCGGTCAATCCCTGGGGTATCGTCGCCAACTCGGGTCATCTCTTCTGGACCGATGTCAATCGCGGCACGATCAGCACGGCTCGCCTGAACGGCCGCGGCGTGACAAGGAGGTTCGTCCGGATGCCCGGCTGGTGGACCCCGATCCCGCGCAATCTCGCGCTCGACGGCCGGCATCTCTTCTGGAGCCACGGCGACAACTTCATCGGACGGTCCAGGATCAACGGACGCAAGGTCCAGCCGAGGTTCGTCGACACCCGTTCCTCCGCGGTGTGGGGCGTGGCGGTGGGTGGTCGCCACATCTTCTGGACGTCGAACGACCCGGCCTTCGATCCGCCGCCGCGCGTCGGTCGGGCCCGGCTGAACGGAACCAGGGTGAATCGCTTGTTCATCAAGTCACCGACCGGGCCCGGCGACATGGTCAGGCACCGGGGCTTCATCTACTGGACCAACTCGAACACCAACAGCATCTCCCGCGCCCGCCTGGACGGCACCGGGGTGAGGCGTCGCTTCGTGCGTACCGGCAACGGCGTGGTCTCGTCGGTGGCCGTCGCCGGCAACTACATCTACTGGACCGACTACATCCGGGGGACGATCGGCCGGGCGAGACTCGACGGCAACCGAGTCCGGCGCAGTTTCATCCGCGTCGGAAGCAGCCGTGGCGGCCTGCGCGGAATTGCCGTTGTTCCGGCCGGTGGGGCCCGGTCGGCCGAGGGCCGCGGCTGACCGCTCCCCGCGGATCTCCCATCGGCTAGGATGCGGAGCGGACCGTGCTAGGCGGGGAGTTAGCGGTGCCTTGTCACTTGCAATCCGCTTCAGCAAGGCCGAAATCCGTTCCGAGGAGCTGGCCATCGGGGTCAGTACACCGAGGGAGGCGTTGACGGTCAGGTCCCGCGCGACGCAAGCCCGTGAACCAGGTCAGGTCCGGAAGGAAGCAGCCTTAAGCGGAGGCTACGGGTGCCGCGGGTCAGCCTTACCAGAGCCGAACTCGATGGATACGCCCGGGGACTTCGTTTCGAAGGCGGAGCGCACGGTCCATTCTTCCCCATCCGGTTCGTGCGACTAGCCTCTGCCGGGATCGTGAGTTCGACCACGGAGAAGCACGGCTTCGCCGGCCGGCCCCCCGGCCGGCCCGGAGCCGGGCCGGTCTCGCTCGTCGCGGCGGCCCTGGCCGGTTCGATCGCGCTCGCGGCCTGTGGCGGGGAGACCGTGGAGACCCCCGTTCACGGCGAACCGAGGCTCGATTCGGTCCGAGTGAAGATGGAGCGACGGGTTGCCCGGAACCGCCGCGAGGCCGACCGGGCGGAATCCAGAGTCAAAATGGCGACCCGTTACGCCCGGCAGGACGAGGGTCTCGTTTCATTCGCCCTGATCGACGGCCGGGGCCGGATGCGCGGGTTCGAGCAGGACCGGCAGTTCGTGTCGGCCAGCCTGGTCAAGGCGATGCTGCTGGCGGCCGAGCTCCGGCGGCTCCGGGCCGGACGACTCGGCATGGATCCGGCCACCGCGTCGACCCTCGATTCGATGATCACCGTGTCCGACAACGACGCCGCCGATGTCATCTACGAACGGGTCGGCGACGCGGGCCTGACCGAGGTGGCCGAGAAGGCGGGGATGGCCGGGTTCGAGGTTGCCGGCCACTGGGGAAACGCCAGGCTGACGGCGGCCGATGCCGCCCGTTTCTTCCGCCACCTCGACCGCAACCTGGTCGGCCCGGGAGCGCCGGCCGCGAAGAAGCTGCTCAATTCGATCACGCCGGAACAGCGCTGGGGCATTCCGGCGGTAGCCGGTGACCGCCGGCGCCCGTTCTTCAAAGGAGGCTGGAGGTCGACCGACCTCGGGGAACTGGTCCACCAGGCCGCGCTGCTCGAAGGTCCTGGCGACGACCGGATCTCTCTGGCGGTTATGACCGACGGCCAGCTATCGCGCAACGACGCGATCGCCGACATCGAACAGATCGCCGCAATCCTGCTCGGGCAGACGGTACCGCGGCCGGGAGCCGCGAAACGGCCCGGCGCAGGCTGATCGGGCCCTCCGATGCCCGTTGCGCGCTGATCCGGCCCCGGGAAATCCCGTTTCACCACCTTTTTACATCGATCCGGCAGCCCCCGGATAACTTCCCGGTCGAGGCAACGTTGGACCCCGGCGTCCCCCTCCGAGAAGTACCGAACCGGACGTCGGCGCATAATCACCTGCCTCGCGCGCGCCCCGAGACCTCTTCCCTCGGGACCAGTCAGATCCCGCGAAGACCGCGGGATCTGCTGCCGCGTGCGATCGCCCCGCGATCGGGCCGGATGGCACAATGAACACCATGGACCAAAGGGAATGGAACGTGTATCTGGCCGGCGAGATCCATTCCGACTGGCGCGAGCGGGTGGTCGAGGCCTGCGACGGGCTTCCCGTACGTTTCACAGCTCCGGTGACCGACCACCCGGCCTCCGATGCCGCCGGGACCGGGACCCTGGGCGATGAACAGGAGAAGTTCTGGGCGGATCACAAGGGCGCCGGGGTCAACTCGATCCGCACCCAGACCCTGATCGGCGATGCCGACGTGGTGGTGGTCCGGTTCGGTGACCGGTACCGGCAGTGGAACGCCGCATTCGACGCCGGATATGCGGCGGCGCTGGGCAAGCCGGTGATCACGCAGCACGACCCCGAGTTCGACCACGCACTTAAAGAGGTGGACGGCGCCGCCCGGGCGACCGCCCGCAGTCCGGAGCAGGTGGCGGCCGTCCTGCGCTACGTGATCACCGGCGAGCTGCCCGGCTGACCGGCCGGCACGCGACCGGGCCGGTCGATCGGTGGGCCGCCGGCGGAAGCAAGGCATGGCTGCGGTCCCGTCGCAACGGCACGGCTTCCGCGCCGGTTCAACCGCCGTATGGGACCGGGCAGCGGCGGTAGAGCTTCCAGGAACGGTTCTCGGCGACCGGGCGGAACCCCGGCGGCGGCCGGGTCACTGCTCGACCCGGTTCACCGGGGTCGAGGATGAAGTTGTGCAGGGTGAACGGCCGGGCCGGGGCCAGGAAGTACCCGCGCTCGGGCTGCTGTTCCGCGGCCGCGATCGAGACCACGTCCGACGGCCTGATGTCGAGCCAGAAGGCGAGTCGCGGCGTGGCGCGGTGGTTGGGGACGGAGATCGGCAGGCAATCGGGATCGGTGAGCGGCTCGAACGCACCGTCGTCTACCAGGGCCTCGAGATCGTTCTCGACCAGGCCCTGACCGTCGAGGTCGCGGTCGACCGTCTTCAGCAGGTCGATCTGGTTCGGCAGCCAGATCAGGTAGAGCAGCACGACCACGACGGCGGCCGCCTGCCACGGCTTCCGCCAGCGGCTGTCGGCAGGGACGAGACGCCAACCGAGGATCGAGGCGGCCGAAAAGACCGCCAGTATCGACGCCCCCAGCATCGTGTAGCGGGCGATGATCGCCAGTCCGGCGGCTCCGAGCAAAGCGAACGCGGCCAGTGCGAGCGCCGCTCCGGCGAGTGGTACGGCCGCCCTCCTGGGCATCACCTTCACGGTCAGCAGAATGCCGAGCAGCGCGCCGACCATGCCGGGCCACTGCAGCACTTCGCCCAGCCGGCGCGGGCCGTAGAGCACTACGTCGACCGGCCCCGACGCCCGCTCGAGCGTCTCCACGTTGTCGCGGGTCCCGGTGAACGATTCCAGCGGGTTGCCGGCGGTGACCAGGTCGAAAAGGAACCAGAGCAGTGGACCGGCCGCGGCAAGCAGGGCCAGGCCGACCACCCGGCGGTCGATCCCGCCGGGTCGGAACTCGGGCCGGGGCAGCTTCCGGCCCGGGGGTCTCCGCAGGTCGAACATCAGGTAGACGAAATAGACGCCGGAGAACAGCCAGGCCTCCGGCCTCAGCAGGCCGGCCGGGACGAGCAGGGCAAGGACCGGCCACCCGGCCCGGTTCCTCCGGGTCTCGACCAGCAGCGCCGCCAGGCAGAGCACGATGAACGGGATGTCGATGTAAGCCCGCAGGCCGTTGCTGAGGACCGGCGCGGCGGTGATCACGAAAAGCGCCCCCAGCAGCCCGATCGGGGCGTCGAACCAGATCGATCCGAGCCGGTAGACCAGGAAGACCAGCAATCCGAGGCTGACATAGGCAATCACCACCGCGGCCGTGATCGCCCCGTCGCCGAGCGGCGCGGTCACGAACCCGAGCAGGTCGTACAGCGGATGTGGCGTGGGGGTGAGGGCCGGCGCGTAGTCGGGACCCATCCCGTCGAAGATCTCGCGGCCCCAGAGCAGGTAATAGATCGTGTCGTAGTTGGTGAAGCCGAGCGGGAATATGGCCAGCAGGGCGGCCGATACGACCACGACGAACGCGGCGGGAGTTCCCCATCTCGACAGTCGGTCCGAGTCCGCCATCGGGGCATTGTCCCGGTATCGCCCGGCGGCAGGCGGTGAGCTTCGGGGCATCATGGCTCCCGGTTACACTGGCCCCCTCCCGCGATGAGCCAGGCTTCGTCCCTTTACCGCCGTCACCGGCCCGGATCTTTCGATCAGGTGGTCGGCCAGCGCCATGTCGTCCGCACGCTGTCGAACGCGATCGAGTCGGGCCAGGTCCACCACGCCTACCTGTTCGTCGGGTCCCGGGGCACCGGCAAGACCTCGATGGCGAAGATCCTGGCCGCTTCGCTCAACTGCGAGAACGGCGGTCCGACCCTGACGCCCTGCGGTACCTGCGAGTCCTGCCGCTCGATCGCGGCCGGCACCTCGGTCGATGTGATCGAGATGGACGCGGCCTCGAACCGTTCGGTGGACGACATCCGGGGCCTGCGCGACCGGGTCGCGTTCGCCCCCACGGCGGGCAGCTGGAAGGTCTACATCCTCGACGAGGCCCACATGCTGACCAAGGAGGCCTGGAATGCGTTCCTGAAGACGCTGGAGGAGCCTCCGCCGAACACGATCTTCATTCTCGCAACGACCGAGGCCCACAAGGTCATGCCGACGATCGCCGACCGCTGCCAGCGCTTCGATTTCCAGCGGCCGTCGATCGAACAGCTCTCCGAGGTGATCGACCGGGTGGCGGCGGCCGAGTCGATCGGCCTCGACCCCCCGGCAGTCTCGATGATCGCCCGGTCGGCGGCCGGCAGCTTCCGCGACGCGCTCGGGACCCTCGATCAGCTGGTTGCCTACAGCGGCAAGACGATCGCTCTCGACGACGTGCTGGAGCTGCTCGGCGCCGCCGATGCCGACCTGCTGTTCGGGGTGATCGATGCGGTGGTGGACGGCGATCCCAAAGGCGTCCTGGATTCGGTCGAGACGATGGCCGCCAGCGGACGCGATCCGACCCGCTTCGCCCGCGATCTGCTCGGACATCTCCGCGTGTTGCTGGTGACCCAGACCACCGGGGAGATCCCCGAGGCATTCGCGGTCACCGCGGCCGACGGCGCCCGGCTCTCGGCCCAGGCCCAGGCGATCGGCCCGGTCACGCTGATCCGTACGATCGACGAGCTGGCCGGGGCCCTGGGTTCGATCCGGGAAGGCGACGAGGCCCGGCTGGCGGTGGAGGTGGCCTTGCTCAAGGCCGCCCGTCCCGACCTCGATCCCAGCTCCGAAGGATTGATGCGGAGGATCGAGCGGCTCGAGCGTGACGGGCCCGGTTCCGGGGAGAAGCCGCCGGCGGTCGGACTCGTCGACCTGCCGGACCCGGAACCGGCGGGTGACCAGCCGGCGGACGACGCCGCGGCGGGCTCGGCGATCGCTCCGGCCGAGGCAGCGGATCCTCCGCCGTCCGAGTCGGCCCCGGCTGGAGCTTCAGCCGGGGGGATCCCCGAGCCCGACCTGGACCGGGAGAAGCTCACCCGGATCTGGCCGACCGTCCTTGATTCGCTCAGGGCGCGAGGCAGCGGCCCCGCTGCGTCGCTGTTCGAAGAGGCCAGGCCGCTCGGTTTCGAGGCCGGGGTGGTGACGGTCGGCTTCCCGCCGGAGTCGGCCTTCAACCGGCGGAATGCCGAAAAGCCGGAACGGCGGGCGCAGCTCACCGAGGCCCTGCTGGCGGTGACCGGCGAGCGGCTCGAGATCGCCTACGAGAGCCTCGACGCCGATTCGGGGGACGGGGCCGGATCACCGCCGGGCGGGGTGGTCGGGGAGGATGAGTTCGTGGAAAAGGTGAAATCAGTATTCAACGCGGAGGAGGTCATCTGATGGCTCGTAAAGGAATGGGCGGCCCCGGCGGCGGCATGGGCGGCATGGACATGAACGCCTTGCTCAAGCAGGCCCAGCAGATGCAGACCGACATGCTCCAGGCACAGGAGGCGCTCAAGGACGAGCAGACCGAAGCCAGCGCCGGGGGCGGCATGGTCAAGGTCACGATCAGCGGCGATCTGGTGATCAAGGACGTGACCATCGATCCCGACGCGGTGGACCCCGAAGACGCCGAGATGCTGGCCGAAATGGTTCAGGCCGCGGTCAACGAGGCGATTCGCTCGGCCCAGGAACTGGCCGCGTCGAAGATGCCCGACATGCCGGGTATGCCGGGTATGGGCGGACCCGGGCTGCCCGGAGGATGAGCGAAGGCCCGGCCCCGCTGAGCCGCCTCACGGCCGAGCTTTCGCAGCTGCCCGGCATCGGCCGCCGCACGGCGCAGCGGCTGGCCTTCCACATTCTCCGGTCGGACGACTCCGACGCCCGGAACCTGGCCCAGGCGATCCTCGAGGTCAAGGAAAAGGTCGGGCTGTGCGAGGTCTGCTTCAACCTCTCGGAGGGACCGCGCTGCAGGATCTGCGACGACGCCTCCAGGGACGAGTCGCTGATCTGCGTGGTCGAGGAACCGGCCGACGTGATCCCGATCGAACGCACCCATGAATACCGCGGGCTGTACCACGTGCTGGGCGGGGCGCTTTCGCCGATCGACGGGATCGACGAAGAGGATCTCCGGATCGCCGAGCTGAGGCGCCGGGTCGAGGCGGGCGGGATCGCCGAAGTGATCCTGGCGACCAACCCGACCACCACCGGCGAGGCCACCGCGATGCACATCGCCGACCTGCTCAGGAGCAGCACCAGCGTGACCCGGCTGGCCAGCGGGCTACCGGTCGGGGCGGACCTGGAGCACGCCGACGAGGTCACTCTCGGCAAGGCGATGGCCGGCCGCCAGACCCTCAGCTGAGCATTCCCCGGCCAACCGGGCCCCGCGTCGGGACCGGCTCGACTGCCCGGGCTTCCCGACCTATTGCTTGCGCGGAATCAGCAATGCCACCTGGCGACAGCGGGCCAGCAGGGTGCCGTCCCTGCTCCAGAGCTCCCCGTCCTCGCTGAAGTGACCTTCGGTTGCCTGGTCCACGTTCAGGTGGATCAGCGACCAGTCGGGCTGCTCGGTGACCGGCAGGGTGACCGGGAAATGCACCGTGTATTCGAGCGTCGGGGCCCTGACCGGCTCGGTCAGGTTGAGGAACGGCGCCGGGAACCAGACGTCGAGCATCGCCGCGGCCAGCACCGGGGTCATCGGCTGATCGTCTTTCAGTCGCAGCCAGCCAGCGGTTTCGGCTCTGGGCCCGCCCGACAGCGGTGCTCCGCCGAGCGCCGGGATCGCCCGGTACTGGGAGAACACGGCAACCGGGCCCTGCCCGGTGTCCATCTCCTGCCCCTCCTCCGGGGCCGGCACGTCGGGCATCGAACCGTGATCGAACGAGGGGCCTTCGCGAGGCCCGGAAAAGACCGCCATCGCCTTGGCCTCGACCTCGCCGTCCTGGATCATCCGGGCCGAGATGAAGCTGGTCGATCGGCCCTGGCGCTCGATCGTGATTTCGATCTCGGCCGGGCCGGTCCGGGGCGGGGCAAGGAAGTGCACGGTCAGTGAACGGGGTGGCTGGGCGTCGGGATCGCCGACCGTGTCGGTCACCGACCGGGTCATCGCCTCCAGCATCAGCGCCGCGACGTAGCCGCCGTTCGGTCCCCGGCTCACCCACCAGCGGTCGTTCAGGGTGACCCGGTAGCGGTTATCGCCGATCGGCTCGGCGGCGGTGTCGGTCTGGAAGTCGGTCGGTTCGTTCATCTTCATGCGGTCCCTTTTATCCGTTTCGGTTCAGGTCTGTCCGGACGCCTGTTCCGACAGGCCCCATCGGTCGTGAAGACGCCGGAGCGGGGCGGGCGCCCACCAATTGCGGCTCCCCAGGAGCTTCATCAGCGACGGAACCAGCAGGGCGCGGATGATCGTGGCATCGATCAGCACGGCGAGCGCGGTTCCGACCCCGAGCTCCTTGACGAAGACGACGTCCGACGTGGCGAATGCGCCGATCGCGATCGCAAACAGCAATGCCGCCACGGTGACGATGCGCCCGGTCCGCTCGAGGCCGAGGGCGACCGACTCCGAGTCGGAGTGGCCCGAGTCGCGTGCCTCCTTGATCCGCGATAGCAGGAACACGGCATAGTCGGTAGACAGGCCGAACGTCGTGGCCAGGATCAGGATCGGCATGGTCTGGTCGACCCCGCCCGGGGCCACGAAATCGAGCGGGCCGCTGAGGTGGCCCTCCTGGAAGATCAGGACGAGGATCCCGAAGACCGCGCCCAGGGTGAGCAGGTTCATCAGCAGCGACTTGACCGGCAGCACGACCGAGCCGGTGAACAGGAAAAGGATCAGCAGCGTCGCGCCGACGATGATCGTTGCCGCCAGCGGCAGATGGTCGAGCAGGCTCTGCTGGAAGTCGACGAACCTGGCGGTGTTGCCGCTGACCAGGACCTCGACCCCGACGCCGAAGCCCGTCTCGCGCAGCCGCTCGACCGTGTTCCTGGTCGGTCCGTCCATGTAGCCCGCGACCGAGTCGGCTTCGATCAGGCTGACGCCGCCGCCGAGGTCGACCGGGCGACGCGTCGACACGATCCCGTCGGACCGTGCGACCGTCTTGCCGACCGTCCGCGCGGTCCGCCGGTCACCCTCGACCACGACCCTGATCGTCTCGCTGTCGCCGGCCGGGAAATCGCGGTCGAGCACCGTCTCTACCGTGCGCGAACTCGTCCCCGGGGGCAGGATCTTCGAGTCGACCGGGACGAACTTCATGCCGAACGCCGGCAGAGCCAGCATCAGGAGGCCGAGTGCGGTGATCGCGGCGATCGGCCCCGGACGTTTCATCACGAACTGCGACAACCGGTACCAGAACCCGTCCTCGCGGCTGCCGGCCTCGCGATCGGCCCGGCGCTGGAGAAAGCGGGGGGCGATCGAATTGACCCGTTCGCCGAGCATGGTCAAGACCGCGGGCAGCACGATCAGGGCAACCGCCGCGGAAAGCAGCGCCACCAGGGTGCCGCCGAGGCCCATCGAGTAGAGAAAGCGCTGGGGAAAGATCAGCAGGGCGGCCATCGATGCGGCCACGGTCAGCGAAGAGAACAGTACGGTGCGGCCGGCCGTGTTCATGGTCCTGGTCATCGCGCCGAGCCCGGGGCCGGTCCGGGCAATCTCCTCGCGGTAGCGCGACACGATGAACAGGCTGTAGTCGATTGCCAGGCCGAGGCCGAGGCCGGTGACCAGGTTCAGCGAGAGCAGCGAGATCGAACCGATCTCGGCGCCGATCCTCAGGCCGAGAAAAGTGCCCAGGATGGCCAGGCCGCCGACCAGTAGCGGCAGCAGGGCGGCGACGGCGCTGCGGAAGAAGAACAGAGACAGCAGGAAGAGCAGGGGGAAGGCCAGCATCTCGGCCTTGCGCAGGTCGGTCTCCACCTGGTTGTTGACCTGCTCGTTGGCCATCGCCAGGCCGCCGACCAGGACGTCGTCCCGCTCCGAGAAGTGCTCGCTCAGGCCGGCCGCCGCTTCCTGCTGGACCGCGTCGTCGGTCGAATCGAGTGAGACCGCGAGGAAAGTGGCATCGCCTTCCCTGGAGACGAAGGCCGCCGAACCGGTCTGGCTGAAGCCGACCACCTGCTGCACCCCGGGCCGGTCGAGGATCTCCCGCCGCAGCTGGTCGACCTCGGCCCGGTCGGCCTTCGACCGCTCGACGTCCACGCCTTTGATCAGGATGTTGGTGTCGGCCGGGCGGTAGCCGGCGTCGGTCAGCTTCCGGTCGGCCCGGATGCTTTCGCTGGCCTCGTCCTCGGCCCCGAACGGATCCAGGTGGGACGCCACGCCGCCACCGATCGCCCCCGAGACGAGAAAGACCAGGGCCGCCACCACCGCCACCACCCGGGCCCGCCTGTCAGCCAGCCTTGCCAGACGGTCAAACATCGCGGTCCGCCCCTGCCTGGGCCCCGCCGCCCGCGACCGTGCCGATATCGCCACCGGCGTCGTCGCCCGCTTCCGCTTCGAGCCGGGCGATCTCCGCGTCACACCACTCGATCGCCCACTGATTGAAGCCGAGCCCGAAACGGAGAACGGCCAGCCATGGGGGGTCGCCCTCGACCGGCCGCTGTGCCTCGTGCACCAGCCTCAGGCGGTCGGCCTTGCCGCGATGGAGCTCGGCCATCGCCCGGACCAGCTCGACCCGCTGCGACCGGGGGAGGGCATCGGCGAAGAACAGCTTCAGCATGCCTTCGTGGCGTAGCTCCATCGTGCTCTCCCCGTTCAGCAGCCAGGCCCGGAGCGCTTCGAGGCCCGGGCCGGTGATCCGGTAGGCGATGCGGCCGCGTTCGCCGCCGGGCTGGTCCGACGGTTCGATCAGGCCGGCCTCGGCCAGGCGTTTCAGCTCGGGATAGATCTGCCCGTAGCTGGCGGCCCAGAAGAAGCGGGTCGACTCGTCGACCCGGGTCTTGATGTCGTAGCCGGACATCTCGGAGCCGCTGAGGAAGCCGAGGATCACCGTGCCGGTGGGTGTCAGGTCCATATATCGGTTTGATATATCCGCCCGACCGGCGGCCAAGCGTGAGCTTGGTCACGCCACGCCGATCGGTTGCCGATTCGATCGAACGCCGGTCTGCCGGTATCCCTATGCTCACAAGCCATGCCGGAACGGGATGACATCGTCGTCATGAAGTTCGGAGGCACCTCGGTCGCCGGGCCGGCCGAGATCAAACGGGCCGCCGGGCGAATCGTTGCTGCGCGCGAGGCAGGCGCCCGCGTGGTGGCCGTGCTTTCGGCCCGCGGCAAGTCGACCGACGAGTTGGTTTCGTATGCCTACGAGATCTCCGATCACCCCGATCCGCGGGAGATGGACATGCTGCTGTCGACCGGCGAGCGGATCTCCTGCGCGCTCGCCTCGATGGCGATCAACGACATGGGCCACAAAGCGGTCTCGCTGACCGGATCTCAGGCCGGGATCGTGACCGACTCATCGCACACCAAGGCCCGCATCGTCGATGTCCGGGCCGACCGCATCAAAGAGACCCTGAGCCAGGAAGCGATCGTGCTGGTGGCCGGCTTCCAGGGCGTCTCGACCGACAGCCGCGATGTGACCACGCTGGGTCGCGGCGGCTCCGACACCACCGCGGTCGCCCTTGCCGCGGCGCTGGGTGCCTCGGTCTGCGAGATCTACACCGACGTCGCCGGGGTCTTCACGGCAGACCCCAGGATCGTCCCCGACGCCCGCAAGCTCGCGGTCGTCTCGTTCGACGAGATGCAGGAGATGTCGGCTTCGGGGGCGAAGATACTCCAGCTGCGGTCGGTCGAGTACGCGCGGAACCACGGCGTGCCGATCCACTGCCGCAGCAGCTTCGAAGACCTGCCCGGTACCCTCGTACTCCCCGAAAGCGAGACCATGGAACGACCGATCGTAACCGCTGTCACCCACTCCGACGACGAGTCCCGCGTGACCGTCGTTGGGGTTCGCGACGAGCCCGGCGTGGCCGGGCGGATCTTCGGTGCGCTGGCGGACGCCAACGTGAACGTCGACGTGATCATCCAGAACGAGCCGATCGGCGAGGGCGCCCTGGCCGACCTCTCGTTCACGGTGAGCCGTGAAGACCTCACCACCGCCACCGGGGTGATCGACGGCCTCGGCGACATCAGCAACTCGGTGCGCACCGACGAGCGGATCGGGAAGGTCTCGATCGTCGGCGCCGGCATGCGCAGCCACCCCGGCGTGGCGGCCAGGGTTTTCGAAGTCCTCGGCGAACAGCGGATCAACATCGAGATGATCTCGACCTCGCCGATCAAGATCTCCTGCGTGATCGCGGCCGATCAGGTGCCGGACGCGGTGCGCGCGCTCCATGCCGCGTTCGAGCTCGGCGCAGATGCGGTGCGGCCCGAAGACCCGACCGGTGAGCACCGGCCGACCGTCTCGCCCTGATGCCCGACCGTGAGTACAGAGTCGGCGTGCTCGGCGCGACCGGGGCGGTCGGCACGACCATCCTCGAGGTGCTGGTCGGTCGCGGCTTCCCGGCTTCCGAGATCGTGCCTTTCGCCTCCGAGCGGTCGGCCGGCAGGGCGATCGAGATCGGCGAGGACCTGCTCGAATGCCGGGTGCCGTCACCCGACTCGATCGAGGGGATCGAGATCCTGATCTCTTCGGCCGGTGGCTCGGTCAGCGCCGAGTGGGCCCCGAAATTCGTCGAGGCCGGAGCCGTGGTGGTCGACAACACCAGCTACTGGCGGATGAACGAAGACGTACCGCTGGTCGTGGCCGGGGTCAATCCCGAGGCCGCCGAGCATCACAACGGCATCGTCGCCAACCCCAACTGCACCACCATGGTGATGATGATGGCCCTGGCCCCGATTCACCGGGCGGTCGGCCTCGAGCGGCTGATCCTCTCGAGTTACCAGGCAGTGTCGGGCACCGGGCAGAAGGCGATCGAGGAACTTCGCGACCAGTCGGCCGCGATCCTGGCCGGCGACGAGGTCGCCGTTCCGTCGGTTTATCCGCACCAGATCGCGTTCAACGTGCTGCCCCAGGTCGAGTCGTTCAAAGACGGCGACGACTACACGACCGAAGAGCGCAAGGTGATGGCCGAGACCCGCAAGATCCTCGGCTTCGGCGATGAGGTGGGGATCTCGGCGACCTGCGCCCGGGTGCCGGTGGTCAGCGGCCATTCCGAGTCGCTCAACGTCCAGACCGCGGAACCGATCAGCCCCGACGAGTGCCGTGAACTGCTGGCCGGCGTCGACGGCGTGATCGTCGCCGACGACCCGGCCAACGGGGTCTACCCGATGGCGATCGACGCGGCCGGGATCGACGAGGTACTGGTCGGCCGGATCCGCCGTGACCCGAGCCACGAGCGCTGCCTCAATATCTGGCTGGTCGGCGACAACCTGCGCAAGGGTGCCGCCACCAACGCGGTACAGGTCGCCGAGCTGCTGGCCGAGAACGAGTGGCTGAGCCCGGGCTGAGCCCGGCCACACCGGCATCGGCTCCGTTCAGTCGCCGTAGTCTTCGACCAGATCGGCGATGCGGTGGAACAGGGCCTGGAAGAACTCGCTGCGGGTGACCACGGCATGGACCCTGCCCTCGGTGGCGATCGGTACGACCATGACCCGGTGGTGGAGGAAGGTCTCGGCCAGCTGGGTGTCCGCGTAGTCGTCTTCGACCAGGACCGGGTCGGTGGTCAGGTAGGCCGCGATCGGCTCCTCCTGGCTCTCCATCCTGCGCTCGATCGTTTCGTCCAGTGAGCGGCTGATCATCCTGGCCGACATCAGCGTCCCGACGTAGCCGGGGAAGACCGCCGCCATGAACTCGCGCTCGCCGAACAGGCCGGTGTAGACCCCGTCGCTGTCGACCGCCGGCAGGGCCGGAAGGCCGGATTCGACCACCTTCCGGGCGGCGTAGCCGACCGGGTCCGAAGCCGAAAGCGGCCGGACCTCGCGGATCACCGATCTGACTATGCGGTCTGCCATGACCTCACCTCGAAGAACCTAGCTTGTCCGGGAGTCGTCTCATCGCGAGTTCAGTAGCGCAGGAGAATGTACGCGGTTGCCATCGCGGTAGAGATCAGGGTCACCGGAAGGCCGACCCGGAGGAAGGCGACGAAGCCGATCGGATGTCCCGATTTCTCGGCGACCCCCGCGGCTGCGATGTTGGCGGCGGCCGAGACGAGGGTCAGGTTGCCCCCGAAGCAGGCCCCCAGCGAAAGGGCCCACCAGTAGGCGTCGTCGCCACTGGCCCCCTTGATGTCGGAGACCACCGGGATCATCGCCGCGGTCAGCGGGATGTTGTCGATGATCCCCCCGACCACCGCCGAGGTCCAGATGATGCCGACCAGCTCGGCGTCACGATTGCCGTCGGTCACGGTCTTGATTCCATCGGCGACGTGATCGACCGCGCCGGTGGCCTCGAGCGCCCCGACCATCACGAACAGGCCGATGAAGAAGAAGATCGTGGTCCACTCGAGGTTGGCCAGGGCGTCCTCGATCGAGATCCGGGTGACCATCAGGCCGACCGCGGCCCCGGTCAGCGCCACGGTTGCCGGTTCGATGTGGAGGTACTGGTGGAAGAAGAAGGCCAGGATCGTGCCGGCCAGCACCGGCATGGTCCTGATCAGCTCCTTGCGGTCGGTGATCGAGGCGGCGGCGTCGAGCTGGTCCACGTACTTCCGGTTCTCCTCGGCGACCTGGAGCCGGGACCGGTAGAACAGATACAGGCCCGCGGTGATCGCGGTCAGGATCACCACCACGCCCGGCACGTTGTTGACCAGGAAGTCGTTGAAGGTCAGCCCGGCGGCATTGCCGATCAGGATGTTGGGGGGGTCGCCGATCAGGGTGGCCGCGCCGCCGATGTTGGCCGCCATCATCTCGATCATCAGCAGCGGCATCGGGTTGATGTCGAGCGTGTCGGCCAGCAGGAAAGTGATCGGCACGATCAGCAGGATCGTGGTCAGGTTGTCGAGAAAGCCGGAGAGGACGGCGACCGTGCCGGCCATCATCACGACCAGGGCGAACGGCCTTCCCCGGGAAAGCTGCCCGGCCCTGACCGCGACGTAGTCGAAGATGCCGCTCTGGCTGGTCAGGTAGACCAGCACCATCATCCCGGTCAGCAGTCCCAGGGTCGGGAACTTGATTGACTCCAGCGCCAGGTCCTGGTTGTATTCGCCGACGAACAGGACCACGATCGCCGCACCCAGCAGCGCGATCTTGGTGCGGTGGATCCGCTCGCTCGCGATGAACACGATCGCGATCAGGAATGTTGCTATTGCGATTGCCAGAAAGCGATTCTAGGATCCCCGACCCCGCTTTCGCCGTCCCGCCCGGCCCGCCGCCCGGGTTCGCCCAGCCGGCTAGTGCGGTTTCAGTGCCCGGCCGAGCTGCTCGACCGTGATCACACCGGCCAGCCGACCGACCCCGTCGGTCACCATCAGGGCACCGAACCTGCGCATGTCGGGATTGCCCAGCACGCTTTCCAGCAGCGCCTCTTCGCTGATGTGGCAGGCCCGGCTCCGGTCTTCGAGGTGATCCGCGACGACCGCCCTTTGACGGTCGATCTCGGCGATCTGCTCGATCCGGTCACGGACCACCAATCCCAGAAACGCGCCCCGGTCGTCGACCACCGGGAACCAGGACCACCGGTAGCGGACGAAGTACTCGTCGAGTGCCCGGTCGATGGTCGTGTCGCCCGGGATTGCAACCGGGCTGTCGTCCATCACGTCGCCGACCCGGATGCCCTCGAGACGGCCGGCGACCGCCGTCTGCATGGTCGCCGCACGTGCCGAACTGTTGACCAGAAACCCGATCAGGGCCAGCCAGATCCCGCTGAACACATACCCGTTGAACGTGATCAGGATGCCGACTCCGATGAAGATGAAGCCGAACACACGGCCCAGTCCGGCCGCGAATCGGGTCGCGGCACTGCGCTTACCGGTGATCTTCCAGGCGACCGCCCGGACGATCCGGCCGCCGTCCATCGGGAAAGCGGGCAGGAGGTTGAAGCCGAGCACCAGCAGGTTGACCGCGGCCAGCCAGGCGACCATCGCGGTCAGTCCGTTGGCGTCGGCCGAGACCCGGAGCTGAATCGCGTCCGAGAACGCCGAGCCGCCGACCGAGGCGATACCGATCGCGATCAGCACCGCGGCGATCACCGCGGTGACCAGCGGGCCGGCGATCGCGACCCTGAATTCGACCCCGGGGCTGCCGGATTCCCGATCCATCTGGGCTACTCCGCCGAAGATCCAGAGCCGGATCGTGTCGATCCCGATCCCGTTGCGCACCGCCACGAACGCGTGGCCGAGCTCATGCAGCACGATCGAACCGAAGAAGCCGGCCGCGCTCGCCACCGCCAGCAGGTACGGCTCGGTCGAGGAGCCCGGCTGGTCGAGCAGGCTTCCGTAGAAGTCCGAGAGCCAGAAGATGACCAGGAACAGGATCAGGAACCAGGACCAGTCGACCGCGATCCGGATTCCCCGGACGCGGAACAGGGTGATCGTGTTTCCACCGCCGAACATGCCATTCATCGTACGGGGCGCCGGCGATCGGTCGTCCCGGGCGGGCCGTGAACCGGGCCGGCAGCGCCCGGATTTCCGGGCGCAGGTCCGTATAGTGACCGCCTCGTGCTCGGCTCGACGACAACGGAATTGCGGACCTGGCTCGGGGAGCTGGAGCGGATCGAGCGCCCTTCGGCCTCCGACGGTGAGCTGCGCGCGGCCGAGTGGCTGGCCGCCCGGTTCGAGCAGATCGGGGCGCCGGCCAGGATCGAGACCGAGTCCGCCCACGGCACCTACTGGTGGCCGATCGGGATCGGCACGGTGGCCGGACTGGCCGGGGCCCTGGCCGGGCTGGGCGCCGGACGGACCGGACGGCCCAGCCCGGCCCGGCGCGCTCTGGGCATCTTCCTGGGGGCGTTCGGGGCGGCCGCGATCGCCGGTGACTTCCCTCCCCGTGGCCGCTGGCTGAGGCGCCTGTTGCCCAAGCGACCGACCCACAACGTCGTCTGCGAGATCGGCGATCCCGGCGCCGGGCGTACGGTCGTCCTGGTCGGCCACCACGATGCCGCCCACTCCGGCCTGGTCTTTCATCCCGGGATACCCGATCTGGTGTCGAGGACCGGGATCTTCCGCAGCCTCGACACGAGCCCGATGCTGATGGCTCCGGTGATCGGGGGACCGTTGCTGGCGATGCTGGCCGGGTTGACCGGCAGCCGTCGCCTTGCCGCGGTCGCGGCGGCACTCTCGGCCGGCACGACCGCGGCGATGGCCGACATCGGACTGCGCGAGACGGTACCCGGCGCCAACGACAACGGGACCGCGGTGGTCGCGCTGCTCGAGATCGCGCGTCGCCTGCTTGCCGACCCGCCTCCGGATCTCCGGGTGATCCTGCTCTCGACCGGTTCGGAGGAGTCGTTCAGCGAGGGGATGAAGGCGTTCGGCGAGCGACACTTTCCGGACCTGCCGGCCGAATCGACCTTCTTCATCAATCTGGACACGGTCGGCTCGCCCCACCTCACGGTGCTCAGGGGAGAGGGCTTCCTGAAGATGTTCGAGTATCCGGCCGCAGCGCTCGAACTGGCCGACTCCACGGCTGCCGACCTGGGGATCGAGCTCTATCCCAACCTGCGGATCCGCAACGGCACCGACGGCCTGGAGGCGCTCGCCGCGGGCTACCCGACCGTCTCGATCTGCTCGTGTACCGAACACAAGCAACCGGCCAACTACCACTGGCCGAACGACGTCAGCGAGAATGTCGATTTCGAAACGGTCGACGAGGCGATCCGGCTGGCAGAGACGATGACCCGCCGGCTGGCCGAGCGGTGGCCGACCGGCCCCGGCTAGGCGACCGGCGCGCTGCGGGCGATGATCGAACCGTAGGCGAGACCCGGGGGCAGGGTGCCAAACGCGCCACCCCAGTCGCCGTCGAGACGGGACGCGCAGAAGGCGTCGGCGACCGCCGGGTCGCCATGGCGCACCAGCAGCGATCCCTGGAAGGCGAGCGCCAGGCCTTCGATCACCCGTCGCGCCCTGACTTCCAGGGTCTCGGGCGAGCCGGTCAATTCGTCGCGGACCCGCCCGGTGAATGCGTCGAGCCGGGAGTCGGCCCCGGCGGCTTCGCCGATCTCCCCGAGCAGGGCTTCGGTCGAGTCGGGACTCTTGACCATGGCCCGCAGGGCGTCGAGGCACTGGACGTTGCCCGAGCCTTCCCAGATCGACATCAACGGGCTCTCCCGGACCAGCCGCGGCATACCCGACTCTTCGGCGTAGCCGTTGCCGCCCAGGCATTCGAGCGATTCGACCGCGTGGGCCGGGGCCCGTTTGCATATCCAGTACTTGAGCACCGGCGTGGCGATTCGTTTGAGCAGCTGTGAGGTCTCGTCCCCGGCAGCGGCGTCGTCGTAGATGCGGGCCAGCCGCATCACCGAGGCGGTCGCGGCCTCGGACTCGAGGCTGAGGTCGGCCAGCACGTTCTCCATCAGCGGTTGGTCGATCAGCCGCGCTCCGAACGCCGACCGGTTGGACGCGTGGTGGATCGCCTGGGCGACGCCCTCGCGCATCCCCGTGCTGGACCCGATCGCGCAATCCAGCCGGGTGTGGCCGACCATCTCGATGATCGTCTGGACGCCGCGCCCCTCCTCGCCGATCATGCGGGCCCATGCCCCGCGGAACTCGACCTCGGACGAGGCGTTGGAGCGGTTGCCTAGCTTGTCCTTGAGCCGCTGGATGTGGAAGTCGTTGCGCCTGCCGTCGGGCGTGAAACGGGGCATCAGGAAACAGGTGATCCCGCCTTCGGCCTGGGCCAGTACGAGGAAGGCGTCGCACATCGGGGCCGAGCAGAACCACTTGTGGCCGGTGATCTCGTACTCGGCGCCCGGTCCGCCACCGTTCATAGCGACCGCCCGGGTCGTGTTCGCCCGCACGTCGGAGCCGCCCTGCTTCTCGGTCATCGCCATGCCGGCCAGTGCCCCCGGCTTCTCCGGGGCCGGGCGGAGCTCGCCGTCGTATTCGAGCGAGAGGAACCGCGGCTCCCATTCGGCCGCCACCTCGGGCTGGGCCCGGAGCGCAGGGATCACCGAGAAGGTCATCGAGATCGGGCAGCCGACCCCTGCCTCGGCCTGGCTCAGCTGGGTGAACAGCGCTGCCCGGGCGACGTTCGCGCCCGGTTCGGGTCGGCGCCAGGGGAGCCCGTGGATGTCGTGCGAGACGGCCAGTTCCATCAGCCGGTGCCAGGCCGGATGGAACTCGACCTCGTCGATCCGGTGGCCGAACCGGTCGTGGGTCTTGAGCCGGGGCGGGAATTCGTTCGCTTCGCGGCCCCAACGCTGCACCTCGGCCGAGCCGCAGATCTCACCGAGTGCCGAGACCCGCTCGCGGGCCCAATCTCCGCCTTCCCGGTCAAGCGCCTCCTGCAGCGGGAGGTCGATTTCGAACAGGTTGACGTCCTCGAGCGGCGTCGACTGGTTGAACACTTCGTGAGTCGCACTCATCGGGCAAATGATCGCACAGGCCGGATCATCTTCCGGCCGATAGCATCGGAGACCGTAGAAAAGCAATCCGCGAGTCAATTCAGCGAAGGGGACAGCCGCCGTGCCGAAGATCAAAGTCGCCAATCCGATAGTCGAGCTCGACGGCGATGAGATGACCAGGATCATCTGGTCGTTCATCAAGGAACAGCTGATCCTTCCCCACCTGGACGTGGAGCTCATGTACTACGACCTCGGCATCATGAGCCGCCATGAGACCGACGACCAGATCACGGTCGACGCGGCATACGCGATCAAGGAACACGGCGTCGGCGTCAAGTGCGCCACGATCACACCGGACGAGGCCCGGGTGGAGGAGTTCGGGCTCAAGGAGATGTACCGCTCGCCGAACGGCACGATCCGCAACATCCTCGGCGGGGTGATCTTCCGCGAGCCGATCGTGATCTCGAACGTGCCGCGGCTGGTGCCCGGTTGGACCAAGCCGATCGTGATCGGCCGTCACGCGTTCGGCGACCAGTACCGGGCCACCGACCTGGTCGTGCCCGGCCCGGGAGAGCTGAACATGACCTTTTTCCCCAAGGACGGCTCGGAGCCGGTCGAGCTCGAGATATACGACTTCCCGGGCGGCGGCGTCGCGATGGGCATGTACAACCTCGACGACTCGATCCGCGATTTCGCCCGGGCTTCGATGCGCTACGGGCTCGAGCGCGGCTATCCGGTCTACATGTCGACCAAGAACACGATTCTGAAGAAGTACGACGGCCGGTTCAAGGACCTGTTCGAAGAGATCTACGAGTCCGAGTTCAAAGACCAGTTCGAGGCCGCCGGGCTGACCTACGAGCACCGCCTGATCGACGATATGGTGGCCGCCGCGATGAAGTGGGAGGGAGGCTATGTCTGGGCGTGCAAGAACTACGACGGTGACGTCCAGTCGGACACGGTCGCGCAGGGCTTCGGCTCGCTCGGCCTGATGACCTCGGTCCTGATGAGCCCCGACGGCAACACGGTCGAAGCCGAGGCCGCACACGGAACCGTGACCCGTCACTACCGGCAGCACCAGCAGGGCAATCCGACCTCAACCAACCCGATCGCTTCGATCTTCGCCTGGACCCGGGGCCTCGCGGCCCGTGGCCGGATGGACGAAACGCCGGAGGTGACCGGTTTTGCCGAAACCCTTGAACGGGTCTGTATCGAAACGGTCGAGAGCGGCAAGATGACCAAGGACCTGGCCCTGCTGATCGGGCCGGACCAGGAATACCAGACCACCCAGGAGTTCCTGGCTTCAATCGACGAAAACCTTCAGCAGGCGATGGCCTGAGTGTCACGCAGAAAGAGCAAGGAGATAACAGAATGAGTTCCCCCGTCAAAGTCACCGTGACCGGCGCGGCCGGCCAGATCGGCTACGCCCTGCTGTTCCGGATCGCGTCCGGGCAGCTGCTCGGCCCCGACACGAAGGTCCACCTCAGCCTGCTCGAGATCCCGCCCGCGGTGCGGGCGGCCGAGGGCACCGCGATGGAGCTCGACGATTGTGCCTTCCCGCTGCTTCACGGGATCAGCATCTCGGACGACCCCAACCAGGCGTTCGACGGAGCCAACATCGCGCTGCTGGTCGGTGCCCGTCCCCGTGGCCCGGGCATGGAACGCGCCGACCTGCTCGAGGCGAACGGCGGCATCTTCAAGCCCCAGGGTGAGGCGATCAACGCCGGTGCCGCCGACGACGTCAGGGTGCTGGTGGTCGGCAACCCGGCCAACACCAACGCCCTGATCGCCGCTTCGGCGGCTCCGGACGTGCCAATCGGGCGGTTCACGGCGATGACCCGGCTCGACCACAACCGGGCGATCGCCCAGCTCGCGAGCAAACTCGGGGCCGGGGTCGAGACGATCACCAACATGACCGTCTGGGGCAACCACTCCTCGACCCAGTACCCGGACCTGGTTCACGCCAAGGTCGATGGAGCAAGCGCCTGGGACACGGTCGACGACGAGGTCTGGATCAAGGAAGAGTTCATACCCAGGGTGGCAAAACGCGGCGCCGCGATCATCGAGGCGCGCGGCGCCTCCAGCGCGGCCTCGGCGGCCAACGCGGCGATCGACCACATCCACACCTGGGTCAACGGAACCCCCGACGGAGACTGGACATCGATGTCGATCCCGTCGGACGGCTCATACGGAGTGCCGGAGGGGATCATCTCCAGCTTCCCGGTCACCTGCCGGGACGGTGAGTACGAGATCGTGCAGGGACTCGAGATCGACGACTTCTCCCGGGAGAAGATCGACGCCTCGGCGGCCGAGTTGACGGAGGAGCGCAACGCGGTCTCCGACCTCGGCCTGGTCTGACCCCGGCGGTGGACCGGCCGGCCGCCGGCCGGTCCGGCCGGCGGGGCCGGGCTGCCCTATGCCGGGAAGTAGCCGGTGCCCTTCTTCTTGACCCGGCCTTCCTTGACCAGGTCACCCATCACCCGGTAGACGTAGTTCGGTTTGATCTTGAGCGATTCGGCGATCTCCGAAGCCTTCACCCCGGGGTTGCCGGCAACCACCTTCAGGGCCTGATCGGCCCTGGTGCTGCCTTTGCGCCGGCGCTTTCCGGAACCGGACTTACTGCCGGCACCTTTGCTGCGGCCGCGGCCGGAGCCTTTCGACCGGCCGGCGCTCTTCCTGCCGGTCACCCTGCCGGTCACCTTTTCGGTGAGTTCCCTGAGGGCCTCCTGCAATTCTTGACGCTCCTTGTCGAGTTCTGCCAGTCGGTCTTCGACTAGCCTCCTGATGGCGTCTGTATTGGAAGCCACAACAGCCTTTCGCTTATTCGTTTACTTTGTCTGGCGAGGTAGTTGGTTTGCGGGAATCACAGTCAATCTACCACCTGGTGCTTACTGTAACGGAGAAGTGTGAACAGTAGAAAACGAATAGTGATTCTGAGAGGACTGCTTCAGGCAGGACTCGACCTGCTTGGTGAACAGCACGAGCTGCGGGTCGGCGGTCTCGACTCCACACCTGAACAATGGCTCGAGTTGGTCGAGGGTGCCGACGTAATCGTGGTCGACCCCACGGTTCCGGTAGGCCCGGAACTGCTCGACATGGCCGGAGACCGCCTGAAGTTGGTCGCGAACTTCGCGGTGGGGTATGACAACGTAGACCTCGGCGCATGCTCGGAGCGTGGAGTGACAGTCACCAACACTCCCGACGTCCTGACCGATGCCACTGCCGAGTTGGCGGTGGCACTCACCCTGTCGGCCGCACGCGACCTTCCCGCGGCGGAGCGCAGCCTCCGGGCCGGTGAATGGTCGGGGTGGGACCCGGCCCGGTACAGGGGCTTCGAGCTGAGCGGTTCGACAGTCGGTGTAGTGGGAATGGGCAGGATCGGAAGGCGCTACGCCGAGCTGATGTCCGGGTTCGGTGTCGACCTCCTGTACACGTCACGCCGGTCGAGGGAAGAAGTCGAAATGGAGCTGGGCGCGCACCGGACCGGGCTGGACGAGCTGCTCAGCAGGTCGGACGTGATCAGTCTCCATCTGCCGGCAACCGACCACACCCGTCACACCATCGACCGGCGGGCGATCGACCTGATGAAGCCGACCGCGATCCTGGTCAATACGGGAAGGGGAGGTCTGGTCGACTCGTCGGCGGTTGCGGCGGCGCTGAGCGAGGGCCGGCTGGGAGCCGCGGGACTCGACGTCTACGAGGGCGAGCCCGGGGTTCCCGAGGAGCTGCTGGGCGCACCGCGGACCACCCTCACCCCACACATCGGCTCGGCGACCTACCGGGCGCGGGACGCGATGGCCGAACTGGTCGCCATCAACGTGATCGCCGTGCTCGAGGGGCGCGAGCCGGTGACTCCGGTGGAATGATCCGTGCCGCCCGGGCTCAGTCCCGGTCGCTCTTCTTCGAGCGGGGGACCGTGCGGAACACGTAGTCCCAGACCGGGCTGGAAACCCCGTAACCGTAGTGGTGGTCCTGGAAGTGGTGGCGCATGTGGTGTTCGCGCACCTTCTTGCCCATCGAGCTCTTCGGGGCGAAGTGGTGGACGTAGTAGTGGGTGTAGTCGTAGATCAGGTAGCCGACCAGGAAGCCGGCGAATGCCGGATAGCCGGCCGGGCTGCCGAAGACCAGCATGAACGCGCCGAAGAAGATCACGGCGAGCGGCAGTGAAGCCGCCGGCGGCATGACCAGGCGCATCGGGTCGTTGGGGTGGTCGTGGTGAACCCCGTGGATGATGAAGTTGATCTTGTCGCCGCCTTTGAACTTCGGCTGCCAGTGGAACAGCAGCCGGTGCAGCCAGTATTCGGAGAAGGTCCAGATCGCCATTCCGGCGACGGTAAGGCCGACCATCGCCAGGGCACTGGCCCCCCGGTCGGCTGCCAGCCAGAACATGACCGCGATGACCGGGATGAAGATCAGCGCCGGGACCGAAGGGTGGACCCTGGAAAAGAAGTTGAGGAAGCCGTTCTCGAACAGGTCCGGCGAGGCAGCAAGCTTTGAGGTACGTTCTGATGAGCCCATAATCGCCTCCAATGGTAGCGTGATTGGTCCCCGATCTGAAGGAGTAACGACGCCGCATGTCTCCAGCTGCCGCAGGCACCGCCCTCGACTTCAAAGTCGCCGATCTGAGTCAGGCCGAATACGGCCGCAACGAGATCCGCCTGGCCGAGCACGAGATGCCCGGCCTGATGGCCACGCGTCGCGAGTTCTCCGGGGCCAAGCCGCTTTCCGGAGCCCGGATAACCGGTTCGCTTCACATGACCGTCCAGACGGCGGTCCTGATCGAGACCCTGGTCGAACTCGGCGCCGAGGTCCGCTGGGCCAGCTGCAACATCTTCTCCACCCAGGACCATGCCGCCGCCGCGGTCGCGGTCGGGCCCGACGGTACGCCGGAGAGCCCGAAAGGGGTGCCGGTTTTCGCCTGGAAGGGAGAGACGCTCGAGGAGTACTGGTGGTGCACCGAGCAGGCGCTGACCTGGCCGGAGCCGGGGCCCGACGGCGCGGTCGGGCCGAACATGCTGCTCGACGACGGCGGCGACGCGACCCTGCTGATCCACAAGGGAGTCGAGTTCGAAAAGGCCGGCGCGGTCCCGGATCCGGCCGGGGCCGACTCCGAGGAGTTCCGGGTGGTGCTCCAGACACTTACCGACTCACTGGCCGCCGAGCCGGCCAAGTGGACCGAGCTGGCCAGAGGGGTGATGGGGGTCACCGAGGAGACGACTACCGGTGTCCACCGGCTATACGAGATGAAGGATCGGGGCGAGCTGCTGTTCGCCGCGATAAACGTCAACGACTCGGTCACCAAGTCGAAGTTCGACAACCTCTACGGCTGCCGTCACTCACTGGTCGACGGGATAAACCGGGCTACCGACGTGATGCTCGCGGGCAAGACCGCGGTGATCTGCGGGTTCGGCGACGTCGGCAAGGGCTGTGCCGAATCGCTGCGCGGCCAGGGAGCCCGGGTGATCGTCACCGAGATCGACCCGATCTGCGCCCTGCAGGCCGCGATGCAGGGATTCGAGGTGAGGCGGCTCGACGATGTGATCGAGTCGGCCGACGTCTTCGTCACCGCAACCGGCAACAAGGACATCATCACCGCCGGCGACATGGGCCGGATGAAGCACCAGGCGATCGTCGGCAACATCGGGCACTTCGACAATGAGATCGACATCGCCGGACTGGAGTCGGTCGGTGGCGTCAAGCGGATTGAGATAAAGCCACAGGTCCACGAGTGGCAGTTCCCCGACGGGCACTCGGTGATCGTCCTCTCGGAGGGCCGGTTGCTCAACCTCGGCAACGCGACCGGCCACCCGAGCTTCGTGATGTCGAACTCGTTCACCAACCAGGTGATCGCCCAGATCGAACTGTTCACCCGGGCCGACCACTACGGGATCGGGGTCTACGTGCTGCCGAAGCGGCTCGACGAGAAGGTCGCCCGACTCCACCTCGATGCGCTCGGTGTCGACCTGACCGAGCTCAGCCCCGAGCAGGCCGCCTACATCGGGGTGGACGTCGAAGGCCCGTACAAGCCCGAGCACTACCGCTACTAGGAGCCGCGCCGGCGCTTAAGTCGGCCGGCCGTTGAATCTCTCCCCCCGGGGCGCCCGGAAGGCGATCCCAAAATGCGGGGTCGTTGCAAAGTTGTGAAAAAAGATTGCTGCGATTTGCGGATTCGGGCCCGACCGATCCGGGTCCGAATTGCTTGGATGGATCGCAGTGGCCGCCCGCAAGTCAGACACCCCCCGATGCGAGGACTGCTACTTCCGCAAGCAGATGCTGTGTGCACTCGACCTCGAAGATCCCTGCGTGAGTTTCCGGCCGAGCCGGCCCGAGGGCCTGGTGCCGCCGAAGCAGCCGGTCCTGCTGCTCAGGCCTCCGCGCTGGGCTGACGGTCGCACCGCCGGCACCGCCGCCTGAGCGGCCTCCGGGCGCTGCGGCCGATCGACCCTCCGGGGGGCTGCGGGCGATCGACCGGTCCCGCCCGACGGATTGCCGCTCCCGGTGGCGGTGTGAATCGGGCGGCCCAGTTCGGGGAGGTTTCCCCGCCGCCCTACCGGCCGGAATAACCTTTACCCGATGAAGCTCACAGTGCTGGGAAAGTCCCCTGCCTGGCAGGACGCCGGTGGTGCCTGCAGCGGTTATCTGGTCACCGAGGGCGAGACTGCGATCCTGCTCGATTGCGGCAACGGGATTTTCGGCAAGCTGCGCGGGTCCTACGACTACGTCGACGTCGACGCGGTGTTCGTCTCCCACATGCACGCCGATCACTACCTGGACCTGTTTCCCTTTGCGTTCGCCCTGCTACTGGCCCCGCGACAGCAACCGGTACCGGTCGATCGCTGGCCCGGCACCGACAATCCGGCCCGGCCGATGCTTCACCTGCCCCCGGGCGGGTACGGAATGCTCCGCCAGATCGCAAGGATCATCGGGGTGCCCCGGCTGATCGACGAGGCGTTCGTGGTCGATGAATACGATCCCCGCGCCCGGGTCGAAACCGGTCCGTTGACCGTCTCGTTTCGCGAGGTCCCGCACTACACGAGGACCTGGGCGATCGAGACGACCGGCCCGTCCGGCACGCGGATGACCTACGGTGCCGACTGCCGCCCGAACCGGGAGTTGATCGACTTCGCCAGGGAGACCGACCTGCTGGTCGCCGAGGCGACGCTGCCCCGCCCGGAGCGGACCGGGATGCGCGGTCACATGACCCCGGCCGAGGCCGGCGAGCACGCGGCAGCAGCGGCCGCCCGACAGCTGGTCCTCACCCACATCTCGGACGAACTCGACCCCGAGTGGGCTGCCGCAGAGGCCGGCGGCCGGTTCGACGGCCCGGTCGACGTCGCCCGCGAGGGGATGGAGCTCGACCTCTAAGCTATCCGGCAATGTCTGAAAGGGACCTGTTTGCCAACTTCGCCCGGATGCGCCGCGAGATGGATGAGATGCTCGGCAGCAGCTGGGGGCGGTCCGGATTCGCGGTCCGGAGATCGAGCGGTTTTTCGCCGAATGTCGATGTCTATTACTGTGGTGACCCGCAGCGGGCGGTGGTCAAGTGCGACCTCGCCGGAGTCGGACTCGAGACCGTGGGGATCGAAGTCAGCGGCCGTCAGCTCACGATCGTCGGTGAGAGGGCCGTCCAGGAGACCGAGGGCCGGGTCTACCAGCAGGTCGAGATTCCGACCGGGCCGTTCCGGCGTGTGGTCGAGCTCCAGGTCGACGTCGACGCCGACCGGGCCGGTGCCACCTACGAGGATGGTGTGCTCAGGGTCGACCTGCCGCTGAGGACCGATTCGGAGGTGACGCGCAGGGTCCCCGTGGATCGGGCCGGCACGAGGCGTGACGTCGATGGCTGACGTTCCGTCCGACCCGAAGTCCGGGCTCTCCGAGATCGACCCGGCGAAGGCCGCGGTCGAGTCGGTGCCGGTTCTCGAGGTGGCCGAGAGCGGCGACGAAGAGGCGGCAATCCGTGAGGCCCGATCGCTTCCCGACGCGATGCCGGTCCTGCCGCTGCGCGAGACGGTCGCCTACCCGGAGACCCTGACCCCGCTCGGGGTCGGCCAGGAGCGGTCGATCAAGCTGGTCGACGACGTGCTGGCCGGCAACCGCATGCTGGCCATGGTCGCCTCGAAGGACCCGGAGCAGGACAATCCGTCGCCCGACCAGCTGTACGAGGTCGGCGTGGTCGGCGTGGTCACCCGGATGCTCAAGGTGCCCGACGGCACGATCAGGGTCCTGGTCCAGGGAAGCCAGCGGGTCAGGCTCGGCCCGTACATCGCCGAACAGCCGTACCTGGTCGCCAGGATCACCGAGATGCCGGACCTGCACGAACCGACGCCCGAGCTGGAGGCCCTGAGCCGGAACGTCCAGAGCACGTTCTCCGACATCATCGAGCAGATCCCGTATCTGCCGGAAGAGCTCCAGATGGCGGTCGCGAACGTCGAGGAGCCGTCGGCGCTGTCCCACCTGATCGCCGGTGCCCTGCGGATCTCGACCGAGGAGAAGCAGAGCCTGCTGGAGGAAGTCGACGTCGCCAAGCGCCTGCGCATGCTGTCGGAGATCCTCGCCCGCGAGCTGGAGGTGATCCAGCTGGGTTCGCAGATCCAGTCGGAAGTGCAGTCCTCGATCGACAAGGGACAGCGTGAGTACTTCCTCCGGGAGCAGCTCAAGGCGATCCAGGCCGAACTGGGCGAGCAGGACGAACAGGCGGCAGAGGTCAACGAGCTGAGGGAGCGGGTCGAGCAGGCCGGTCTCCCGGAGCAGGCCCGGCAGGCGGCCGACCGCGAGCTCGGCCGCCTGGAGAAGCTGCCTCCGGCCGCGGCCGAGCACGGCGTCATCCGGACCTACCTCGAGTGGCTGGTTGAGCTTCCTTGGCAGGCGGAGACCGAGGACAACCTCGATATCTCCCACGCTCACGAGGTCCTCGACGAGGACCACTACGACATGGAAGAGATCAAGGACCGTATCCTCGAGTACCTGGCGGTCCGCAAGCTGAACCCGGAATCGCCCGGCCCGATCCTCTGCTTCGTCGGTCCGCCCGGCGTCGGCAAGACCAGCCTCGGCAAGTCGATCGCGAGGGCGCTCGGCCGGGAGTTCGAACGGATCTCGGTGGGCGGGGTACGCGACGAGGCCGAGATCCGGGGCCACCGCCGGACCTACATCGGGGCAATGCCCGGCACGATAATCCGGGCGTTGCGCGATGCCGGGTCCCGCAACCCGGTCTTCATGATCGACGAGATCGACAAGATGGGCTCGGACTTCCGCGGGGACCCCTCATCGGCGATGCTGGAGGTACTCGATCCGGCCCAGAACGATTCGTTCCGGGACCACTATCTCGACGTCTCGTTCGATCTTTCCGACGTGATGTTCATCGCCACCGCGAACGTGCTCGACACGATCCCCGGGCCGTTGCGCGACCGCATGGAGGTGATCCAGCTGGCCGGATACACGGTGGACGAGAAGCGACACATCGCCCGCCGCTACCTGGTCCCGCGCCAGGTCAAGGCGAATGGGCTCACGGCCAGCCAGATCAGCTTCAGCGATCCGGCCCTGACCGTGATCATCGAGGAGTACACCCGCGAGGCCGGCGTGCGCAACCTGGAGCGGGAGATCGGCACCGTCTGCCGCAAGATCGCCCGCGAGTTCGCCGAGGCGGGCGGCGGGAAGAAGAAGTCCAGGTCCAGGAAGGTGACTGTTTCCGGCAAGAAGGCACGGGAGCTGCTCGGCCGGCAGCGCGTCTTCCCGGAGACCCGCCGCCGTACCCGCGATCCAGGTGTATCGACCGGCCTGGCCTGGACCCCGACCGGCGGGGACGTGCTGTTCATCGAGGCGACCGCGATGCCGGGCAGCGGCAAGCTTTCGATCACCGGCCAGCTCGGCGACGTGATGCGCGAGTCGGCCCAGGCGGCGCTCTCCTACGTCAGGGCCAACGCCGAGGACCTGTTCCCGGGCATCGACGACGACTGGTTCTCGACGCGCGACATCCACGTCCACGTTCCGGCCGGCGCCGTCCCCAAGGACGGCCCGTCGGCCGGGGTCGCGATGACCGTGGCCCTGGTCTCGCTGATTTCCGGCCGTCCGGTCCGGAACGACGTGGCGATGACCGGCGAGGTGACCCTGACCGGGCAGGTCCTGCCGATCGGCGGGGTCAAGGAAAAGTCGCTGGCCGCGCAACGCGCCGGGATCAAGCTGGTCATCCTGCCGAGCCGCAACGAGGGCGACGTCGACGAGATCCCGGAGCACGAGCGCGCCGGGATCGAGTTCGTTTATGCCGACCAGGTCGGTGATGCGCTGGCGATCGCCCTCGACGGCAGCTAGTGCCGGACGGGCCGCCGACCGCTATTCTGATTGCAAGCTCACCCGACCAAGCGAGGACGAAATGGCCAACGAGAAATTCTCCACCAAAGCCGGCAACGTCTACGGTGCCGCGCGCGACAACCAGTACGTCCGCCGGGTCGTCGAAGACCAGGAACTGCGGGACAGCCTGATCGCGGCCTTCCTGGCCGCCCGCAAGGCCCACAAGCGGGTCTCGGAGAGCAATGCGTCGGCAGTCGAGTCGGTCACCGGCGACCGCCGGGTCAAGCGCGAGCTGCAGAACGCGGCCGATTCGCTGCGTGACGCGTCGGAGAGAATCCGCGAGCCGAAGAAGAAGCGCCACCCGTTCCGCAAGCTGTTTGCGCTCGGCCTGCTGGCCACCGGTCTGGTCCTGATCTTCAGCGAGTCGGCCCGTCAGACGCTCCTGGACGCCGTATTCGGGGCCGAGGAGGAGTTCGTCTACACCTCGACCACTTCGCCCGATTCGGCGCCGCAAAGCAACGGGACGCCGGTAGGCGAGTAGTCCCGGGCCGGAGCGGGTGCTCCGGGCGCGGGCGGCCCGACCCCGGCTTCCCTAGTATCCCGCCTCCTCGTGGAGCGCCGGGAAGACATAAGGAACATCGCGATCGTGGCTCACGTCGACCACGGCAAGACGACCCTGGTCGACGCCATGCTGTGGCAGTCGGGAGCCTTCCGGAAGGGCCAGGACGTGAACGAGCGGGTGATGGACTCGATGGACCTGGAGCGGGAGAAAGGCATCACGATCCTGGCCAAGAACACCGCGGTCACCTACGACGGGATCAAGATGAACATCATTGACACGCCCGGGCACGCCGACTTCGGGGGCGAGGTCGAACGCGGGCTGACCATGGTGGACGGGGTGGTGCTGCTGGTCGATTCTTCGGAGGGCCCATTGCCCCAGACCCGGTTCGTCCTGGGCAAGGCGCTCGACGCCGGCCTGCCGGTGATCCTCGTGGTCAACAAGGTCGACCGGCCCGACGCCCGGATCGCGGAGGTGGTGGACGAGGTCTACGAGCTGTTCATCGACCTCGGGGCGGACGGCGAGCAGATCGAGTTCCCGATCGTCTACACCAACGCCAGGGCCGGCTGGGCGTCGCTCACCGAGGGAGCCGAGGGCGAGGACCTGAAGCCGCTGATGGAGTTGATGGCCGAGCGCATCCCGGCACCCGAGTACGACCCTGACCATCCGGCTCAGGCCTACGTGACCAACCTCGACGCCTCCCCGTACCTCGGCCGGCTGGCACTCTGCCGGGTCCGGCAGGGCACGATCCGTTCGGGTGCCCCGGTCGCCTGGTGCAGGGCCGACGGCTCGATCGAGCGGGCAGACATATCGGAGCTGTTCGTGACCGAGGCACTTGAACGGGTCCCGACCGACCAGGCCGGTCCGGGCGAGATCATCGCCGTGGCCGGGATCGAAGAGGTGACCATCGGCGAGACCCTGGCCGACCCAGACGATCCCCGGCCGCTACCGGTGATCGAGGTCGACGAGCCGTCGCTCTCGATCGAAGTCGGGATCAACACCTCGCCCCTGGCCGGCAGGGAAGGCACCCGGCTGACCGCGCGGCAGATCCGGAACCGGCTCGAGCAGGAGCTGCTGGGCAACGTCGCGATCCGGGTCCTGCCGACCGAGCGGCCGGACGCCTGGGAGGTCCAGGGCCGGGGCGAGCTCCAGCTCGTGGTCCTGCTCGAGATCATGCGCCGGGAGGGGTTCGAGCTGACCGCCGGCCAGCCGCGGGTGATAACCCGGGAGATCGGCGGCGTGACCAATGAGCCGATGGAGCGCCTGGTCGTCGACGTGCCGGAGGAGTTCGTGGGGCCGGTGACCCAGCTGCTGGCGGGCCGGAAGGGCCGGATGGAGAACATGACCGCACAGTCGGATTCCCGCAACCGCCTCGACTACGTGATCCCGGCCCGCGGCCTGGTCGGGTTCCGGACCGAGTTTCTGACCGAGACCCGGGGCACCGGGATCCTCCACCACGTGTTCGAAGGCTGGGAACCGTGGGCCGGCGAGATCAGCACCCGGGCGACCGGATCGCTGGTCGCCGACCGCCGGGGGACCACCGCCGCATTCGCGCTGTTCGGGCTTCAGGAGCGGGGCGCGCTGTTCGTCGGACCGGGCACCGACGTCTACGAGGGGATGATCGTCGGCGAGCATGCCCGCGGCAACGATCTCGACGTCAACGCGGTGAAGGAGAAGCAGTTGACCAACATGCGGTCTTCGACCTCCGACGTGCTGGTTCGGCTGACTCCTCCCAAGCCGCTCAACCTCGAGTCGGCGATCGAGTTCCTGCGCGCCGACGAGTGCGTGGAGATCACGCCGGACTCGATCCGCCTGCGCAAGGTGATCCTCGACGGCAATGAGCGGATGAAGGCCGCCCGCAGGATCAAGAACCTCTCCCGCTAGCCTCCGCTCGCGCCGCTCGGTCCGATGCAAGACGGATGGTGAGGCCGAAGGCCTCACCATCGCCCCCTCCCCCCGAATCAAGCCCCTGCCTTGCATCCCTCCTGGCAAGTCGGACTCGGTTACCTAAACAGCACTGTCCGCCGATGGTTGCGCTGCAGCACCGAAAGTATTTCCGTCGCCGGCGGCGGTGCGGCCCCCGGGACCGGTCGGGTTCAGTGCGGCGCGAACACCCTGCGGAACGTGTTCAGCGCCCGCGGTGACCCGTTCGGCCGGAGCCTCCGACCGGCCAGCGACCTCAGCGGGTTACCCTGCTTCATCGCGATGCCGACCCACTCGGACCAGTCGGTCCCGAGGGTCAGGTCCGGGTCGCCGGCAAGGCCGGGAACCGCCCTGGTCGAGCCGTTCTCGACCACGATGTGCCACGGGTCGGCGTCGGTGAACCGCCACTGCGTCGTGAACCGGCCCGAACCGGTGACCGAACTGTCGGCGGTCCGGGCGATCAGGTCGAACAGGATCCCCTGAACCTCGGGCGAGCTGTCGGGCCGTTCGCACGGTTCGCCGGTCACGCCGGCCAGAAGCAGCCTGGTCTGGCGGGCGGCGATCTCCTCGACCGGCTTCGAGTGGTCGAAAGGCCAGACGTCGTCGGGCCACTCCTCCAGCGGGAAACCGATCGTCTTCCAGCGCTGGCGTACCAGCCGCAGCCCGAACGAGAAGATCTCCTCCAGCGTGAAGCCCCAGCACTCGGTGTAGGCGCGGTCGTAGCCGGGCGGGCAGAACACGGCCAGCGAATACCGGTTGACGTCCCGGTACAGCTCAACCAGCGCGGCCTTGATCTCGTCCGACTCCCCGACCAGTTCCGAGAGCACCTTCACGCCGAAACCGATGTGGCGCTGCTCGTCACGCGACACGTGCCGCATGCCTTCGGAGAAGCCGGGCATGCCGCCGTCCCTGGTGAAGTAGTCCTCGATGTAGTGCTGGCCGGGCTGGGCCAGGGTACCTTCGACGACCATGTGGTAGAGCGCGATCGCCTGGGCGAACCTGGGCAGCGACCGATCGGCCCGCAGCTCGTCGGCCATCCGGTCGAGCCGGTCGAAGACGTGCCGGTAACCCCAACCGAGTTGCGGCAGGGTCGCCTCGAGCGTGCTGGCGACGTCGTCGCCGGCGCCGATCACCTCTTTGAAGAAACGATGGAAATGGACCGCATGGCGGGCCTCGTCCACCTGCTGGGTGGTCAGGAAGTAGGTCATCTCCTCGGTCGGGGCGGCATCGATGTAGGGGGAGAGGTTGTCGGCGACCGAGTCCTCGCCGAAGAAGAACATCGAGTACATCCAGAGCGCCGACTTGCGCTGGATCGCTGACAGCGCTTCCCAGCCGGCCCGGTCTCGGGAGAAGTCCAGGTCCATGGCGCTCCAGTTGTTCTCCTCCCACCGCCGGTAGAGGTCCTGGTAGGAGACTGCTTCGGCGGTGCTGCCCTGAGGCTCGGCGGCGACTGACATCGTTCGGGACTCCTTTGCGGGTCGGCGGGCGTGAGTCCGCCGGGCTGGATGATCGGGTGAGTATAACTGACTCGTCGGTCAGTTAGTAGACTCCGGCTACGTGGAGCGACCAGACGACGGCATTGAGCCGCAATTGACCGGGGCCGGCCGGTGAGTCCCGCGGCAGAGAGAGACGCACTGCCGCGTCGCCGGCTGACCGCCGCCGCACGGCGTGAGGTGATCCTCGAGGCGGCGCTCGATGCGTTCGCCGACTCCGGCTACCATGAGACTTCGCTCGAGCAGGTGGCCGGCCGGGCCGGTGTCTCCAAGGCCCTGATCTATGAGCACTTCTCGTCCAAGCGCGAGCTGTACACCGCCCTGCTGGAGACTTACGTGCACGAGATGCTGGACACGGTCTCGACCGCGGCGACCGCGGCCGAGCCGGGGGAGGCCCGTCTCCTGGCCGGGCTCAACGGGTTCTTCGATTTCGTCGAGGAGCGCCGGGATGCCTGGCGGTTGCTGATCCGCCACCGGGCCAGCGACGACGTCGCCGACTCGTTCGAGCGCCTGTTCGACGAGGTGGCGGAGATGATCGTTTCGCTGATGGCCGGCGAGATGCCGGCATCGGTCCTTCCGGAGGGGGCGGCTTTCGATGCGATGGTCGAGGCGACCGCACGGCAGCTGCTCGGCGCGATCACCTCGATGGCGAACTGGTGGGACGAGCATCGCGAGATCCCGCGTGACCAGGTGATGGCGATGGTCATGGAGTTCGCCTGGGTCGGTCTGGAGCGGGCTTCGGCCGGCGAGCGCTGGAATCCGGGACCGGGCTGAGCGGTCGCTCGCCGGCCCCGGTGTCATGCCTTGAGCCGCTGCCGGGCCGAGCGCACTTCGTCGACCGCGTCGTCCCGGTCTACGCCGAGGCTGAGCAGCAGGTCGGTCGAGGTGGATCGCACCTGGCTGACGATCACGCTCACCGATAGGTTCGAGGTCTCCTCCAGCGCCGCGGTCGAGCGCGCCGCAGCCCTCAGCGTCGCCTCGACCGTGGCCGAATGCCGGGTCGAGCCGGCCAGGTACTGGTCGAGCGAGTGGACCGCGGTGGCCAGGTCCCGGATCGACTCGGTGACCAGTTCGGGCACGTTGTCTTCCAGGTCGACCGCCCTGATCGCGCTGCGGGCGAGCACCCTGGTGTTGCGGATCATCAGGTCGATCGGCTCGGCCGCGGTGGCGAACCGGTCCACCCGGCCCCTCGATCTTCGCCGCAGCGGGCTGAGTGAAATCGTCTCCTGACTGGCCTCGATCGCGATCTTCATCTCGCGTACCGCAGGGTCGAGTCCCCGGGCGCGCTCGAGCGCGGCCGCGGCCTCGTCGTGATTGCCCCTGTCCAGCGCGTCGGCGATGTCGATCAAGGTCCCGGAAAGCCTCATCAGGAGCGGCTGGAGGTGCCTTCTGACCAGGCGGACCGGCTCGATCGGGGTTATCGCGTTCGCGCCGAGTGCGATCGCACCGCCGGTAAGCGCGTCGACGAAGCGGTCCATCGAGGCGGCCGCGTCCGGCACCGGCAGGGTCGCGACCAGCACCGCCGAGACGGCGGCCTGGTTGACCAGCATCACCCCGCCCCCGGACAGCACCGCGGCGGCCATGGCCAGGCCGATGACCAGGATCACCTGCCAGGTACCGGTTCCGGTCAGCAGCACGATCAGGTCGGCGACGCCGATCCCGATGGCCACCCCGAGCGCCACTTCGTAGGCCCGCCTGCCGCGGCGTTCGATCGCCAGCCCGAGTACGAGCACGACCGCGATCGGGGCGAAGAACGGGGATTCGTGGCCCAGGACCCGGGTGGCGACCAGCCAGGCCAGCCCGGCCGCCAGCGAGACCTGGACGATCCTGAGCCATGTGAACCGGAGCGATGCGAGGCGGCTCGCCGCAAACGGCTTGAGTCGTTCCGCCTTCGCTCCGGGGGTGTCGGTGATCGCGTCGGGCACGTCCGGCCCAACTATCGCACCGGCCGCGGCGAACCGCGCGCGACCGCGACCTCGTTCACGCCGGGAGTCGTTCCCGGTCCGACGTCCATGCCGGAATCGCGGCGGTCCAGGTAAGGGGTCGGTCCGGGCCGGCCCGATCTGACGGCCGGGCTAGGCCCGGCTCAGCTTGGGGCTCTTCCAGGGGGAGGCCAGCCGCGAGGCGATCTCGGCCGGAACGTCGGCGACCGGAATGCGAACCTGTTCCAGCGAGTCGCGGTCGCGCAGGGTGACCGAATCGTCGTCCTTGGTGTCGAAGTCGACCGTGATCCCCCAAGGGGTCCCGATCTCGTCCTGGCGGCGATAGCGCTTGCCGATCGAGCCGCCGCTGTCGTATTCGGTCTGGATCCCGGCGGACCGGAGCGCCCGGTCGATCTCCTGCGCCTTCTCCGGCATGCCCTCCTTGTTGAACAGCGGCAGCACCGCTGCCTTGACCGGTGCCAGGCGGGGGTGGAGCCGCAGCACGGTGCGCTCGCGGCCTTCGACCTCTTCGACCTCGTAGGAGTCGACCATGAAGGCGAGCGCGGCCCGGTCGGCGCCGGCCGCCGGCTCGATCACGTGCGGCAGGTAGCGCTCGCCGCTTTGTTGGTCGAAGAACTCGAGTGTTTCGCCGGAGTGCTCCTGGTGCTGGGTCAGGTCGAAGTTGCCACGGTTGGCAATCCCTTCCAGCTCGGACCAGCCGATCGGGAACAGGTACTCGATGTCGGAGGTCCCGGACGAGTAGTGGGAGAGCTCCTCGGCCCCGTGCGGGCGGACCGCCAGGAAATCCGGGCGGATTCCCAGGTTGAGATACCAGTCGCGGCGGATCTCGATCCATTCCTCGTACCACTTGGCGGCCTCGGCCGGAGGGACGAAGAATTCCATCTCCATCTGCTCGAATTCACGGGTCCTGAAGATGAAGTTGCCGGGGGTGATCTCGTTGCGGAACGACTTGCCGATCTGGGCGATTCCGAACGGTGGCGACTTACGGGCGAAGTTGAGCACGTTCTTGAAGTTGATGAAGATCCCCTGGGCGGTCTCGGGCCGGAGGTAGATCGCGCTGCCTTGCTCGGCGACCGGACCCATGTGGGTCTCGAACATCAGGTTGAAGTTGCGCGGCTCGGACAGCTCCCCGCCGCACTCGGGGCAGCGCAGCTCGGCTTCGGGGTCGCCGCCCCGGGCTTCGACCTGCTCGCGCAGGTGATCTTCGCGCCAGCGCTTCTTGCACTCGCCCAGGCACTGGACCAGCGGGTCCGTGAAACCGGCCAGGTGGCCCGACGCCTCCCAGACCCTCGGGTGCTGCATGATCGCCGAGTCGAGCGCCACGATGTCGTCACGCTCGGTCAGCATCGAGCGCCACCACTCGTTCTTGACGTTGTTCTTGAGCAGCACCCCGTAGTGGCCGTAGTCGTAGGTCGAGCCGAGACCGCCGTAGATCTCCGACGAGGGAAAGACGAAGCCACGCCGCTTGGCGAGGGCGACGATCTCTTCCATCGTGACTTCGGTGTTTCTCTCGGTGGTCGGTTCGGTTGCCATGCGCGAACGGTATCGGGACGCATCCGGGGACGCGCTGCGATAATCAATGGCCGATGCCGCTCTACGAATACCGCTGCGAAAGGGGCCACACGTTCGAGGTGATCCAGTCGATCACCGACGACGCCCTGACCGAGTGCCAGGAGTGCGGCGCACCGGCCCAGCGGGTACTGCACTCACCGGCGATCCACTTCAAGGGCTCGGGCTTCCACAACACCGATTACGGAACCCGATCGTCGAACAAGGCCAAGCTGGCGGCGGCCGCGGCCAAGAAGGAGGCCGGTGGCGATTCCGGCGACGGGTCCGCTTCGGGCTCGTCCGGCTCGTCGGGCTCCGGGGACTCGTCGGGGTCGACCGACTCGTCCGGGGGGAGTTCAGGCTCGGCTTCTTCGGGCAAATCCGGAAAGCCGGCCTCGGGTACCGGCTCGTCCGACTGAACGCCGAACCGCAGACTTCCGGCCCGCCCATGGAGCTCCCGGGAGTGCCGACCCGCCTCATCCCGGCGGGGAGTAGGCTGAACGCAACGTTTCGATTCGGAGGAGTCCCGAAATGCCTGAATCATTCGCAAGCGCCCCCGGCCAGGTGGTTCGCCAGCTGACCAGCCTCGACGCGCAGTTCCTGGCGATCGAGGACGCGCGGAACTTCACCCATGTGGGAGGCGTGGCTGTGGTCGACCCGTCCACCGCACCGGGCGGAAAGCTCGACCTGGCCGACGTGCACGACCTGATCGAACAACGGTTGCACATGCTGCCTCCGTTTCGGTGGAAGCTCCAGGGTGTCCCGCTCGGATTGGACCACCCCTATTGGATCAACGACCCGGACTTCGACATCGAGTTCCACGTCCGCGAACTGGCCCTGCCCGCCCCTGGCGATGACGCCCAGCTGGCGACCCAGGTGGAGCGTCTGTTCGCCCGGCCGCTCGACCGCTCGCGCCCGCTCTGGGAGGTGTACGTGATCCAGGGCCTCGAGGGAGGGCGAGTCGCATTGGTGAGCAAGATCCATCACTCGGTGCTGGACGGGGTGTCGGGGGCCGAGATTCTGGGCAGCCTGTACGACCTGGAGCCGTCGGGGCGCGAGTTGCCCCCCAAGCCGGACCCGGACGAGAACGGGGGGCCACCGAGCCCGGCGGGGCTGGTCGCCCGCGGTGCGATCAGGACACCGGGCCGGGTCCTGGGCGCGATCCGGCATATCCCAAAAACCATTCCCAACCTCGATGAGGTAGCCGTGCTGCGGGCGGTACCGGGAGTTGCCACGATCGGGAGGATCTCCGACCGGACTCATCTGTCCGACCACCGGGACCCGGACGGTCACGTGCTCGAGCGACCGCACGGCCGGGCCCCGAGGACGTCGCTCAACGGCCCGGTCTCGGCCCAGCGCCGGTTCAGCTTCGGGTCGATCTCGCTGGATGCGGTCAAGCGGGTGAAAGATGCGTACGGCGTGAAGGTGAACGACGTGGTCGTGTCGCTTTCGGCCGGAGCGCTGCGCGAGTTCCTGATCTCCCACGACGACCTTCCGGACGAGCCGCTGGTCTCGATGATCCCGGTCTCGGTCAGGACCGAAGAGGAGATGGGGACCTACGGCAACAAGCTCTCGGCCATGGTCGTCCAGATCCCCACTGACGAGCCCGATCCGGTCGAGCGACTGCGGCGTGCCAACGCCGAGTTGTCCCAAGCCAAGGACTATTTCGCCGGCCTGCCCAACGACCTGCTGGTCGAGGTCAACGACATGATCCCGCCGGTGCTGTATGCCCGCACCGCCAAGGTCACCACCACGCTCGGTGCTTCGTCCAGGTTCCAGCCCCACTTCAACGCCGTCATTTCCAACGTCCCCGGTCCGCCGGTACCGCTCTACATAGCCGGGGCCCGGCTCGAAAGCAACTACCCGCTGTCGGTGATCATGGACGGAGTGGGCCTGAACATCACCGTGCTCAGCTATCGCCACAGCCTCGACTTCGGGATCATCGGTGACCGCGACCTGTCGCCCGCCGGATTCGACTCGCTGATGGACACGGTGCGGAGCGACCTGGCGGCACTGGAGCAACGGGCCGCGACGCAGACCGGTTAGTCGACCCAGAGTTGGCGGGTGCCCGGGCGTTCCGGCCCGATTGAATACGTTTCGTCACGTGGTTACACTCGCGTCATGTCGGAGATCGAGGATCGGGAGCTGGGCCACGAACACGCGGTGCGGCAGAAGCCGCACCAGTTGAGCAGCGTCGACACGGTCTTCCTGGCAGCCGAGAACGCCCGCGTCTGCATGCACGTTTCGGGCCTGGTCATCCTCGACCCTTCCACGGCCCCCAACGGTGCGCTCACCCTTGCCGACGTACTGGAACTGGTCGAGAGCCGGTTGCATCTGCTGCCGCCGTTTCGCTGGAAGCTCAGGGAGGTCCCGCTCAACATCGACCTGCCCTACTGGATCGAGGATCCCGACTTCGACCTCGAGTTCCACGTCCGCGAGCTCGCGCTGCCCGCCCCCGGCAGTGACGCCCAGCTCGCGGCGCAGGTCGAACGTCTGATCGCCCGGCCACTCGACCGCTCCCGGCCGCTCTGGGAGACGTACCTGATCCAGGGCCTGAGCGGAGGCCGGGTGGCCTACCTGACCAAGATCCACCATTCGCTGGTGGACGGGGTGTCGGGGGCCGAGATCCTCGCAACGCTGTTCGACATCGACCCGGAGGGCGGCGATCTTCCCCCGGTGCCGGACCCGGAGCCCCCGGAGCGGGTGAAGAGCGACCTCGAACTGGTCGCCAAAGGCGTGTTGAGCACTCCCGGACGGACCATCGAGGCGATCCGGAACCTCCCGAAGCTCCTGCCCAAGTTGAACGACGTGCCCGAGCTCCGGGGCACGCCGGGCCTGGAGACGATCGCCCGGATCGCCGACAAGGCCCACATCGCCGAAACCCACGGCCGCGACGGGCACGTGCTCGAGCGACCCAGCGCCAAGGCTCCGCGGACGATCCTGAACCGGGCGGCGTCGGCCCAGAGGAGGTATTCGTTCGGGTCGCTCTCACTGAAGACGGTCAAGAAGATCAAGAACGTGTACGGGACCACGGTCAATGACGTGATCGTCGCGATATCGACCGCTGCCGTCCGCGAGTTCCTGCTGGAGCGTGACGAGCTTCCGGAAGAAGACCTGGTCGCGATGATCCCGCTCTCGATCAGGACCCAGGACGAGTCCGGGACTTTCGGCAACCGCGTATCGGCGATGATCGTCCCGATCCCGACTTCCGAGCCGGACCCGGTCGAGCGGTTGCGGATCGCCCACGGCGAGCTGTCGCGCGCCAAGGACTACTACGGGGCACTGCCGGCCGACATCCTGGTCGACGCGATGAACTTCATCCCGTCGACCCTGTACACGCGCACGGCCAGGGCGACCACGGCGTTGGCGGCGTCGCCGAACTTCCAGCCGCACTACAACCTGACGATCTCGAACATCCCGGGCCCTTCTGTGCCGCTCTATGTGGCCGGGGCCGAGGTCCTGTGCGACTATCCGGTTTCGATCGTCGGTGACGGGATGCTGCTCAACATCACGGTCATGAGCTACCGCGACCACATCGACTTCGGGATCGTCGGCGATCGCGACCTGGCCGACAGCTACGACTCGATCATCGAAAGCCTGCAGGGTGACCTCGACGCGCTCGAGCGCTGGGCCGACGCCGAGCACGTCGCCCAGGAGGCCGAGAACTCGAACGGAAGCAAGCCCGGCGAAAACGGGTCGAAGCAGAAATCGGGCACCAGTAAGACCGCTTCCGCCTGACCGGGCCCGGACGGCTACCGACGGACCAGCTTCACCTTGCGGCTGACCGTCCTGTCCGGGCAGTCCCCGCCCGGCCGGTAGGCCAGCCTGATCGTTACCTTCACCTTTCCCTTCTTCATCAGGGCCTTGGCCGCCTTGCCCCTGGCCTTGACCTTCAGCCTTCCCCTGCCATTGGCGCCGACCTTTCCCGACGACTTCTTCACCTTCTTCGAGCCCTTGACGATCACCTTGCCCTTGCCGCCGGTCTGCACCTTCAGGCTGGCGGTGCCCCGCTTCCTGTTGCGTTTCAGCCTGTTCGTCTTCAGCTTCTTCGGCGGGCAGACTGCCGGGTCGGCCTCGAAGTCAGCCGAGACCGACTTCGCCTCGTCCATGGTCACCTCACAGCCCGGCTCCGTGCCGCTGCAGGAGCCGTTCCAACCGCTGAACCTGTAACCGGTCGCCGGAGTGGCGGTAAGGGTGACTCTGGTGAACGAGCCGTAGTCGGCCAGGCATAAGGAGCCGCAATCGATTCCCGATGGGTTCGACGTGACCGTGCCTCGTGACCCGTTCGGAACGAACACGGCCAGCGTGTACTCCGGAGCGAGGGTCGAGATCGAGTAGATCAGAAACGGGTTGGACCGGCGCCAGACGGCTGTTGCCCTACCGTCAGGTCCGACTGCGACCTCAGAAAAGCTCGAAGGTTGGCCCTCTGGCGAGATGATCTGGGTCGGTCCGAACGCCCCGCCCGGGAGCCGCGTACGTGATTCGACCCGATCGGCGACTCCGTCGAAGCGGGACCAGACCACGACCTCGGATCCGTCGAGGCCGGCCGATATCACCGGCTGTTCCGCCGATGCTCCGCTTTGGGACAGGTCGATCGTTGGTCCGAACTGTCCGCCCGGGGGTTGCGATCGCGTCTCGGCGATGTCATAGGGGCCGTCGGATCTGGACCAAACCGCAGTGACCGTGCCGTCGGGACCCACCGCCAGCCGCGGATCGGACGCGGGCTGTCCGGGTGTCGACAGGCTTTGCGTCTGCCCGAAGCCGCCACCGGGAGGCCTGGTCCTGACCTGCGGGAAGAAATCAACGCCGAACCGCCGGTGCCAACCCACCGCGACCGTTCCATCCGGGCCGATCGCCACTGCCGGCTGGGACGTGCTGGCGCCTATCGTGGTCAGATCCTCGACCGGACCGAAGCTGCCACCTGGCGGGCGGGTGCTCACCTGCACTTTGTGGTCGCTGCCGTTGTTGCGTCGCCAGACCGCCGTGGTGGTTCCGTCGGGGGCGGTCACCACCTGAGAGGCACCCGAGTGCTCGCCCGGTTGGGACAGCAGCACTTCGGGCCCGAATGCTCTTCCGGGGGGTGCGGTCCGGGCCCGAACGATCGAATGGGTCCCGTTGGTCCCGTTCCAGGTCACGGTTGTGGTGCCGTCAGATCCGATCGACAGGGCGGGAGGTCCGATTCCGGGCCCGGGGGTGTTCAGGTTCTGGATCGGTTCCAGGGCTCCACCGGACGACCTGGTTCTGGTGACCAAGGTCGTGTTGACACCGTCAAACGACGCCCAGACTGCGCGGATCGTGCCGTCCGGACCCACGGCCAGGACGGGCTGGCTCGCGTCCGAGCCAGCGGGGGAGAGGCTCTCTATCGGTCCGAACTCGCCAGCCGGTGGCCGGACCCGCGCCTGGAGGATCGAGTCGGCGCCCGGCGTGAACCGCCAGTAGACGACCGTCGTCCCCTCCGGTCCGGTTGCGACTTTCGGGGAGGCCGAGATGGCGTTGAGAGGGGAAAGCGGCCGGGCCGGTGAGACCCAGGGGCCCGGTGGCACCGTTTTCGCCCGGTCCGGCATCGCGATGGCCAGTGCCAGGAGCGAAACGAGGGCCGCTACCGTCGCAAAGCCTCCTGTCCGACGACGAAATATCAACGGTGAGATGCCGGTCTGTTCGACTTCACTTGCTGGGAACTGCCCCACCTCCCTCGCGTTTCTGACTCTAGTCCGCAACCAGTCGTGATGCAACCGGCTATGCGGGATGGTCAGGGACCGGTCGCTCCGGACGGACGGTCAGTCGCCCTCGAGGCTGCGCGCGGCCCGCTGCCGCTCCTCGAGCGGGATCTCGAGGCTGCCGGCGGGGCCGGGGCCGGACGGGACCAGGACGTCCGGCTCGGCCTGGCCGGCGAAGACCGAGGAGAGTGCGAGCTGCGGCATCGCGATGAAGCCGATGTCGGAGACGAAGGCCTTGGGCGCGGTCCAGCCGATGATCGGGCCCTTGATGAAGTTGTAAGGCAGCCGGAGCGGGGAGGTGAGGCGGTTCTTGATCCCGGACATGATCGCCTGCTGGGCTGCGGCCCGGTCCAGGTCGTCGTAGCCCTGGGAGAACGCGCTGGTGCCATTTCCGGGGCAGGGGCTCGGCTTGCGGGTCCGGGCATAGGCCAGCGCATCCTCGCCGTTCAGGGTGTTGTCGCCCTTCTTGAGCCGGATCGTCCAGCCACCGTTGGCCTCGCCGCCGGAGATGTCGGCGCAGAGTGCCTCCGGAACGTCCACCTCGACTCCGCCGATCGCGTCGATGAAGTCCTCGAAGCCGGTGAAGTTCATGATCACCACGTGGTCGATCGGTATGCCGAGGAAGTCGGAGACGGTCCGCTCCTGCAGTGCGGCCCCGCCGAACGCGTAGGCGGCGTTGATCTTCTGCGAGCCGTTGCCGGGGATCTCGGCGTAGCTGTCGCGGGGGATCGAGAGTTTCTTGAACTGGCCACCGCCTGCGCGGACCACCATCAGGGTGTCGGCCCGGGCCCCGGCGCAGCCGTCGTGCGGGGCCTCGCCGGTCGCCTGCTGTTCGTAGCAGCGTTCCTCCTGGGCCGCGCCCGGCTCCAGCGTGTCGGGGCTGCGCGAGTCGGTGCCGATGACCAGGATGTTCTGGGCAGTCGGGAGGAGCCAGGGAGTTCCCTGAAGGGCGTCCCTGGCGTCGCCGTCGAGCTTCATCGACTGGATCTGGGCCGACACCGAGAAGGCGAGCAAGCTGAGCAACATCCAGCCGAACGCCGCGATCGCACCCCACTTCAGCCAGCGCCGCCAGCGTGGCGGCCGGTTTGCGGCCTCTTCCGCCGCGCGTGCGCGCGCCGTGCGCGGAGCGGCTACCGGTCCCTGGCGGTGCACCTCATACGGCGGTTTCTCGCGCTTTCCGCGGTCCGTTCCCCGGGCGCCTGACTGCTTGGACTGGGACTTCTTTCGCAGCGACTCGAGGTCGGGTTTGCGAAAGCGGGAGAATGGGCCGCGGCGCGAACGGTACACCCGGTATTCGGGCTTGCCGGGAGGGCGCTGGTCGTCGTCGGAAGGCATGAAGGGCTAAGAATGGTGGCTGATGAATCAGGTTGAAACGATCGGAGTTGATCTCGGCGGCACGAAACTGGCGGTCGGCGTGATCGGCGACGGCCCGGAAGCGGTCTTCTCGAATGAGGTCTCTTCAGGTGGATATTCGCAAGAAGCGGTGGTTGACCTCCTGGCCGGCCAGATCGGCGAGGCCCGCGAGGCCCACCCCGGGGCGGCTGCCGCCGGCGTCGGTATACCGGCCACCATGGACTTCGAGGCCGGCCATGCGATCAGCACGGTCAACCTCGACCTGGCCGACCTGCCGGTACGCGACATGCTGACCGAGCGGCTGGGGATGCCGGTAGTGATCGACAACGACGCCAACACGGCGATGCTGGCCGAGGCAGTGTACGGCGCGGCCAGGGGATCCCGACACGCGCTGATGCTCACGCTCGGCACCGGCATCGGAGGTGGGATCTGGCTCGATGGGGAGATTTTCAGGGGAGTCCGGGGCGCGGGCGCGGAGCTCGGGCACGTCGTGGTCGAGATCGACGGTCCCCGCTGCCAGGGCAACTGCCCCGGCTACGGCTGCGTCGAGACCTTCGCGTCCGGCACAGCGATCGGGCGCCAGGGGCGGGAAGCGGCACAGAGGGAGCCGGAGTCGGCGCTCGGGCTGCTGGCCGCCGCCGGTCAGGAGATCACCGCCCGCGAAGTGGCCTCGGCGGCCCGAGGCGGTGACCGGGCCGCGTCCGGCGTGATCGAGCGGGTCGGCCACTACCTCGGCACCGCCCTGGTTTCGCTGGTCAACATCTTCGAGCCCGAGGTGATCGTGCTGGGCGGGGGCGTGATGCGGATGGGCGATCTGCTGCTGGACCCCGTACGCCGGGAGCTGCGCCAGCGGGCACTGCCGCCGATGAACCGGACCGAGGTGGTCGCGGCCGAGCTGGGACCGGACGCCGGCATGATCGGTGCCGCCGCGTTGGCCCGGATCGAACTCGAGAAGCGAACCTGATGCCGGGCCGCCTGACCATATGCCCGACCCCGATCGGCAACGTCGGCGACGTCACCCGTCGCATGCGGGAGGCCCTGGTCGAGGCCGACTACGTCGCCTGCGAAGACACGCGCCGGACCGGCCGGCTCCTGGAGCGGCTCGAGATAAGCCCGAAACCCCGGCTGGTCTCCAACCACGAGGGAAACGAGAAGTCCAGGGCGACCGAGCTGGTCAAGCGGATCGAGCGGGGGGAGCGCATCACGCTGGTCTCCGATGCCGGGATGCCGGCGATCTCGGATCCGGGCTACCGGCTGATCCGGGCCTGTATCGAACGCGGACTCGAGGTCGAGGTCCTGCCGGGACCCTCGGTGATCCCCGTGGCACTGGTGGCGTCCGGGCTGCCGACCGACCATTGGCGGTTCGAGGGGTTCCTGCCGAAGCGGGCCGGCGAGATCGAACGGGTACTGAACACGACCGAGACGGTGGTCGCGTTCGAGTCGCCGCGACGGATTTCGAAGTCGCTGGCGGCGCTGGCCTCGCTCGCCCCGGAGCGGCAGGCAGCGGTCTGCCGGGAGATGACCAAGCTGCACGAGGAGGTCACCCGCGGCACCCTGGCCGAGCTGGCGCTGCGGTACAAGGGAGAGGTCAAAGGCGAGATCGTCCTGGTCATCGGCCCGGCCGAGTCGGCCGGTCACGGTCACGACATCGCGTTTGCGGTCGAGGCGCTGAAGCGGCTGGTCAAGGCCGGGGCCAGGCCGAGGGCCGCCGCCACCGTGGTCGCCTCGCTGACCGACACCAGGGCCAACGACCTCTACAAGGCGCTGACCGGCAGGGAGCCGCGACGATAGCCGGCCCGAGCGGCTGACAGGCAGATGAGCTATTACGTAACCACCCCGATCTACTACGGCAACGGCGAGCCCCATCTCGGGCACGCCTATTCGACCATGGCCGCCGACATCCTGGCCCGCCACATGCGGCAGCGGGGCGAAGACGTCTTCATGCTGACCGGGACCGACGAGCACGGCGAGCCGATCGCGCAGGCGGCCGAGAAAGAGGGCATCACCCCACAGCAGCTGGTCGATCGCAGCGCCGCCCAGTTCCAGGACATGGTCGGCAAAGTCGACTCCACCCACGACTTCTTCATCCGGACCACCGACCGCGGCCACATCGAACGGGTCCAGCAGGTGGTCAACCGGGTCAAGGAGAACGGCCACGTCTACAAGGGCATCTACGAAGGCTGGTACTGCCCCCGCTGTGCCGACTTCAAGTCCGACAACGAGATCGGGCCGGGTGATACCTGCCTGATCCACGAGACGCCGCTCCAGCGGGAGGAAGAGGAGAACTGGTTCTTCCGGCTCTCGGCCTTCCAGGAACCGCTGGAGAAGCTCTACGAGGAGAACCCGGGCATGATCGAGCCCGACTTCCGTCGCAACGAGGCGCTCGCCTTCATTCGTTCCGGGCTGCGTGACGTGTCGCTTTCGCGCTCGAAGCTCTCCTGGGGGGTGCCGCTGCCCTGGGACCCCGACCAGGTGATGTACGTCTGGTTCGACGCGCTGCTCAACTACTACACCGCGCTCAGCTACGCCCGCCAGGGTGAGGACCTTACCGAGAAGTTCTGGCCGGCCTCCTGGCACATCCTGGCCAAGGACATCCTCAAGTTCCACGCGGTCTACTGGCCGGCGTTCCTGCTGGCTGCCGGGCTGGAGCCACCGCAACGGATGTTCATCCACGGGTACCTGCTGATGGGCGAGAAGAAGATGTCGAAGTCGCTAGGAAATGTGCTCGACCCGTTCGAGGTGATCGAACGGTTCGGTGCCGACGCGCTTCGCTACTACTGCTTCCGCGAGGTCACGTTCGGTCAGGACGGCTCGATCTCGACAGCCGGGTTCGAGGCCCGCTACGAGACCGAGCTGGCCAACGACTTCGGCAACCTCGCATCGCGCACCCTGGCGATGGTCGGCCGGTACAGGGACGGGATCTTGCCGGCAGCGGAGCCCGACCCGCTGCTTACGGCCGACTTCGACGGCATCGTGGGGCGGGTCGGCGCGCTGCTCGACCAGGCTCAGATCGGTCAGGCCCTGGAAGAAATCTGGGTCCTGGTTCGGCGACTGAACCGGTACGTCGAAGAGTCCCAGCCCTGGGTACTGGCCAAGTCGGACGGGGACGCGGTCCGGCTCGACCAGGTGCTGTACAGCCTGGCCGAGGGCCTCCGCGTCGTCTCGGTCCTGCTCCACCCTTATCTGCCGAACTCGAGCGCGACCCTGCTCCGCGCCCTGGGTGAGCCATCACTCGAGCTGTCCGGGTTCGGGGCACGCCCCGGCGGGCAGCACGTCGAACGGATCGAGCCGCTCTTTCCCAAGCTCTGAACCGGCCCGTCTCCCGGCTAGAATCGGCAAGCGGTTTCATCGACAACGGCGCCGGAGGCGAGAATGCTTAGACAGATCACAGTACTGCTGACCATCGTCGCGCTCGGCGTGGCGCTGCCCGCGTCGGCGACCGCGGGTGGTCAGATCGACGCTCCGCCCAAGCTGAGGTTGAAGCTCACCACCCCGGACGGTAAGAAGAAGGTCAAGGTGGCGAAAAAGCTGAAGGTGATCTCGAGCTGCACGAACGACTGCCGGCTGACCGCGAAGATCAAGTTGATCACGCCGGCGAGCAATGTCAAAGGAACCCTCAGCAACGCGGTCCCGGCGAACAGGATCTACCAGATGCATCTGAAACTGACCGGGTTCGGACTGAGGTATCTGAAGAAGAACTACAGAAAGTCGCGGCTCAAGGTGAAGTTGACCGCGGTTGACGCGCTCACCGGCGAAAAGGCGATCAAGTCAAAGACGTTCCGCTTCCGGAAATAGCCGCGCTTGATTGATTCGCACGCCCATGTGACCCGTTGCCGCGAGGACGCGGACGAGCTCCTGGCGGCGGCCGGGGAGGCCGGCCTGACCCGGATCCTCACGGTCGGACTGGACGAGGCCTCGAACCGGGAGCAGATCGCCCTGGCCGAGGCCCACGACCAGGTCTTCGCCGCGGTCGGCCGCCACCCCAACGACGCCGATGGTTTCGACCGGGCCGCGGCCGACGACATCGAGAGCCTGGCCGCCCACGAGAAGGTGGTTGCTATCGGTGAGACCGGGCTCGATTTCTACCGCGACACGGCGACACCGGACAGTCAGCGTGCCGCATTCGAGGCCCAGGTCGCAATCGCCGGCCGGCTCGGTCTGCCGGTGGTGATCCACATGCGCGACGCCGAGGGAGAGGAGCGGGCGGTGGCCGAATCGTTCGAGACCCTCGACCGGGCCGGCCCTGGCCTCGAAGTCGTCCTCCACTGCTTCTCGGCCCCGGAATGGGTGGAGCGGGCGGGCGAGCGTGGCTGGTACTGCTCGTTTGCCGGCAACGTCACCTACCCGGCCAGCGAGGCGCTGCGCGAGGCGGCGGTGAAGGTCCCCGACGACCGGATCCTGGTCGAAACCGATGCCCCGTACCTGACCCCCCAGTCGAAGCGCCGCGACCGCAACCAGCCGGCCTTCGTGGTCGAGACGGCCGGGCTGGTGGCCGACCTGCGCGGGGTCGGATACGACGAGCTCGAGGCGACCGTCGCGGCCAACGCCGCCCGGCTGTTCGGGTGGTGAGGCTGGGCCAGAATTTTCTGGCCGATCCGAACCTGCTCGATGCGATCGTCCGGGATTCGGGGGTCGGAGCGCACGACTGCGTGCTGGAAGTCGGCCCCGGGGAAGGAATCCTGACCGCGCGCCTGGCCGCAGTCTGCGGTCACGTGCACGCGATCGAGCTGGACCGCGGGCTCGAGCCGGCGCTGGCCGGGGTGGCAGCGCTGGACAAGGTCGACCTGGTCTGGGGCGACGCGGTCAGGGTTGAACTCGACGGTCTGGATCCGCCGCCGACCGCGATGGTCGCGAACCTGCCCTATGCGGTCGCCACGCCGGTGATCATGCGCACGATCTTCGAGCTCCCGTCGATCCAGGGCTGGACCGTGATGGTCCAGCGCGAGATCGCCGACCGGCTGCGGGCCGAACCGGGGTCCAGGACCTACGGTGCACCTTCGGTACTCGCTCAGTTGACCGGTGAGGTCCGGCTGGTACGGCCGGTCAGCCGGACCGTCTTCCGGCCACCGCCACGGGTCGACTCGGCGATCGTCTCGATCAGGCGTTCGGGGCCGGGGCCGGACGAGAAGACCAGAGCGGTCGTGAGGGGTGCGTTCAGCCACCGGAGAAAGGCCCTGCCCCGCTCGCTCGATCTGGCGATCCCGGGCACGCTCGACCAGGCCCGGCGGGCGCTGGTCGGGCTCGGGCTCGATCCCGGGATCCGGGCCGAGGCGCTCACCCCGGAGCAGTTCGCGGCCCTCTCGGGGGCGATCGACCTGCCGGGCCCCGGATAGCCGGGCGCCGCTCTATCGTGCGGTAGGCGATGAACGACCAGGACCAGATCGCGAGCCGGGTCTTCGCCCCGGCCAAGCTCAACCTCGGCCTCTACCTCGGCCCGGCCCGGCCGGACGGGCTGCACGAGCTGGCCTCGATCTTCGAGCCGCTCTCGCTCCGGGACCGGATCACGGTCAGCGAATCCGACAGAGATCAGGTGGTCTGCCCGGGAGTCGAAGGGAAGAACCTGGCCGCCGAGGCGCTGCGGCTTCTGCGTTCCGAAGGCTGGGATTCGCCGCCGCTGAGGATCGAGATCGAGAAGCGGATCCCGGTCCAGGCCGGTCTGGGGGGAGGCAGCGCCGATGCGGCGGCGGTCCTCCGCCTCGCCCTGGGTGAGGTCGCAGACCTGGCCGGCCTGGCGATCATGCTGGGCGCCGATGTGCCTTCGCAGATCCAACCGGCGCCCTGCCTGGTCGAGGGCGCCGGTCAGAAGCTCTCCTCGCTACCGGCCCCGGCCGAGCACTGGGTGGTGCTGGTTCCGTTTGCCGAAGGGCTTTCGACCGGCGACGTGTTCGCCGAGGCGGACCGTCAGGCGGCCGCCCGGAGCCAGGAAGAGATCGATGAGATCTCGGGAAGACTGTGGGCGGTGGCCAGCGGCGGCGTTTCGCCGCTCGACTATCCCGCGCTGCTGATCAATGACCTCGAGCCGGCCGCCGTCGCGCTGAAGCCGGAGATCGGTACGGTCCGGCAGCGGGTCGAGGCCGCCGGCGCCGGACTGGTCGCGATCAGCGGGGCCGGACCGACCGTTTTCGGGATCTATCCCGACCGGGAAAGCGCCGAGGCCGGGGCCGGCGAAATCGGCCCGGAGGCGATCGTGTGCCAGGGAGGGGTCGGGCTTTGAGCGATCCCGCCCGGACGCCTGATCGGCCATCCGAGCCGGCGCCCGAGCCGGCGCCCGAGCCGGCCGGCTCAGTAGAGCCGCCTGGATTGGGCCGCCGGCACCTCTACCTGCTCGTCGCCGGGGCGGTCGCCGCGGTAGTCGTCTACCTGCTCTACCGCCAGTTCTTCCCCGAGCTCGACCTCCAGCAATTGCTCGACGACTTCGCGAACCTGCTCGGGGACTGGACCTACCTGGTCGTCGGGGTACTGGCCTTCCTCGAGACCGGGGCGTTTGTCGGGCTGCTGGTACCCGGCGAGACCGCGCTGCTGGTCGGTGGTGCGGTCGCCGGTCAGGGCGTGATAAGCGTCTATCTGCTGATCGCGATCGCCTGGATCATGGCTTTCCTCGGCGACACGACCAGCTTCTGGCTCGGGCACCGGCTGGGACGCGAATTCGTGCTCAGGCACGGCCCCCGGTTCGGGATCACCCGGGAGCGGTTCGAGATGGTCGAGGACTACTACGACCGCCATGGCGGCAAGACGGTGCTGATCGGCCGGTTCATCGGGGTGGTCAGAGCACTGTCACCATTCGTCGCCGGCAGCTCGGACATGAAGTACCGGGCGTTCGTCCCGTACAGCGTGCTCGGTTCCGGGCTGCAGGTGACCGCGCACATACTGGCCGGGTACTTCTTCGCCCGCAGCATCGACGCCGCCGCGGAGTACGTGGGCATCGGGGCGCTCATCCTGGGAACCGTGATCGTGGTCAGCGTCGTCGCGGTCGTGCTCTACCGCTACCTCAGGGATCCGGCCAACCGGGAGCGGACCGTGGCCTGGATGGACGCTCACCGGGCGACCGTGCCGCTGGTACGGCTGGGGAGAAGGTTCCGGCCCCAGTTCCGCTTCGCGGTCGCCCGGCTCACGCCCGGAGGCACGTTCGGCCTCGAGGTGACGACCCTCTGCGCGATCCTGGCGGTCTCGTCATTCGTGCTGGTCGCCTACACGGCGATCGTCACCGGTGATGCCGGGCCGACCCCAGGGGACCAGCGGGCGATCGATTTCGTGAACCTGATCCAGACCGCCCGGCTCACCGATCTGGCGAAACTGATCACCGTCCTGGGTTCGAGCGCGGTGCTGCTGCCGCTGGTCGCCATCACCGCCGTCCTGCTCGGTCTGGCCCGGAGGTGGACCGAGATGGTCGTGCTGCTGCTTTCGGCGACCGCGATCTGGGTCGGGGTCGACCTGTTCAAGGACGCGGTCGGCCGACCCCGGCCCGACGGTGGCCTGGTTACCGTCTCGGGCTACTCGTTTCCCAGCGGCCATGCGGCATATTCGGTCTTCTACGTCTGGTTGACGGTGACCATAGCGGTGCGAATAAGGCCGTCGATGGCCAGGGGGACGGCGCTGGCGCTTTCCGGCCTGGCGCTCACCATCCTGGTCGGCCTGAGCAGGGTGTATCTCGATGTCCACTACCTCAGCGACGTTTTCGCCGGCTGGGCCCTGGGGGCGTTCTGCTTCGCGTTTTTCGCGGTCGCGGCCCTGTTGCTCGGGCAATTGCGCAAAAATTGAGCGAATGCCGCTCGCCCTGTCTACTACCGTCTGGCTGTTCAGCGCCGCCGGTTTCATCAGCCTGACCGCGTTCGTTGGTCTGATCCTGGTCCCGGCGATGAACTCGTTCGGTCGCTGGCCGGAGAAGATGGCGGCCGGCTTCCTCTCGTTCTTCATCTTCGGGATCCTGATCACGATCGGCGTGGTCGGCGGACTCGCCTACGTGTTCTTCTCCCAGGATGTGACCGGCATCTTCCCCTGGTCCGGCCAGTGAATCCCCGGCCGGACATGTCCCGCCGGACGCAGTAATGGCTACCGACCCTGATGCCGTGGCGAGCGGGGCGGCCCGCCTGGCCGAGCCGGTCCTTGCCGGCCGGGGCCTGCCGGGACTGGCCCGGGCGGCTTCGGAGTTGCTCGGCGTCCCGCTCGCATTCATGGATCGCTCGGGGATCGTTCTCGCGGTGGCCGGGGCGACCCGGCAACAGGAGATCAGGCTGACCAGCGGCGGCGGCTCGATCGAATCGATCGGACTGGAGCTGGGCGACGAGCCGGTCGGCGAGATCCGCTACCTCGGGGACGCGGTTGAAGCCGGCAATCAGGGGGTTCTGGCCGCGCTCGCGGCGCTCGAAGTCGAGCGGGCCCGTTCGGCCGAATGGGGCAACGAGGAAGCGGTTGCCGCAGCGGTCGCTTCCGCCCTGGACGGCGAACTGACCGATCCCGAAGAGATATCGCGCCGGACGGCCGAGGTCGGGTGCGACATCTCCAGGGGCGGCGGGGTGTTCATGGTCCGGGCACATGCCGGCGCGGCGCAGGACGAAGACTGGCGCGACCACGTGCTGGCGATGGCAACCCGGACGATCCGCACCGCGGTTCCCGGATCGATCGCCGGGACCAGCCGGCTGGATGAAGGGTCGATCGTCGCAATAATCGTGCCGTCGCCCGACGAGGAACGCCTGCTCAAGGTCGAAGAGGCCCTTTCGCGGGAGCTGCCCCGGTCGCTCAGCGGCCTGTCGATCACGGTCTCTCGCTCCAGGGTGGCGACCGATCCGGTCGAATTCGAACGGGCCGCCCGTGAGGCCCATCTTGCGCTCAACGTGGGAGAGGCCGAGGGACGCTCGCCGATCGCGTTCGAGGAGACCGGCTCCTACCGGCTGCTGCTCGGTACGACCAGCGAGGAGCTCCACAACTTCTACGCGGAGACGGTCGAGCCGCTGGTCGAGTACGACGAGCAGTACGAGACCGACCTGGTCGCGACCGTCGAGGCCTACCTCGAGAGCGACGGCAACGCCCCGGCCACGGCCAAGCAGATGTTCACGCACCGTCACACGATTCGCTATCGGCTGGAGCGGATCCGCGAGCTGAGCGGCCATGACGCGACCGCCACCGAGGGTCGCGAGCGGCTCAGTCTCGGGATCAAGGCGATGCGCGTCCTCGGCATCGCCTCACCGCGCGGCCGCTCGCGCGAACAGGTCGCCTGATCCCGGCCCGGTCGCGGACCGGCTCCGACCGGGTCGCACCGCGGCGGCGAGCCGAGGCGCCGACGCAGCAGGGTGGGTGCCGACGCAGCAGGGTGGGTGCACTTGTCGTGCGATACGTCTGGCAATTGCACCCACCACGATCGCGGGGGCTCCGCTTCGGCTCAACGGTCCCGGGGTGGGTGCACCTGCCTCACCATATGTATGGCAATTGCACCCGCTATGCGTTCGCTCGCCTGACCCGGCTCCGGTGGCTCGCCTGACCCGGCTCCGGGTCGTTCCCGATTGCCTCAGGCCAGGCAGGTCGACCGCACCCGCTGCCGCGGGTGCGGTGTCTGGTCCGTCGGGCTACCTGACCTTGCCGACGCGCTTGATCGCGACCTTGCCGGACTTCTTGCCGCCGATCAGGACCTTGGCCTTCGCCTTCCTGTAGTTGCGGAAGACCTTCCGGCCCTTCTTGGTCAGCTTGAATTTGACCTGCTTCGTCTTGCCCGAGCCGACCTTGACCCCGCTCTTCTTGGCGAGCAGGCCCTTCCGCTTCTTGGAGATCCCCTGGAACTTGAAGGTCGCCTTCTTGCAGCGGTCGTACTTCTTGGCGCAGGTGACCTTGGCGGTCAGCGCCTTGCCCTTGACCTTGCCGTTGCCCTTGACCTTGAGTTTGCCGACCTCGTCGGCATCGGCCTGCTTGGCGTAGTCGGCCAGCGAGATCGAGCCCACGTCCTCGTTCCCTGGTGCCAGCTCGACCCCGGGCCGGTCCGGCAACACCCTGGGGGCGGGGGCCTTGACCAGGCCGTCCAGCTGGCCCGGTCCCTCGACCACCGGGATCCTCAGGTCGACGTTCCCGATGATCGCGTCCTGCTGGTTGTCGGACGGACGCCCGTAGTTGCCGAGCGCGGTTCCGGCATCCCCGGCCGCATCCTTCGGCAGCAACTCGAGCCGCAGCACGTGGTCCCTTTCCACCTTCCAGCCGTTGGCGTTCAGCTGGAACACCTGGTAGCCGGACTGGGTCGGGCGCCACAGCGCCCTGGCGACCAGGGTCTTGGTCTGGCCGTCGGGTGAGACATCGACCAGGCGGGCGGCGATCTGCGAGTCGTCGCCCGGCAGGCTGATCTCGGCGATCACGGTGGGCGAGCCCATCACCGTGTACCCGGGCTCCCCGGCGTACAGCGGCGCCGGGGCGGGGTCGGTCTCGTAGTTCGCGGTCCCTGCCTCCTTGGCACCCGGGGCCTCGGCGCAGGCGCCGTCGCCGCCTCCGGTGGGATCGGGGTTGAACGCGGAAGCGACCGCCGGGTCGCCGCCGTCCGCCGAAACGGTCTGGGAGCCGTCCTTGAACTGGACCCGGATCTCGCCACGGGCAAGCGTGCCCCATTTCTCGGAGACGTACGGGCCATTGCCCGGAGTACCGTCGGGGCAGGTCTGGGTGTAGGTGGTCACCTCCGGCTTCGGCTTGGCGCCGGCTCCCGTGAGGTAGTGGTCCACCCACTGCTCCTGCTGGGACCCGAGCGCGGCCGCGACGTTCCCCTGGCTCTGGCCCCGCGGGTGCCCGAAAGAGCCGAAGAACAGACCGATCGGCGCGTTCGGGTACTCGGCCAGGGTCCGGTTGGCGAACCGGGTCGCCTCGTTGACCGGGAACAGGTCGTCGGTGAAGCCCGAGCCGATCAGCAGCGGCGCCGGGGCCACACTGTGATCGATGTAGTAGGACGAATGGTGGCTTGTGATCTCGTCCAGCATCTGATCTGCCTGGAGCTGGCCGTCGTACGGCTCACCGGCATCCATGAAGTTCTTCCAGCCGGCGAGATCTGCCTCAGGCTGAGTCCCGGCCGGCGCGTAGTACCCGGGCGCGATAATGCCGCCGATGTAGAGCCCGTTGACGTAGGACTGCTTCATCACTCCGAACCGGCCGAAGTAGGAGGCGTCCTTGATGTAGTCGAGGTTGCTCCCGTTCGGGGTCAGCGAATAGGCGAGGTCGGTCCAGGGAACGGTCGGGATGCCGACCGCCAGGCTCATCGCGGTGCCCATGGGGCTCTGCCAAGGGGTCAGGCTGCCGTCCGGCAACATGATCCGGTTCTTCAGCGCGGCCAGCGCCATGGTCATGCCGCCACCGTAGGAACCACCGGACGCAGCGACCTTGTCCGGCTGGACCCGGCTCTCGTCGACCAGCATGCCCGAGAAGATCTGGGCGTCACGGACCTCGTAGCGGGTGTCGTCCAGGCGGACGAACCCTTTGGTGTTGCAGACCGGGTCGGCCACCTTGGCACCGGGAGTCCCGCACGACTCGTGGAAGCCGCGGTTGGTCTGGGAGAAGACGGCGTAGCCTTTCGAGAGCCAGCCCTGCATGCCGGCGAAGCTGATCTTGGACCCACCGTAGCCGTGGAACATCATCACCAGCGGGTACGGGCCGCCACCATGGGCAACCGGGTCCGGCAGGGCGACGTTCACGTCGATCGGCACGTCGTCGAACGACTTGACCGTGCTGCGGTCGGAGGGCAGCGGCGCCGAAAGGGTCGAGCTGATCTTCAGGCCATCGTCGCCCTTGTCGTCCGGGCGGATCGTGCCACACCAGGTCTGGCCGGCCGACCCGGGGACGTTGCCTGCGGCGGTTACCTCTTCGCAGGCGACGTTGCCGTCGAGGACGCTGGGCACGGCCGGGGCGGCCACTGCCGCAGGAGCCAGGATCAGGGGAGCGACCCCCAGGGTTCCGATTGCCAGGATCAGCGTTGCAAACTTGCGCATCTGTGGTGGGTCCTCTCCGGTTTGATCGACGTGCGGGGCCCCCATGTCATCCCCGGCTCCGGGCCGGATGGCGGCCGCCAGAGCGGGTCAACCGTAGCAGACCCCTGCCATACGAACGCGGTCGCTGCGGCGGAGTTTCGGTGGTTGGCGCGCCGGCGCGCAGGAGCCGATCCCGGCCGGCCGATGCGGGTTGTGGTTGGTCCCCCGGCCGGCAGATGCCGATTGTGGCGGCGGTTTCGGAACCGTACTCCGGGGGGAGGACTCGAACCTCCATTACCGGGACCAAAACCCGGTGGGTTAGCCAGTTACCCCACCCCGGAACGAGGGCCGACTCTACCTGGACCGGATTCGACCGGGTTGGGAACCGGATCGTTCAGCCGGCGGCCGCTCCCGTTCTCCGGGTGCGACGGGGGTAGAGTGTCGGCCATGGATACCGAGAATGAGATGCGTGGAGATCCGTCCGTCAACTGGGGTTTTTACCGGGGTGCCGGGATCCTGCTGATGATCCTGGGGGGGATCGCGATCCTGATCCCGTCGGTGGCCTCCTGGGGGGTGACCATCTTCATCGGCTGGATCCTGCTGTTCGCCGCGGTGTTCATCTTTGCCTCGGCCTTCAGCCTGCGCGAGACAGGCGAAATGCTGGTCCGGTTCCTCTGGTCGTTTCTGACCCTGGTCGCCGGCCTCTACCTGCTGGTCAATCCCGGGGACGGAACGAAGACCCTTACCGCGGTCCTGGCCATCTACTTCATCCTGATGGGCGCTTTCCGGCTGTATGTGGCCACCCGTGAGCGGGGCGAGCCCGGAGCGGGATGGCTCGGCGTGAGCGGCGCCCTGGCCCTGTTGCTGGGACTGCTCGTCCTGCTCGACCTGCCGAGCTCGGCCGACTGGGCGATCGGACTGCTGGTCGGGATCGACTTGATCTTTGCCGGCTGGATGCTCATCATGGTCTCGATCGGCGGAAAGCAGCTCACCCGGGGCACCTGAATGCCTCCGGCGGGCGGCTGAAGGAGCGGCTGTACCCGTTTGACCAATCGAACCACCACAGCCCTGATCATGGCCGCGGGCGAAGGCACCCGCATGCGGTCGGCGACCCCCAAAGTGCTCCATCCGCTGTGCGGCAGAGCGATGATCGCCTGGCCGGTGCTGGCCGCGCGCGGCGCCGGGGTCGAGCGCATCGCGGTCATCGTCTCACCCGACCGTGAGCTCGGGGATGCCGTGCCCGGCGATTTCGAGACCGTGGTGCAGCCGCAGCCCGACGGTACCGGCGGAGCCGTCCGGGCGGCGATCGAGCTGGTCCGCGATTCGAGTGAGGTGCTGGTCCTCTCAGGAGACGTCCCGCTCGTCTCGACCGAGGTGATCACCGAGCTCCTGGAGACCCATCGCGGGACCGGCGCGAAGGCCACCGTGATGACCGCAATCCTCGACGACCCCGGGACCTACGGCAGGGTGGTCCGATCATCCGACGGCGGAGTCGAGAAGATCGTCGAGGCGAAGGCGGCCGGCGACGCGACCGAGGCCGAACTCGAGATCAGGGAGATCAACTCGGGGACCTACGTCTTCGATGGTGACGCCCTGGCCGGCGCGCTCGGCGAGATCGACAGCGACAACGCCCAGGGCGAGTACTACCTGCCCGACGTGCTCGCCGTGCTGCGCGGGCGGCGGGAGAAGGTGGCGGCCCACGTGGCCGACGACGTGGCGGTCAACCTCGGGGTCAACACCCGGGTGGACCTGGCCGCGGTCGAGGCAGAGGCACGCCGCAGGATCCTCGAACGCCACATGCTGGCCGGCGTGACGGTGGTCGATCCCGGATCGACCTGGATCGACGCCGACGTGACGATCGGTCCCGACGCCCGGATCGAGCCGGGAACCTCGCTGCGCGGAGCCACCGAGGTGGGTGCCGGAGCCGTGATCGGGCCCCACAGCACGGTGACCGACTGCGGAATCGGCGCCGGCAGCCAGGTGGTCCACTCGTTCCTGGTGCTCTGCGAGGTGATGGACAACTGCCAGGTGGGTCCGTTCGCCTACCTGCGGCCCGGAGCCGAGCTGGCTGACGGGTCAAAGGCGGGAGCTTTCGTCGAGATCAAGAACTCGACCATCGCGCCCGGGGCGAAGGTGCCTCACCTTTCCTACGTGGGAGACGCAGAGATCGGCGAAGGCGCGAACCTCGGGGCCGGGACGATCACCGCCAACTACGACGGTCGTCGCAAACACCGGACAGTTGTCGGGCCCGGGGCCAGGCTCGGTGTTGACACCATGCTGGTCGCCCCGGTAGAGATTGGCGAAGGCGCCTATACCGGCGCCGGAGCGATAATCAGGGACAATGTCCCGGCCGGGTCTCTGGCGGTAAGCCGCGGAGACCAGAGAACCATCGAAGAATACGCCCAGCGCCGCCAGGCCCGAGAAGAAGAACAGGACCAGGATTCGTGAGCGTCACCGAACCGTCACCCGCCGTACCGACCACGATCCCGCACGACTACTCGAAGCGGGCCATGGTTTTCGGCGGGCGCAGCTCACTCGACCTGGCCGCCAAGATCGCCGAGAAGCTCCAGCTCAGCCTCGGCGACGTCACCCTGAAGACCTTCGCCGACGGTGAGATATACGGCCGGTTCGAGGAATCGATCCGCGGTGCCGACGTCTTCCTGGTCCAGTCGACCTGTGCCAACGAACAGACCGGCATGGACCCGAACGATGCCCTGATGGAGCTGATGATCATGGCCGACGCCGCCCAGGGCGCCTCGGCCCACCGGATCATCGCCGTCCTGCCCTGGTTCGGCTACGCCCGCCAGGACAAGAAATCGGCTCCGCGAGAGCCGATCACCGCCCGGGTGGTCGCCCGCGCACTCGAGTCGGTCGGCATCGACCGGGTCCTGACCATGGACCTCCACGCAGGACAGATCCAGGGCTTCTTCACCATCCCGGTCGATCACATGACCGCGATGCCGATGCTGACCCAGTGGTTCACCGACCAGTACGACGCCGGCGACCTGGTGGTCGTCTCGCCCGATGCCGGGCGGGCCAAGGCGGCACGCAACTTCGCCCGCAAGATCGGCACCGAGTGGGCGATCATGGAAAAGGAGCGCCCGGCCCAGCAGGTGGCCGAGATCGGCTACGTGGTCGGAGACGTCAAGGACAAGATCGCGATCATCTCCGACGACATGATCGACACCGCCGGCACCCTCTGCGCGGCCGCCCGTACCGTGCTGGATGAAGGGGCCAGGAGCGTGATCGCCTGCGCCACGCACGGCGTCTTCTCGGGCCCCGCCTTCGAACGCCTGCCGTATGAGAAGTCCGGTCTCGAGAAGATCGTGGTGACCGACACCATTCCGCTCCGCCCAGGCGCCCCGGACAACATCACGGTGCTCTCGGCCGCCGGTACGCTGGCCGACTCGATCCGCCGCATCTTCACCGACGACTCGGTCTCCGAGATCTTCGCCGGCGAGAACCAGCTGTTCTAGCTGCGGCGCCGGCGTTACAGGCCGGCGCCCTTGGCTCCGGCCGGGTCGACGGTCTGCAACATCTGCCGGCGATCGCCGGGGTAGGGTTGCCGGGATGACCCTGACCCGGATAGGCCACAAGGGAGCCGACGCGCTGGTTCCCGGAAACACGGTCGCCTCGTTCGTCAAGGCGGTCGAGGTCGGGGTGGACCTGATCGAATTCGACGTGCTGTGGCTTGACGACGGGCGGCCGGAGTCGCCCACGGACGAGCGGTCGCCGCTGGTGGTGGCCCACGACTGGCAGGCGGCCGCGGCGAATCCCAGGCTCACCCTGGACGACGCGCTGGCCGCATTCACCCGCGCGCCACTCGAAAAGGTGGCGATCAACCTCGATGTGAAGCTGCCCGGCAGGGAGGACGAGCTGGTCGAGGCGGTCCGGCGCCACGGCCTGCTCGACCGGACCACGGTCTCGACCATGGAGCTCTCGACGATCGGCCGGATCGGCGAACTCGAGCCGGCGATCGAACGGGGCTGGACCGTCCCGCGGGTGACCCGGGACTGGACCGCCAAGCCCTGGCTCAGGCCGGCGGTGCTGGCCGGGGTGACGGCGATGCGTCGCCGGCTGCCGGGCGATGTCGGCCGCCGGCTGCCGGAGCTGGGGGTGCAGTCGGTCTGGGCCTTTCAGGGTGTGGTGACGCCGCGGCTGGTCGAGACGACCTCCGCGGCCGGCGTGGCGCTCAACGTCTGGACGGTCGATACCGCCGAGGGAATAGCCCGCTTCCGTGAGATGGGGGTCAGCGGGGTCTGCTCGAACGATCCCCGCCTACTGCAGCCGGGCGGCCCTCCGGCCTGAATCGGGTCAGATCGAACCGGCCGGGGCGGCGCCGCCGTGGCCCTTCTTGACGCGGACCGCCTGTTCCATTTCCTGCTCGGTGAACGCGCCGACCGCCTCGCCGTCGGCGGTGTAGCGATAGAGCGCGACTCCGAAGATCACCGAAAGTGCCTGCTGGATCAGCATCGCGATGATCAGCACGACGACGCCGATCGCGATCAGGGCGCCACCGCCGGCCGCGGTCGTCGCCACCAGGGCTATGCCGCCGACGATCAGCAGGATCGCCGGGAGGACGCCGATCAGGAACACCGCCCCGCCGATCGCCACGTTGCCGGTGATCTGCTCGCCCCACCGGCTCTTGAGCAGGTGGGCGCACCGCTTGATCGTCTCGATCGGGCCGGTTCCCTCGATCGCGATCACCGGCACTGCGAGGAAGCTGATCAGGGCCCAGCCGGCGGCCGCCAGGGCGCCGAAAACAGCCCCGGCGATCCCGAGCCGTTCCTGGATCGCCCGGATGATCGTCATCACCACGGTTGCGACGAACGCCCAGCCGGCGACCTCCGACATCCTCGACGACGCCACCGACATGCCGGCGCCGAAGCTGACCCGTTCTCCGCGCATCCGGGCATCGGCGTTGGCGGCCAGTCCGACCGAGAAGTAGTAGCCGACGAAGGCCAGCAGGTAGACGCCGATCGCGAACAGGACCACCCCGGCCCAGGTCGGATCGCTGTCGACGAGGTAGGCGGCCGGAACGAAGAAGATGGCCGCGAGCAAGAGACTGATCAGGCCGCCCACGACCGGAAACCGGATCAGGCCGGGCTCCGACCTCAGCACGCCCCAGCTCTTCCTGGTCAGCTGCCAGCCGCTCTTGATTCTGCGGAACAAGGCTCTCCTCGGTCATCGGCCCGCGCCGGTGCCACGCGGAGGCCGGTTGTGTTCGGACGGCGCCAGTCTACTCGCCCGGGGCGGCGATTCCGGGAACCTGCTTGACCCCGCGGGACTCGAAGTATTCCCATTCGAGCCGGCCCAGCTCGGTCGAGGGCGGATCCGCGTAGACCCACTCGCGCATGATCCGGTGCCAGTTGCGGCGAGCCCTGAGCTGGCCGAGCACCGCGAAGACGCCGATCTCCATGCGGCGGCCCATCAGCTCGTTGGCGGGGATCGATTCCCGGCGCATCAGGTCGAAGTACTCCGACCGCGGGTCGTGGGTGGCCTCGATCATCTTCATCACCAGGGTCGGGTTCACCTCGGTCTCGCGGTCGTTCATGTACCAGCCGCCGACCACCTTGACGTGGTCCATCAGATGCTCGGCATCGAGCTTCGAAGGCTTCTTGATGAAGCCGAGATCGTGCAGCGCGTCGCGCAGCTCTTCCGGGTCGTCTCTGACCGCGGCGTCGACCGCCCGTTGCTCGAGCTCGATCTGCTCGCGGTCGAGCTTCTTGGTCATGCCGAAGTCGAGAAAGGCCACCGTGCCGTCGGCCATCAGCAGGTAGTTGCCGGGATGTGGGTCGGCGTTGAAGTGCTGCAGGTGGTAGATCGAGCCGAAGCTCCCGCGGAAGACGATCTCGCCGAAGCGACTGCGCTGCTCGTGGTCGAGCTGTTTGACCGCGTCGAAATCGAGTCCCTCGACGTACTCGGTGACCAGCACCCGGCGCCGCGAGAGCCGGGTCACTACGTCGGGCACGAAGATGAACGGGTGGTCGCGATAGGCGCGGGCGAACGAGCGCTGGTTCTGCGCCTCGTACTCGTAGTCGAGCTCTTCGAGCACCCGCTCCCGGAGCTCGCTGGTCACCTCCCTGGCGTCGAGGCCGGGGGCCATCACACGGGCCAGCTGCATCAGCGATCCGGCGTTCTTAAGGTCGGCCTCGAGCGCCTCGGCGATCCCGGGGTACTGGATCTTGATCGCCACCTTGCGGCCGTCGATCAGGGTACCGCGATGGACCTGCCCGATCGAGGCGGCCGCGAATGCCTCTTTCTCGACCGAGGCGAACAGCGCCTCGACCGGGACGCCGTCGTATTCGTCCTTGAGCACCTCTTCCACCTTGGACCAGGGCATCGCCGGGGCATCGCTCCTCAGCTTGGCCAGCTGCTCCTGGTAGGTCTCGCGGTACTCCTCCGGAATGAACTCGGTGTCGATGAACGAGGCGAACTGGCCCATCTTCATCGCTGCGCCTTTCATCTGGCCCAGCGCCTCGACCATCTTGGATGCGGTCTCCAGGTGGCGCCGATCGAGCTTCTGCTGTGCCGAATCACCTTTGCGGACCAGGTTCGAGGCCTTGGTTCCGGCGTACTTGGCCCCCTGGGAGCCGATCACCGTGCCCAGCTTGGCCGAGCGCCTGATCCTTCCCTTGGGTATCCGCGAATCATCCGACATGCCCTAAGGCTACGAGGTTCTCTATGCTCTCCCGTCCAATGTCTTCCAAGCGCGCAGTGCTGACCGCAGCTCCCCGTACCGAATTCGGCACCCGGACCACCCGTCGCCTGAGGCGGGACGGCAAAATCCCGGGAGTCGTCTACTCGGGCGGCGAGGACGCGACCAGTTTCCAGGTCGAAAGCCGCGAAGCCCGGGTGATCCTGGGCGAGGGCCACGCCCTGTTCGACCTCCAGATCGAGGGCTCGAAAGCGGTGCCGGTCGTGATCAAGGAGCAGCAGCACCACCCGGTCCGCGGTGACCTGCAGCACATTGACCTGCAGGAGGTCAAGCTCGACGAGGCAATCCAGGCCGACGTCGTGATCGAGCTCGAAGGCGGCGACGATGCGCCCGGCGTCAAGCAGGGCGGGGTGCTTGAGCACGTGACCCGAGAAATCACGGTCGAAGCGCTGCCCACCGAGATTCCCGACAACCTCACGCTCGACGTCTCCGAGATGGAGATCAACGACGTGCTCTCCCTGGCCGACCTGGTCGTCCCGGACGGTGTGACCCTGGTCGCCGACGATCCGTCCGAAGTCACGCTGGTGACCCTGTCGCCGCCCCGGGTCGAAGAAGAACCCGAGCCCGAGGTCGAGACCGACCCGGAACTGGTCGGCGAAGAGGGCGAAGGGGCCGAAGAGGGCGCCGAAGGCGCGGAGGGCGAGGCGCCCGAAGAGGGCGGCGAATCCTCAGAAGAGGAGTAGGCGCTGCCGCTGTTTCGCCGGACCGGCCGCGGCGACGGGGGTTCAGGCGGAGATTCCCCGTTCCTGATCGTCGGGCTCGGCAACCCCGGTGGGCGGTACGCCGCAAGCCGTCACAACGCCGGATTCATGGTGGTCGAGCAGCTGGCCGAGAGCTGGGACCTGGGACGGTGGAAAGAGAAGTACCGTGGGCGGATGGCCGAAGGCAGAAGCAGGCCGGGCGGTCCCCGGGTGGTCCTGCTCTGCCCTGGGACCTACATGAACGAGTCCGGGGGTTCGGCCGGGCCGGCACGCGGTGCCAAACGGGTCCCGATGGACCGGGTGATCGTGGTCCACGATGAGATCGACCTCCCGTTCGGCGAGGTGCGCTCGCGGCTCGGTGGCGGGCTGGCCGGGCACAACGGCCTGAAGAGCCTCAAGGCCGGCTTCGGCAGCCCCGATTTCTGGCGGGTCAGGGTGGGGGTGGGGCGCCCCGACTCGACCGACCCGGAGCGGGTTGCGTCGTACGTGCTCAGTCGCTTCTCCGAGTCGCGGGAGCAGGTCGGCGAGCTGATCACTACGGCCGCGCGCGAAACTGAGCGTCTACTGGAACAACTAGCTGCCGGCCCGGCCGGCGAGGAGGAACGCGGATGAGCCAGGCCCAGTCGGACAGCCTGACCAGCTACGGGGTCGACGAGCAGGGGGTGGCGCTGCTCCAGCTGGACCGGCCGACCGCCCTCAACGCGATCAACGGCGCGATGATCGAAGAGCTGATCGGCCACCTCGATTCGGCCCGCGAGGACGACTCGGTGCGGGTACTGGTCTTCTCCTCGACCGACTTCATGGCCTTCTCGGCCGGTGCCGACATCAAGGAGGACCTCGACAGGCAGAGCCAAGTGGACCGCATGCAGCGGTTCGCCGACCTGTACAACACCATGGTCCGGTTTCCCAAGCCGACGATTGCAGCCTGTCACGGATACACGGTCGGGGGCGGCGCCGAGATCGCGATCTGTTGCGATATCAGGGTGGGCGGGGCGAACCTGCAGATGCGATTTCCCGGAGCGGACCTCGGGGTGCGGGTCGGCCCGGCCCGGTTGAGCACGCTCTGCGGGCTCTCGGCCGCCAAGTACCTGCTGCTCAGCTCGAAGATGGTCAAGGCCGACGAGGCACTCCGGATCGGACTGGTCAACGAAGTCTCTCCCGGCGCGGCGACCGAGACCGCCGCGTTGGAGCTGGCCGGCCGGATCGCCGCCTACGATCCCGAGTCGGTCGGTGCACTGAAGCAGATGCTGCACCGCTGGGACGGCATCGAGGACCGCTCCGCCGACGAGGGCCGTCACATGGTCGAATGGCTGCGCTCCGGGCCCGGCCTGGCCTGAGCAGCCCGGAAGGCTGACCGGAGCGCGACCCTGTCCCTGCGCCCTGTAACAGGCCTGCTGCTCGAGGACGAGCGGGTCGGCGCCCTGGCCGAGCGCGTCGCGGTGGCCGCCTCGGCAAGCGGCCCGGCGGTCTCGGCCGGCGTCTCGGCCGCCCTCCGGCCGGCCCTTCTGGCGGCCCTGCTCGACGACGAAGGCGGACTGGCCGGCCGGCCGGCCCTGATCGTCACCCCGGACGATCGTTCGGCACGTGACATGGCCGGCTCGCTGAGGGCATACCTGGGACAGCGCAAGGTGAGGTCGTATCCGTCCCGTGGAACCGGCTACGCCTCGCAGATAAGCCCGCCGCCCCACCTGGTCGGCCTCCGCATCGACGCGCTCGACTCGTTCGGGATCGACGACGAGGCGCCGGCCATAGTGGTGGCCAGCGCGGTCGCCCTGGCCGAGGCGATCCCGGATGCCTCGCTGCGGCCGGCCGGGTTCGCGCTCGCGCTCGGCGAACGGCACGAGCCGAGCCGGCTCGCCCGGGACCTCGACGCGGCCGGCTACCAGCGGGTCGACCAGGTGACCGAGCGCGGCCAGTTCGCGATCCGGGGCGGGATACTCGACGTCTTCGCAGCGACCGAGGACCAGGCGGCCCGGCTCGAGTTCTTCGGGGACGAGATCGAGTCGATGCGCCGGTTCTCCACTTTCACCCAGCGCTCGCTCGGTGAGGCCGGCCGGATCGAGATCGCCCCGGCCGCCGAACTCGACCTGAACCACCGCGAGCTGGCCGAGCTGGCGATCGACGAGGCCAGGGAGCAGGAGCAGGACGTGGACCTGGCCGAGGTCCTGCCGCTCGAGCACTTCCGGGCGCCGCTCGAGCTGATTCCGGACGCCGCCGCGGTGGTCCTGGCCGCGGCCGAAGAGATCGAGCCGGCCCTGCGCGACCACTGGGAAGACGCGACCACCGCAATGCATGCCGACGACGCGAGGCATCTGTACGAGGACGTCGCCGGGCCGCTCGCCGAGCGGGCAGTGCTGGTCCTGTCGCGTCCGGTGGACGATCTGGGCGACGATCCCGGGGCCAACGCCGCGGGGCCGGACGGAGGCGACGGCGCGACCGTGACGCCGATGCGGGCGATGGTCGCCGAGACCCCGGCCCGCAACCTGAAAGAGGCCGAAGCCGAACTGCTCAAGCTGGTCGGGGCCGGCTACCGCACGGTCGTCGCGTTCGATTCGATGGGAGAGGCCGAACGAACCCGCTACGGGCTCGACCGGATCGAAGCGCCGATCCTGGAAACCGACCGGCTGCCGGCCGATCCCGGCGTGAGCCTGGTCGAGTCCCGGCTGGGTGAAGGCTTCATCTCGCCGGCGACCCGGATCGCGGTCCTTCCGTTCCGCGGCCTGCTCCATCGCCGTCGCCGGGCCGACGAGCGGGCCCCGGAAGCGGTCCGCGGGCGGCTCACCTTCTCCGAGCTGAGGGTCGGCGACCACGTGGTCCACGAGGATCACGGGGTCGCCCGCTTTGCCGGGTTCGAGACCCGGGAGGTCGGCGGCATAACCCGCGACTACCTGTACCTCGAATATCGCGGCGAAGACCGGGTCTACGTGCCGACCGACCAGTTCGCGAAGCTCTCCCGCTACGCCGGCGGGGCGGAATCGCCTTCGCTGTCGGCCCTGGGCGGCAAGAAATGGCTGAACATGAAGGCCCGGGCCCGACGGGCCGCCGCCGAGATCGCCGGCGAGCTGGTCAACCTCTACGCCGAACGGCGGACCCGCACCGGACACGCATTCGGGCCGGACTCGGAGTGGCAGATGGAACTGGAAGCCGCCTTCCCCTACCGCGAGACCGCCGACCAGATCGAGGCGATCGAGGCGGTCAAGGCCGACATGGAAGCGGAGCGGCCGATGGACCGGCTGGTCTGCGGCGACGTCGGCTACGGCAAGACCGAGGTGGCGATTCGGGCCGCCGTGAAGGCCGCCTCGGACGGCAAGCAGGTGATGGTGCTCGCGCCGACCACGATTCTGGCCCAGCAGCACCTCGGCACCTTCCAGGAACGACTGGCCGACCTGCCGTTCCGGGTCGACGGGGTCTCGCGGCTGCGCAGGCCGGCCGAGGTCAAGCGCATCCTCGCCGACTACACGGCCGGCGGGGTCGACATACTGATCGGCACCCACCGGCTGCTGTCGAGGGACGTCCGGGCCAGCGACATCGGTCTGATCGTGGTCGACGAGGAACAGCGGTTCGGGGTCAAACAGAAGGAACTGCTGCGCCAGCTGAAGCTCAAGGTCGACGTGCTGTCGCTGTCGGCGACGCCGATCCCCCGCACCCTGCAGATGTCGATGTCGGGACTGCGCGACATCTCGGTCATCGAGACGCCGCCGGAGGGCCGGCGGCCGGTTCGGACCTACGTCGGGCCCTGGGACGAGGCGCTGGTCGAGCGTGCGGTCCGGCGCGAGGTGGGTCGCGACGGGCAGATCTTCTTCCTCCACAACCGGGTCGAGTCACTGGACGAGGCGGCTGATCGACTGAGGGCCCTGGTACCCGGGGTCCGGGTCCTGATCGCCCACGGCCAGATGGAGGAGACCGAACTCGAGGAGGCGATGCTCACCTTCATGCGCGGGGACGCCGACTGCCTGGTGGCGACCACGATCATCGAGTCGGGCATAGACATCCCGGCCGCCAACACCCTGATCGTCGAGCGGGCCGACCATCTCGGGCTGGCCCAGGCCTACCAGATCCGGGGGAGGGTCGGTCGCTCCCGCGAGCGGGCGTTCGCCTACCTGCTCTACCCGAGCGAGGAGGCGCTCACCGACGAGGCTTCGACCCGGCTGGCGACGCTCGCCGACCACACCGAACTCGGTTCCGGGTTCCGGATCGCGATGCGCGACCTCGACATCCGGGGGGCCGGCAACCTGCTCGGAGACGAGCAGTCCGGCCACGTGGCGGCGGTCGGGTTCGAGCTCTACTGCCAGTTGATCGACGAGGCGGTAGCCGAGCTCTCGGGACGCGAGGGAGCCGAAGACGAACCGGAGCCGGTCCGGCTCGACGTCGGCGTAGACGCCTTCCTGCCGGCCGCGTACATCCCGTTCGAGGCGGCGAAGATCGACGTCCACCGCAGGATTGCCGCGGCCAGGCGGGCGGGTGAGCTGCGCCGGATCACCGACGAGCTGGTCGACCGGTTCGGGCCGCTGCCGCCGGAGGCGGCGAACCTGCTCGATCTGCAGAAGGCCAGGATCGACCTGGGCCAGGCCGGCGCGACCGCGGTCCAGTTCCGGGGAACCAGGTTGACCGTGACCGGGGTCCGGTTCGATTCCGAAGCGGCCGAGAACCTGCGCGGGCTGGTCGAAGGTGTCGGCTACGACTGGCGCACGGAAGAGGCGTCGCTGCAGGTTCCCGAGGAGCCCGGCGCCAGGCTGGCCGCGATCTCGAGGCTGGCCGAGGGCATCACCAAGGTCCGGGCAGATATGCTTCCGGATTCGTAAGCTACTGCCGCATTCGGACTGACTTCAGGAGGCATCACTGCATGAGCGGGGCACGCAAATTAGGGCTGATCATCTTCGGCGGGGTTCTCGTCGTCCTGTTTGCCGGTTTCGCAATTGCGCAGGGGCTGGGCGACCCCTCGATCCCTTCCGGAGACATCGCAGTGGTCGAAGACGTCCCCGACGGACTCGGCAACATCAGTCAGGAGCAGTACGACCGCAGCTTTGACCAGACCTGGCGTCGGGGTGGGCTGAATGCCGCGCCGAAGCCGGGCGACGCCCAGTACGACCAGGTCAGGGAGACCGCGATCGGCGACCTGCTCGATCAGGCCTGGCTGGCCGGCGAGGCCTCCGAACTGGGGATCGAGGCGAGCGACCGCGAGATCGACAACGAGTTCGCCACGGTCCGAAAGGACCAGTTCCCCGATCAGGCGGCTTTCGAGAAGTTCCTCAAGGACAGCAACTTCACGGTCGACGAGGTCCGCGACCGGGTCCGGCTGCAGGTCCTGAGCACCAAGATCCAGGACGAGATCACCGGCAGTGTCACCGAGGTGAGCGACACCGAGGCCGAGCGGTTCTACGAGGCCTCCAAGGAGAATTTCGCCACCCCCGAGTCGCGTGACATCCGCCTGGTCGTCACCGACAACAAAGCCGATGCCGAGAAGGCCAAGGCCGAGCTCGACAAGGGCTCGGACGACAAGCAGTTCGCCAAGGTGGCCAAGCAGTACTCGACCCAGGGCAGTTCGGCCCAGGGTGGCAAGACGGTGGCCACGGAGGGCGCCTTCCCCGACCCGGCAGGCAGCGAGATCATGTCGGCTCCGGAGAATGAGGTGATCGGGCCGGTCGAGGGCGGGAACCAGTTCTACGTGTTCAAGGTCGTCGACGTGACCCCGGCGGAAACCCCGACGCTGGACGACGTGCGCGACCAGATAAACCAGCAGCTGCTTCCGGCCCTGCAGCAGCGGGTGATGAGCGAATTCGTTTCCGACTACAACGCCAAGTGGACCTCGCGCACCTTCTGCGCCGAGGACTACACGATCTCCCGCTGCGCGAACTTCGAGAGCGACG
>JAGQUV010000088.1 GCA_020438295.1 Solirubrobacterales bacterium
TACCGCCCGACACGCAACGGTTCGACTCCGTCCCGTGGTCCCTCAAAGAAAGGGCGGCCCCGAAGGGCCGCCCTTTCCCTGCTATGGATCAGGTGATCCGGTCTCGCCCTGAACTACTTGAGCTTGACCTTGGTCTTGCCGGTGGACGCGTTGGAGTTGCTGCCCTTGGCCTGGACCTTGACCGTCACCTTCTTGCCCTTCTTGCCTTTGACCTTGAACTTCTTGGTGTAGGTCTTGGTCTTGCCGGGCGCCAGGTTGCCGACTCCGGACGAGCCCGAAGCGGCGCCCTTGCCGGTCAGCTTGACCTTCTTGGCGGTCGCGGTGCCGCTGTTCTTGACGGTCACCTTGAACGTGCCCTTCTTGTTCGCCTTGACCTTGCCCTTCGCCTTGACCTTGGTCACCTTGAGCTTGCCCTTGCCGGCGGCGCCGGTGCAGGCCTGGTTCTGCTCGGGGGTGTCCAAGACCTCTTCGTCCGAGACCTGGCCCTGTTCGTTGCGCTTTCCGAGCGTGATCTCGGCACTGGTGGTCCATGTGCCGGTCTTGCAGGTAGCCTGGACGTAGTCTTTGGTCTGTCCGGCGACACCGGGGATGTCGTACGTGTACGACGGGACCGACGAGTCGGCGGTGAGCCGCGGGATGTCGACCGACAGCTCGCCGTTTTTGAGCTCACCCGACATGAAGATGCCGTGGTTGGTGAAGGCAGAATAGGCGTGGATCGCCATGATGCCGCCACCCTGGTTGTTGGCCCCTCCGTTGAATACGGTGATCACGGGGTCGGTTATCAGGGCGGCAACCTGCTGGGCCAGGTAGAGGTCCGATACGCCCTCGCCGATTACCGAGTTCGGGCACATCGAGATGGCCGTCGCCGGCGGGAAATTGGAGTTGGCTTCGGTGATCTCGGTGCAGACCGGCATCTTCGGATCCGGGTTGAATGACAGCTCCGGCAGCTGGGTCGTGGCGTTAATCATCGGCTTCAGAGTCGTCTCGCCCGGGCCCGGCATGACTTCGACGTTGAGGCTGAGGTCGACGCCTTTGGGGACTTCCTTATAGATGGTGCCCTGCGGGGTGACGCCGGTATTCGACGTCGCGGAAGGCGCGGCGCCGGCCACTCCCGCGGCTGAAAGCGAGAACATCGCCGTCATGCCAATGAGTAGTGCGAACAGCTTCTTCATGGTCTCTCCTGTGTTGGTTCTGGATCGGCAGAGGTCTGCCGGATGCAACTCCGGAGGCTCCCACCGCCTGGCCAGAATCGCCAGAATGGAGCCTACATCATCATCAAACCCGAATGGCGTCCGGAGTTGCGGTGCCCATCGGGCCGCGGGACCCTGGGCTTACGGGGCGCGAAATACGTGCTGGTACTGGGTGGCCGGCCGCGAGGGATCGCCGATCGGGGTGAACGGCGCCTGCTGGTTGCAGGCCGGAGCCGGGAGGTCGTCGGTCTGACTGCGGTCGTCCATGGCCAGCGTGATGATCTGGCCCCAGAGCTCCTCGCTCTCGGCCGCGTCGAGATACTTGGACGCCGTCTGGTATTGGGCCTGCTGAACCGGCGTGAGAGCCGCCCAGGGCTTGATGGTGGCGTTGAAGCCGCCGCCGCAGTTGTAGGTCTGGAATGAGTCCAGGCCACTGCCGATCTTCGAGTAACCATTCTGGGCCACGTAGGGGTTAGCCCGATTGGTGGTCATGCGCGACGCAGGCGCACCGAACGCCTCCGGGCCCTGGCTGACCCCGATCCGGGCGTACCGAACCGCTTCGCCGTTGTAGAAGTTGCGGGAGTTGGTCGCCGCGGACGTGTTGGCCAGGAATCCGGTCAACTCACTGCGGTAGTACTTGGCCGTGTCCAGGACGGGATTCAACTCGGAAAGAAAGTCCGGCAGTCTGGCCAGCAGCTTAGGCGCGTCCTGGTCGAGGAAACCGCGCAGCGACGGGAAGGCCTTCGGGGCCTTGTCGTTCAGCGGTCCGAGGCCCCTGTATAGATCGACGCTGACCGGGGCCAGCCTGGCCGAAGCCTTGAGCGTCGGCGAGAGCTGTTTCGCGACCGGGATCTGCCGGTCCATGATCGGAGCCGCGAACGCAGAGAAATCACCCAGTTGCGTCTGGGTGATCTGCGATTCGCGCAGGAAGGTCGGGAACACCCGGAAGAAGTCCTGCAGATCCTGCTCCCTGGCGGCCGTGGTCGAGAAGACCTCGTTGGTGTTCCTGATCAGCCCGCTCAGCTCGCCCTGGCGGCGGCTCAGCGCGTCGAACACGACCCCGGTGTTGCGCACCAGCCTGGTGACATCGCCTTCCTGGTCGTTCAGCACCCGGAGAACATCGGTCAGCTGGTTGAAGGTACCCGGCAGGATGCCCAGGGTCTGGTTCAGCTCGTCGCCCCGACCGTGGGTGGCGATCGCGTTGTCGATCGCACCCTGTTTGAAGGCCTCCCTTGTCTTCGGATCGAAGGTCCGGAAGATCTCGTCGAGCTGGATCGATTGCGCGATCTGGGCTTCGGGTAGCTCCGAACCCTCCTCCAGGGTGCCGCCGGCCTTGTCCCCCGGAGTCAGCTCGATGTAGGCCTCGCCGAGTAGCGATTTCGCCCGGAGGATCGCCCTTGTGTCGGTCGGCACCGGCGCGTACTCGGGGTCGATCTCCATCGTCACGATCGCCCGGTCGGCCTGGTCGCCGCTGCCGAGATCGACGCTGCTGACCCGGCCGACCGAAACGCCGGAGACCTTGACCTCGGACTGGGCGGCGAGCTGTCCGGTCTGGGCCAACGGCAGCTTCAACTCGTACCCGGCCGAGGAGAGCGGGGTAGGTCCGCCGAAAGCGATCCATACGAAGAGCAGCAGCCCGAAGCAGGACAGGGCGAAGCCGGCGATGGTAATCAGTTGTCCGATTGAGGGTGCCTGTTTATTCATTGGCCTGGATCAGCAGATCGCTTCCGCGCGAGGGAGTTGGGTGAGACGGTAGGCCGGCAACAGCTGGGGGATGCCGAATGAGATGTTGAACGCCTGGGTGGCCGTGTTGCAGGTCACCATCGACGTGCCACGACGTACTGGGCCCTGAGGGTCCTGCGCGTTGATCGTCGAGTTCAGGTTGTGGTTGGTCCACGGCGCCCAGAACAGGAATCCTTCCTGGGTGTCGCCGGGCGGGTTGTAGGCCAGCAGGTTGAACAGCTGGTTGAACTGCGTGAAGACTCCGGTGAGCTGCGGTCCCGACTGGGCCAGTGACTTGCTGGTCTTGTTGAGCGACTTGACCACCGGCTGGACGTTCCGGGTGAACGGCCGGATGTCGTCGCGGACCGTGGCGGTCGTATCGGTGGCCAGGCTCTGGACCGACCGCAGCGAGCTCTTCAGATACTTGGAGCCCGGGATCAGGCCGAGCAGGGTCGGGCGCAGCACCCGCGAGAGCTGGTCCGACCTGGTCAGACCTCGCTGGGCCGCGGACAGCGTCGACGGGAATTCCTGCAGGGCCCCCCGGAGCGAGGCCTCTTCGGCGGCGAGGTTGCCCAGCGACTCGCTCGACTGGGTGACAAAGTCGGCCACCACCTGGTCGTTGTTGCCGAGCTCGGTGGCGATCTGGCTGAACGCGTGGATTCCCTGTTTGATGTTTTCCCGGCGCTTTTCCAGTTCCCCGTTCAGCTTCGCCGTGTACTTGGCGAACGGGCCGAACCTCCGCAGCGCCTGGGAGAGCTCGGGACCCTTGTTGTTCAGGCCCTCACCGGCCCCGTTCAGCAGCAGCACCAGGTAGTCCTGTGTGTCGACATCCAGCGAAGCCCAGAACTGGTCGAGCTGGGCGTTCGAGAGCCCCTGCGACAGCGGCAGGGTCGACCCCTCCTCGGGCGGGGGACCGACCGTGCCGGGATCGATCTGGACGACCATATCGTTCAGGCCGGTCTTCGGCCGGATCAGGAACTCGGCGTCCT
>JAGQUV010000089.1 GCA_020438295.1 Solirubrobacterales bacterium
AAAGGCTCGTACGTCTTCACCCATCGCGGCAGCCACTACCTGACCGAGCCGGGCGGCACCGACCAGAACCGGCTCAAGCTCGCCCCGGAACTCGGCCCGACCACGTTCGCGGCGCTCTGCGACGAACTCGGTGACAGGCACGGCTATGCCGAGACCGAGCGCATCCCGGTCTTCGGCTACGGCTCCAACTCCTCACCTGACGCGCTGGCCCACAAGTTCTCGGCCCTCCCGATCGTGGCGATCCCGGTGATCCGCTGCCGGGTCCCCGACTACGACGTGGTCTACTCCTCCCACTTCTCGCGCGGCTACGTGCCGGGCGCGATCTACCCGTCCCGGGGATCGACCCTGACCGGTTTTCTGACCTGCCTTACCCCGGACGAGCTCAACCTGATGAACGCCACGGAACGAAGCGGCGTCAACTACGAGCTGGTCCCGCTGGAAGGGGCGGTCGGCCACCTCGACAACGGCGAGACGATCCGGAACCCGCTGGTCTACCACTCACTGCACGGAACGCTCAGGATCGACGGCGGCCCGGTCGCGGTCGGCGGCACGACCTCATCCGACCGCACCTTCCCCGAGTGGACCGAGACCCGGATCCTGGAAAAGGTCCACGCCCTGCTCGCCCCCGAGCTCAAGCTCGACCGGTTCATCGCGATCTGCCTGACCGATCAGGAGAAGCGCGACCACTACACCGAGCTGCTCAAGCAGAGCGAGATCGGCTCGCACCTCTAACAGGCCGTCGATCCCCCGACTCCATCGGCCAGGTTGGCGGCCGCCCAACTGGCGATCCTGGTCGCCATCGCCTGGGCCGACTCGAAGCTGCCGTCGTCGGGGATCGCGGCCAGCGTGACCACCATCTCCGTGCCGTCCAGCTCGAGCACCCCCATCTGACGGACCAGGTACCGGCCGTCGGTCCCGGGACCCCAGCCACCCTTCCACCGGGCCGGCACCCCGGCCGCCCCCAGCCCCCACGGCTCGGCGGTGACCGCAGCCATGTCGTCCAGCAAGAGCTTCCGCGAAGCCGGGTCGCTGACGCAGCCTCCGGCCAGCGCCGCCATGTAGCGGTTCTGCTCGGCCAGCGACCAATCGGTCTGGCCGTAGGTGCTGAACCCGTCGCGGCCCTCGGTCGAGACCACGGTCTCGCTGTCGCCGGCCTGACGCAGCATCTGCTGGACGGCCCTCGAAGCGCCGTTCAGTCCGCCGTGCGCGGCCTCGAGGTCCGCGAACAGCGCCGCCGCCGCGTCGTTGTCGGAGACGGTGATCGCCTGCCGGATCTGATCGCGCTGGGCCGAGCTGATCGCTCCGGGGCCGCCGGCGTCAGCCAGCACCCGCTCGGCGATCGGCACCTTGATTGTCGACCAGGCCGGGCCGGTCTTGAAATCGCCGCCGCCGACCCGCGGCCCGTCACCGCCGGGGGCCGCCACGACCAGCCCGGCGGTGCCCGGCAGCCGTTTCAGCATCTTCCCGATCGCCGGGCTTCCGGCCCGATCTCCTGACGAGCTTCCCGATCCGGACCCGGCCGTTCCAGCCTGCTCCTGCCGGGCCTCGTCCTGCAGCTTCTCCACCTTCTTCTCGAGCCGCGAGATCTCGGCCGAGCGGTCCCTGGCCGGCTCGGTGTCGTCGTCCGATCCCCCGCACCCGACAACCGCCGTCGCGCTGATCGCAACTAACGCGGCCACCGCCAACCGCATGCGGCCGAACCGGTCAGGGCAGATAGACAGACGCGTTGTTGCCACCCTGGCAGACCGTGCCGCCGCCGCTCCACGGCGAGCAGCTCATCACGTAGAACTTGCCGGTGGCCGGGCTGTAGGCCCGGATCGACGTCGCCCCCGGGTTGCTGCCGTACTCGCCGGCCACGTTCATCGCGAACGAGCAGGAGGTGTTCGGTCCGACCTGCACCCCGTCGGCACAGCTCTCGACCGGGCCGGAAGCGGTCGATCCGCCGCCACTCCCGGACGAGCCCGAGCCACCGCCCGAACCTCCAGACCCCGAGCCGCCGGACCCGGACTGGTCCTGCTGAAGCTCGTCCACCTGCTCCTCCAGCTGCTTCAGCTTCTCCTGCTCGCGGGCCTGTTGGGCGCCCTCCTGCCGCGCCTTTTCCAGATCCTGCTCGCTGGTATCGCTGCCACAGCCGCCCGCGAACGCAGCCATAGCGATCACCGCGAGCCCCACCGCAACACTCGTTGTCTTCAGCATGCGCGAACCCTAACCCAACCCCATAGGCTTGAGCGGTGACCAAGCACCTGCTCAAACCCCTGTTCGACCGCGTGGTCATCAAGGAGCTCGAGCCCGAGCGAATGCGAAAGTCGGGCCTGGTGGTCCCACCCGGGACCTCCGAACCCCCACCCCAGCACGGAATCGTCCTTGCGGTAGGGCAGGGAGTCGACTGGTGGGAAGCCGCCGGAGTAGAGATGCCGGTCCAACCGGGAGACCACGTCGTCTTCCCCGCCGAAGCCGGAGCCTGGATCGACGTCGACGACGAACGATTACTGGTCTGCCGGGTTACCGAGTTGCTGGGAGTACTCGAAACCGCCGACGAGCAGGAGCAGTCCAGCGGCCCGGCCGACACCATCGTTTAGCGCTGCTTCCTTCCAGCGGCGCCGTGATATCGGCGGGGTTGCGTTGACCTTTGGTCCACCGAACCGAAGATCACAGTTTCGAATCCTGCCGAGTATTCGACTCCAGGGTGACCCACTCACAGTGCGAGATCTCAGGCTGCCGTCCTTGACCTCGATTGCGGGATAGAGGTCGCATCGAATCGACGCGCGCCCTTTCGCTGATTCGAGCGGATTCCTCCGGTACTGGAGTATTCGGAGGAGTCCGGAAGAGCCTCGGAGACACCTTCCTTGGACGAGGCGAGGTATGCGGGGCGTGGTCACCGGGGCTTGTGGGGCAGACTGCCCGCGGTGGTTCTATCGCATTCGTGGCGGTAGGATTCGGCCCAGTTTGGAGGAATCGGCCGACAGCGAGTTCCACTTCACGAGGCAGACTGGGGATGAGGCCGCAGCCGCGTTTGACCGAATGACCGATGTCGACATGATTTTGGAGTTGGAGGGTGGCTCGATCAAGTTCGGCACGGATCGGGGCGAGTACTGCGTGGTCACGAACGAGGTCGCAATGGCCGATTTCGATACCGACGAGATGCTCCTTGGCGGGGGTGGGATCAGCATCCTGCGGTTCGAAACCCCTGAGGCGAGAGACCGCTACGCAAACGCACAACAGCCGGGCGAGATCCTCGAGATCCAGGGTTGGCTGACTGAGAGGCCTGGAACCGGCGACAGATCAGCCCGATCGACCGGCAGCCTGATTTTGGCTTGCCTAGAGGACTGGATGAAGGATGTGCGGGTCGAGTCAGCAGCCTTCGGGGCGATGGACGAGAAGGCTTTTCAGGTTGCCCTGGGTGAGCAGTTGGCGAAGTCCCGAGACGTTGTCGTCGAGAAGTACCTGAAGAACCGAGGCGATGGCCGGCCTGTTCTTCCGGGGTGGGCGCCAGGTGGGCTCGATCTTGAGGTTTCGGGAACCGATGGCCCGTCGTGGCTTGAGCTCAAGTGGGTGAAGGGTTACGGAGATCTGTACAGGTGCGTCTGGGATCTTGCGAAGCTGGCAACAGCGGTCCGCTACGGCATCGCGACAGAAGGTTTCCTTGTGGCGGGGGCACCCGTCGCCGAATGGGATAAAGACCACCCCTACAAAGAGCTCTTCCGGTTCAGTTCTCACACTGGAAGATCCCTATTCCTCGGCTACGAAAAGGACTGGCGCGAGTGGTACGACGAAAGGAAGAGTACATACCCGACGGTGATCCCTAGCCAGATCAGCACCGTTCCTGTCGGTCA
>JAGQUV010000090.1 GCA_020438295.1 Solirubrobacterales bacterium
GAACCCGCTCCGGGGTGAGGACGGTCGATGCCACGGCCCGGGACTCATCCTCTTTCGCTGTCGAGCATCGCCATCTGGGCGGAATCGTAACGGGCGCCCGATGCGCTGTCGACCGGCACAGCGGCTTCGATCCGCTCCAGCTGCTCCAGGCTCAGGTCGACCTCGGCTGCACCCAGCGCCTCGGCGAGCCGGTCCCGCCGCCTTGCTCCGACCAGCGGCACGACGTCCTCGCCGCGACTCAACACCCAGGCGATCGCGGCCTGGGCCACTGTGATTCCCAGGCTCTCGGCGACCTCGCCGAGGGCGTCCACCAGGGCGAGGTTGTGCCCGAGGCTGTCTTCGGAAAAGCGCGGCGAGTGTGCACGAAAGTCGGCCGGAGACAGTTCACGGTCAGCCGACCAGTATCCGCTGAGCAGTCCCCGTGACAGCACTCCGTAGGCAGTGACTCCGACCCCGAGCTCGCGACAGGTCGGGAGGATCCCACCCTCGATACCCCGCGAGATCAGCGAGTACTCGATCTGCAGGTCCGAGATCGGGTGTACCGCCTGTGCCCGTCGGAGGGTTTCGGAGCTGACCTCTGAGAGGCCGATGTGCCTTACATGGCCGGCCTCGACCATCTCGGCGATCGCACCGACGGTCTCTTCAATCGGAACCTCGGGCGTGATCCGCGCGGGACGGTAGATGTCAACGTAGTCGGTGCCGAGTCTGACCAGGGTCTGGGCGAGCGCGTTCTTGACCGCTGGGGGTCGCACGTCGACGCCGATGAATCCTCCGGCCGGATCCCGCATGGCACCGAACTTGACACTGATCTTCACCGCCTCGCGGCTCCTGGCTTCCAGCGCCTTTCCGAGCAGCAGCTCGTTCCGGCCCGACCCGTAGAAGTCTCCGGTGTCCAGCAGGTCGATCCCGGCGTCGAGAGCCGCGTCAATGGTTGCCAGGCTCTCGCCGTCGTCGGCCGGACCATAGAGGTCCGACATTCCCATCAGACCAAGTCCGAGAGCCGATACTTCCGGACCCTGACTACCGAGCCGTCGCTTTTCCATGTTTACCCTTCTGACAAGTAATGATGAATGTCAGTCCATCGTAGCTAGCCGAGCCCGGGCAGGCCTTCGTCGGGGGTCGAAGCCTGCGCGTGCCGGCGCACAGGTATCCGGCCGGCCTCGTACGCGGCCCGGCCGGCGTCCACCGCCCGGCGCATCGCGGCCGCCATCAGGTCGGGATCCCCGGCCCGCGAGATCGCCGAGGCGATCAGGACCGCGTCGCAGCCCAGCTCCATCGCCAGGACGGCGTCCGAGGCGGTCCCGATCCCGGCGTCGAGGACCACCGGGACCTCGGCCTCCTCGACGATGATCGCGATGTTGTACGGGTTCCTGATCCCGGCGCCGGAGCCGATCGGGGAACCGAGCGGCATGACCGCGGCGCAGCCCGCCGCGGCCAGGCGCCGGGCGAGGATCGGGTCGTCGTTGGTGTACGGCAGCACCGTGAAGCCGTCGCCGGCCAGCTCCTCCGCGGCCCGGAGCAGTTCCGGCCCGTCGGGCAGCAGGGTGCGGTCGTCACCGATCACCTCGAGCTTGATCCAGTCGGTGCCGAACGCCTCACGGGCGAGGCGGGCGGTCTTGACCGCATCATTGGCCGTATAGCAACCGGCCGTGTTGGGGAGGACGAACAGGCCCAGTCTCTCGACCACTTCCATGACCGAGCCCCGCGCCCCGGGGTCGATCCGCCGCAGGGCCACGGTGACCATCTCGGTCCCGGAGGCCTCCAGCGCGGTCGACATCGACTCCAGCGAGCGGAACCCCCCGCTGCCGGCGATCAGCCGGGAGCCCCAGCTGCGACCGCCCAGTTCCCATTCCCCCGAACCGCCCTGGATCGCCGCCACCACCTCGACCCGGTCGCCGTCGGCCAGGACGCGCCCGGCCCAGTCGGAGCGCGGCACGACCTCACCCCCGACCGCGACCGCCACCCCCCGGCGTCCGGGATCGGCTCCGGCCGCGACCACCACCGAATCCAGGGTCGATCCGGGCGGCACCCTCAGCGGCTCGCCGTTCAGCTCGATCTCGAGCCGGTCGTCCCGGCCGCTCTTTCCCACACGACTCACGGCGTTCCCGACACGCTCGGTTCGAACCGCCTCGGGTCGGCCGCGGCGACCGGCTCGTCGGTCGTCTCTCCGGTGACCATCCCGGCTATCGCCCGGGCCGTGAACGGGGCCAGGAGGATGCCGTTCCGGTAGTGCCCGGTGGCCAGGTAGAGCCCGGGGACCGCGGTCGGGCCGATCAGCGGCAGGTTGTCGGGGGTCCCCGGCCTCAGCCCGGCCCTGGCCCCCAGGTACTCGAGCTCGACCACGTCCGGGAGCAGGCGGCCTGCCTCCCTGAGCAGGTCGTACACACCCCCGGCGGTGACCGTGCGGTCGAAGCCGAGTTCCTCGGAAGTCGCCCCGACGATCAGCCGCCCGTCGGGCCGGGGAACAAGATAGACGCGTTCGCTGCCCAGGATCCCGCTGCAGAGCGGCCGCTCGGGATCACCCTTGAGCTCGACCACCTGCCCTTTGACCGGCCTGACCGGCGGCCGGACATCGTCCGGGAGCCACTCGGCCCGGCCGGACTCCGCGCCGGCGGCGACGACCACCACATCGGCCTCGATCTCGGCCCCGCCCTCCAGGCCGACCGCCGCCACCCGGCCGCCGGAGCGCCCGAGCGACTCGACCGCCCGCCCGGTCAGGATCGGTACCCGCTCGGACTCCAGTGCCTCGACCAGGGCCGATGTCAGGACGCGGGGGTCGACCACCCCGTCCCCGGGAACCCGGATCGCCCCGGCCAGCCCCGGCGCGAGGCCGGGCTCGATCTCCCGAGCCGTCGCCGGCCCGAGCCATTCCGAAGCCTGGCCCATCCGCAGCTTGAGCTCGTGGCTCCGCTTCAGCTCGCCGGCCTCGTCACGATCGAGCGCCACGTGGATTCCCCCGCAGCGCCGGTAGCCGACCACACCGCCGCAACATCGCTCGATCGAGGCGACGAACTCGGGGTACTGGCCCGCCGATCTCAGGTTCATCGCGAGCAGGTCCGCCTCGCCGAAGTCGAGTTCACCGACCGGCGCCAGCATCCCCGCGGCGACCGCCGTGGTTTCGCTGCCGGGTCCGGCCCGGTCGACCACCGCCACCGGGACGCCGGCCCTGTGCAGTTCCCAGGCGCAGGCGAGCCCGATGATCCCGGCGCCGACGACCACCGCGCCGGGCGCCGGCTGGTCGTCTTGTCCTGTATCGGTCCGGTTCATCTGGCTGCCTGGGAGCCCGGAACCTCATTTCCCTAACGCCGGAATTGCCCGGTTCAGGTTCGGACGGTCGGCGGCCGCATCGCCGCCCTCTCAGCCCTCGCGACCGGGCTCCCGTTGGCAGAGCCGATCCTATCGCGCTCCCGGACCTTCCCGGCCACCCCCGGTCCGCTCCGCTGGGATAATGGGTCAATGTCACTCGCTTCCCCCGACGCACAGGGGCCGCTCCGCCGCGAACGACTGCGCAACGCGCGTCTCTATTTTGTCTGCGACGCGCGGCCGGGC
>JAGQUV010000091.1 GCA_020438295.1 Solirubrobacterales bacterium
CATAGGCGCCGAAGATCCAGATCCCGGCCAACGCGACCAGCACCTGCCAGAAGTTGAGGTGGGGGATCTCGCCGGCCAGGGCGAGCACCAGGTTGGCCACGATGATCAGCACTGTGGCCAGGACCGGTCCCCTGACCTCCAGGGTGTCGCGGAACGGGATCAAGCCGCGTCTTGGCCGGGGGCCCTGCCCCGGCCTTCGGCCGCCTCGCGCGCGCTCTGGTCGGCGTGGTAGGAGCTGCGCACCAGCGGGCCGGCCGCGACCGACTCGAATCCGAGCTCCCGGGCCGCCTTCTCGAGTGCCCGGAACTCGTCCGGGTGCCAGTAGCGGGCCACCGGCAGGTGGTTCTCGGTCGGCCGCAGGTACTGGCCGACCGTGAGGATCTGGACCCCGTGCTCGCGCAGCACGCCGAACGTCTCGACCAGCTCGTCGAACTGCTCGCCGAGGCCGACCATCAGCCCGGACTTGGTGATCACCTCGCCCTCGCCCATTTCGCGGGCCATGCGCAGGACCCGGGCCGAGCGCATGAACTTCGATCCCCGGCGTGCCTTGGGATACAGCCGCGGCACGGTTTCCACGTTGTGGTTGAACACGTCGGGTTTCTCGGCGACGACCCGGGCCAGCGGCATTTCCTGGCCGCGGAAGTCGGGGGTAAGGAGCTCGACCGTGCAGCCGGGGGCCAGGCGGCGGATCGAGCGGACCACGCCGACGAACGCACCGGCCCCGTAGTCCGGGAGGTCGTCGCGGTCGACCGAGGTGACGACCGCGTGCCGCAGGCCGAGCTGCTTCACCTGGTTGGCCACCCTGAGCGGCTCGAGCGGGTCGTTGAACGTCGGCTTTCCGGTCTGGACGTTGCAGAAGCCACAGCGGCGGGTGCAGACGTCGCCCAGGATCATGAAGGTCGCGGTCCCGCGCTCCCAGCATTCGCCGATGTTCGGGCAGTTCGCCTCCTCGCAGACCGTGTTCAGGCCCTCGTCGCCGATCGTCGCCTTCAGCCTGCGATAGGTCGGCCCGCCGGGCGGCGGCACCTTGAGCCAGGACGGCTTGCGCGAGCGGAACGGGATTGCGTCGTCGACCTCGACGTCGCCTCCGCCGGGGTTGGCCCGGGAGCGGGTCACGTGCACCCGGTCGGCCGGGGCCGCGCTCTGTCGACTGGACGTGCCGGGACCGGTCGGGGCTGTTTCGGGGGTCGCCATCGCCTGACCGGAAGGCTACGCGGTCGTCGAGCCGGCCGGGTCGAGACCGGCCGCGGCCGGGTCGAGCCGCCGGACCGGACCGAGCCGGAGCTCGTCGGCCAGCCGGTCGGCCAGGTCCCGGCCCGTCTCTTCCACAGACGGGGGCCGGCCGGCCGGGCCCGCGGCCCGCAGTTCCTCGGCTACCGAGGTGACCCGGCACTGCTCGATCCCGCACGAGGTGATCCACTCGAACGGCTCCAGGTCACAGCAGACGTTCAGCGAGAGGCCGTGGCTGGAGATGCCCCGGCTGATCAGCAGCCCGATCGAGCCGATCTTCGCGATCCGCCCCGCGGCCACATCGGCCGCCGTCGAGGCGGCGGTGGCGTCGTCGGGCAGCGGGCCGTCGCGGCCGGCCCAGATCCCGGTCAGACCGTCGATCGGGCCGGCCTCTATGCCGAACCGTCCCAGCGTACGGGCCATCGCCCGCTCGATCGCCGCGACGAACCGGGCCACGCCGATCCGCCCGCCGGACCGAGGCTGGCTTCCGATGCCGCTCAGGTCGACGATCGGATAGGCGACCAGCTGGCCGGGCCCGTGGTACGTGACCCGGCCGCCGCGGGGCGTGTCGCAGATCTCGATTCCCTGCCGTTCGTAGAATTCGCGGGGCCGGCCGAGGTCACCGGCTTCGCTGCGGCGCCCGCGGGTGTAGGTGGCCGGGTGTTCCAGGGTGAGCAGCAGGTCGGGCAGCTCGCCGCGCCGACGGGCCTCGACCAGCCGCTGCTGGGCGGACAGCATCTCGCGGTAGGGCTGGAGGCCCAGCTCGACCAGGCCGAGGCCTCCCGGGTCGACCGTCGTCAATCTGAACGCGCGCTCCTGCCGATGACCCAGCGTTCCCCGCGCAACCCCGAGCAGCCGATGCAGCCGATGCAGCCGACGCACTCGCCGCAGCCCAGGCAGGCGATGCACCGGTGGCAACGGAAGCAGCCGGCGCAGAACAGGCTGAACGAGACGAGCGACGAGAACAGCACCCCGAGGCTGGCCCCGATCCCGGCGCTGAAACCGACTCCGGCCGAGGCCGCGACCGCCGCCGAGTAGACCGTGCCGGCGCCGGCCGCTACCGCGGCGCTGCTGTGGGTGCCGGCCGCGGCGACGATCGCCGAGCTCCTCCGGTTCGGCTTCAGCCGCGCCGCGCACCGGGTCAATCTGTTGTCGCTCATAGTCCGATCCCCTTTCATGCCAGCAGACCCGGTTCTTCCAGGTACCTGCGGATCTCGCCGAGGAACCTGGCTCCGTCGGCGCCGTACAGAATCCGGTGGTCACAGGCTAGGCTGGCCTCCATCAGGTGGGCCGAGCCGAGCTTGCCGCCGCGGACCACCGGCCGCTCAGCGACCTCACCGACCGCGAGGATCCCGGCCTGGCCGGAGTTGATCACCGCGTCGAAGCTGCGGATCCCGAACATGCCCAGGTTGGAGACGGTGAAGGTCCCGCCGGAAAGCTCCGGGGGAGTGATCTCACCGCTCCGCACCCGCCCGGCCAGCCGCCGGCTCTCGGCCGCGATCTGACGCAGGTCCTTGCTGTCTGCGTCGCCGATCGTCGGGACCACGAGCGCGTCGTCGGCGGCCACCGCGACGCCGATGTTGATCCGCGAGTAGAACTCGAACCGGCCGTCCCGGTAGGCCCCGTTGGCCCGGGGGTGGTGGGTCAGCGCGGTGGCGACCGCCTTGACCACGAAGTCGTTCAGCGACGGCACCACCTCGCCTTCCGCGGACGTCTCCTTGAACCCCGCCCGGACCTCGACCGCCCGGCTCATGTCGATCTCGGCTCGCAGGTAGAAGTGTGGCGCGGTCGCCTTCGATTCGGCCATCCGGCGCGAGACGATCTGCTGGAGCCGGCTCGGCTCGACCGTCTCGACCTCGCCCTTGTTGGCTTCGATCCCCTTGCCGCCGGCGGCCCGGGGTGTATCGGCCTGCGGTTCGGGGGCCGGCGTCGTTCTCGCGCCCTCGAGATCGGCCTTGACGATGCGGCCGCCGGGGCCCGAGCCCGCGATGCCGTCCAGGTCGATCCCGCGGTCCCTGGCGATCCGCCGGGCCAGCGGGGAGGCTTTGACCCGTTCGGCGTCGCCGGTCGTCGGGCCGACCGCCCCGGAGCCGGCGTTCGCCCTCCGTTCCGTCGCGGGCCGGCCGGAGTCGTCGGCCGCCCGAGCGCCCCGA
>JAGQUV010000092.1 GCA_020438295.1 Solirubrobacterales bacterium
GGCCAGTCCCTGGGGGTCGACCCTGCCCTGGCCGAAGCTGCCGGGGCGCCGCAGGGCAGCGCGTGTCGCGGGGGCCTATGTGCTGGCACGGGCCGGTCATCCTTTGTTGTACACCGAACGTGGCGGCAAGGGGCTGCTGCGGCTTGAACAGGCTCTGGAAGGCGAGGATCTCGCTGTCGCTTTGGCCACCCTCGCCGCGGAGGCCAACGCCAGGCGTCTCGGCCAGTTAAAGATCGAACGCTTTGACGGCGAGCCGATCCTCGGTTCACCTTTCGAGCAGCTGATGATCGCCGCCGGCTTCAGCCGCCAACCCCGCCGCCTGGTCGCTCCCGCCTGATCGCACCGCCGTCTGGCTGCTCCCGCCTGGCCGTACCGCCTGATCGCACCGCCATCTGGCCGCACCCGTCTATTCCCTCCCGCCTGGTCGCCCCACCCTGGTTTCGGGCAATGAAAATGTGAAAGTCGACGCGATTCCGTCGGGTCGTTTTGTTTTCCTGACGGGATCAGGGATACTCACGTGGTGACTTCGGTTGAGGAGAGTGCTGTCCGGCTGCTCAGGAGCGTGCCGTTATTCGCCGAGCTCGACGAGGCCGAACTTGAGCGGTTTTCCCGGGTGGCGATTCCCCGGACGTTCCCTGAAGGAACCAGGGTGTTCCATGAAGGGGACCAGTCGGATGCCTGCTACATAGTTAAGAACGGCACCTTCCGGGTCACCCGGGAACATCCCGATGGCCGGGCGATCACCCTGGCCACCCTGAGTGAGGGTGACATCGTGGGGGAGCTTGCGATGCTGGACGGCGAGGTTCGTTCGGCTTCGGTCGAGACCCTTGGCGGTGATGGAGAACTGCTTGCCCTCCCGGCGGGTGACGTCCGTTCCCTGCTTGAAAGGCACCCCGAAATCACGGTCAAGATGGTTGCCGCTCTGACCCGGAGGCTACGGGCAGCCAACGAAAGAATCTCCAGGCAATCGTTTCAGACCGTCCCGTCGAGGGTCGCCGGCGTGCTCTCTCAGCTGGTCGCCGAAGAAGGTGAAGAAGGACGTCAGGTCACGATCCGTATGAATCAGGCGGATCTGGCACAGCTGGCCGGGACGTCAAGGGAAAGCGTAAGTCGCTTTCTGGCTGATCTTGAGCGGGCCGGGGTGGTTCGCGCTGGTCGGGGCCAGGTAACGATCCTGGAACCCGCCAAGCTCGGCAACTACATATTCTAGGTCGGCGACATGTCCGGACTCCTCGCGCTCAACTTCTATTCCCCGCTTTTCGTCGATCAGCTCAGGCGTGGCCGCAAGACGGCGGCGATCCGCCTCGGTAACAAGTCGGGGAAATACCAGCGGAGCCAGGTCGTCTGGGTGACGGTCGGGTCCCGCCACTCACGACGCGAAAAGATCTTCTCGGCTGTGGTTGACGAAGTCGAGGTCAAGCGGCTTTCGGAACTCTCTCCTCGCGACATCGAACGCGACAACCCGGAGTTCCGCCGGGTTGAGGAAACCCGGGATTTCCTGGAGAAGATCTATGACCGGCAGATCGAAGAGGATGCGATCGTCACCGTCGTTCACTTTTCGCAGGTTGTCGAACCCGGGCTGTCGGGCTACGGCACGGTCCCTTCGCCCAACTAGATGCCCGGTCCCCGTCGCGTCCGGTTGCGCTGACCGTATCCCCATGACGGATACAACTGATCCCACATCCTTCAAGTTCATCTCGCGATGGGAGCTTTCCGCCGAGCGGGACGCGGTCTGGGATGCCCTGGTCGATTTCCAGAAGTGGCCGGTCTGGTGGCCTGGTCTCGAGCAGGTCGTCGAGACGATCCACGGCGATGCCGTCGGGATCGGTCAAAAGGCAACTGCGGTCTGGCGTGGTCCGGTCGGCTACACGATGAAGATCGCGATCGAATCGGTCGAGCGGGTTCGCCCCGAATACCTGCGAGGGGTGGCGACGGGTGATGTGCTGGGCGAGGGCGTGTGGCGGCTCGAAACGGTGGAGTCGAACTGGACATCGATCGCATTCGACTGGCAGGTGCGGACGAACCGCAAGTGGATGGAGTTCCTGGCTCCACTGGCGAGGCCCGTTTTCATTTCCAGTCACGACCATGTGATGAAGAAGGGTGCGGAAGGCCTGGCCTCCCACCTCTCAAGTGAAATCCGGAATTTCTCGGCTTCTGCCAGTTAGATATTTTGCTCATTCGAGTGATGGGACGCGGACTTTCGCCTGGCGGAGCACCTGCTTTCCGGGGCCGAGCGCCACAACGGGTTGACGATTGCTCTGGAACCTGTAGGATTCATCGGGTTGGCACTCTCCCCCTTAGAGTGCCAACCGACTCAGGAGCCGATCATCAAGCCGAATTTCAAGGTTGTGGCCCTGAAGTCAAGGTAAATAGCCGAAAACAGGCATGAACATCACCATCGGAGGTAATCAATGAAGCTGAAGCCCCTCGGGGACCGGCTGATCATCAAGCCGGTAGACGAAGAGGAGACCACTGCCAGTGGCCTGGTTCTCCCCGATACTGCCAAGGAAAAGCCACAGAAGGGCAAGGTCCTGGCCGTGGGCGACGGCGCCATCGGCGAAGACGGCAACCGCCGTCCGCTCGACGTAGCCGAAGGCGACGAAGTTCTCTACTCCAAGTACGGCGGAACCGACATCACGGTCGAGGGCGAGGATCTCCTCGTCCTGCGTGAGTCGGACATCCTCGCCAAGGTCGCCTAGCGCGACTGACTCACAACCAACTTCCAGGAGGTAACGGAAAGTTATGGCTCACAAAGAGCTGAAGTTCGCAGAAGAAGCCCGCGGGGCCCTGCAGGCCGGCGTCGATGCCGTCGCCGACGCAGTCAAGGTAACCCTCGGCCCGAAGGGTCGCTACGTCGTTCTCGACAAGAAGTTCGGCGCGCCGACCATCACCAACGATGGTGTCACGATCGCCCGCGAAGTCGAGATCGAAGACGTCTTCGAGAACCAGGGCGCCCAGCTGGTGCGAGAAGTCGCGACGGCCACCAACGACGTCGCCGGTGACGGCACCACCACCGCCACCCTGCTCGCCCAGATCATCGTCCGCCAGGGCCTCAAGAACGTAGCCGCCGGCGCCAACCCGCTGGCGCTCCGCCGTGGCATCGAGAAGGCGGTCGACGTGGTCGTCGCCAACCTTCGCGAAAGCCAGTCCGCAGAGGTCAACGGCAAGGACCAGATCTCTCGCGTTGCCGCGATCTCGGCCGCTGACGACGAGATCGGCAACACCATCGCCGATGCGATCGACAAGGTCGGCAAGGATGGCGTGGTCAACGTCGAAGAAGGCCAGACCTTCGGCATGGAACTCGAGTTCACCGAGGGCATGCAGTTCGACAAGGGCTACATCTCGCCGTACATGGT
>JAGQUV010000093.1 GCA_020438295.1 Solirubrobacterales bacterium
GAGCTGACACTCCGGGGGCGTGGCGACGGGTCTAGAGCTAACCAGCCCCGACGCAACCGAAACCTATCGGTCGTGGCCGCATTGCGGCCCTGTTGCCAAACCCAACGCAGGAGGTATGGCAATGAGTGAACGCAAGGAACAGGCAACCGGGAAGTTCGGCGCGTGATGGCTGCTCCAATGCAGAAGACCCGCCACCCTGGCATCTATAAGCGGGGAAGCCGCTACGCCGTCACCTACCGCGTCAATGGTCGTCAGCGGTGGGAATCGACAAAGACCCTGAAGGAAGCCCTCCAGATAAAGCGCCGCCGCGAGTCCGACCTCGATTCCGGCGAGTTCTTCGAGGCATCCCGCGAAACGTTCGCCGACTACGCCGCTGAGTGGATCGAGCGTTATCAGGGGAACGGGAGGCGCGGCTTCACCGAGCCGACCCGCGATGACTACCGCCGCGACCTTCGCCGGTACGCCTTCCCGAAGATCGGGGACCGCCCGCTGGCAACGATCACGCCGCGCCATATCGCCAACTGGATCGGCTGGCTATGTGACGAACGGGAACAGGGTCGAAACCTCGCCGATGCCACGGTCGGCCGGATTGTGGCCCCGGTCCGGTCCTGTCTTTCCACCGCCCGCCGGGAGGGGCTGATTCGCCAAAACCCGGCTGACGGTGCGGTGCTGCCGGACCGCCCTAAGATCGACGAGGAAGAACACTCGAAAGCGCTTACCCGCGAAGAACTAGCCGCGTTCCTGCGGATCGTCCGCCCCGAGTGGCAACTGATGTTCAGGTTCCTCGCCGCGACGGGTGTTCGGTGGTCGGAACTGATCGCGCTGCGCTGGTCTGACCTTCAACTTGATGGCGGCGAGCCGCACGTCCGAATAAGGCGGGCAATCGTCCGGGGAAAGGCAAAGCCACCGAAGTCCCGCCACGGTCGCCGTGACGTTCCGCTCAGCCTTGCGCTCGCCGACCGGCTGAGGGCCGAGCGTGGCCCTGACGATGCGCTGGTGTTCTCGGCGGAGAACGGCGAACCGCTGAGACAGGAGAATGTTCGCCGCCGCGTGCTGGCACCTGCCGCCGAGGAGGCCGATGTTTCGTGGATCGGTTTCCACACCTTCCGCCACACTCGCGGCTCCCTCCTGTTCGCCGCCGGGAAGAACCCCAAACAGGTGCAGGGTTGGCTCGGCCACCACTCCCCCGCGTTCACTCTGAACACATACGCCCACCTGCTCGATGAAGGACTAGGCGAGGCGCTCGACCTGGACGCCGAACTGGCGGCAGGGTGTGAACAAACTGCAAACGAGCGGAGCCGTATTGGGCCTGATTCAGCCGAACTCGATTCCGAGGAATACGCTGAGTTGCTGGGGTTTCCTGACCTAGCCTGATTCAGCCGTACGCCGGGAGCGCGATCATAATCCGCGTGTCGGGGGTTCGAGTCCCTCCCCCGGCACTCGGAGCAAAGCCGGTACCCGGCGGTTCAGCGCAGCCGGAACTCCAGCTTCTTTTTGGTCTTGTTTCCGGCCAGATCCTTGAAGGTGACGGTGATCTTCGCCTTCGCCTTCGCGCCGTTTTTCACGGCCTTCTTCAGCTTCTTCGCCGCCTTCTTTCCCTTGTTGCCCTTCGGCTTCAGATTCAGGACCACCTTTTTTCCGGCGGAGATCTTCATGCTCACCGGCTTCAGCTTCACCGTCAGCTTCTTCCCGCTCTTCTTCGCAATCCGGGCAGACGAGGTGGCGCCTTTCTTGCCCTTGCCCTTGCTTGTCTGCTGCTGGGTCCCGGTCGCGGAAACGGTGCCGTCCTCGCCTGATGTGACCGTGATCTTGGTGGTATTGCCTGCCCTGTTTTTGCCCTTGCCGGAGGCCCGGCCGTCGGGAGAGGTGGTATCGGGACCAGGATCGGGGTCCGGGTCGGGACCGGGGTCAGGACCGGCTGGCGGGTTGTCGGCGATGGTGATGTCAGCGGTGAAGGGATCACCGGGGGCGTACCCGGTGCCCCCCTCCACCGTGTAGGTCACCACCTCATCGCCTTCGACCGCGTCGTCGTCGAGCGGCGTCAGCGTCACGGCGATCTCGTCAACCCCGTCCGGGAAGGTGACCTCGTCGCCGACAGCCGCGTAGTCGACGCCCTCGGTCGCGCTCCCCGACTGCGAGACGGTCACCGTCAGCTCGCCGACCGACTTCGACCTGGTCACCGTCCACGCCCCCGCGTCCGGCCCCTGCTCGTCGGCCTCGGCGTCGGTCGCCTCGACGGTGACGATCGGCACGTCGCCGCCCGGTCCCTGCCAATCGTCAAAGGGGGGCCGCCATTGTTGGGAGTAGGAGTCCTGGAGCCCGTTCAGGTCGGTGACGGTCAGCCGGGCGCTAGCCCAGTCCGCGTCAGGGAAGACGAAGGATGGAAACCTGCCCCCGGCCGTCCCGCGGGTCACCCAGTCGTCATCGACGCCCAGCTCGATCGTCTGGAACTCCCATTCGTAGGAAACGGGATCCAGGCCGAACTGCGCGCGGCTCTCGTCGGCGAAGTTGTAGCGGCCGACCTGAACGCCGGCGGCGCGGTCGAAGTCGGCCTGTGGGGGCAGATCGCGGATCTCGCCCTCCATCGAGACCCAGCCGACGTCCCGGATGTAGTCCGTGCTGCCGTCCTGGTACTCGATTTGCAGCAGGCTGTCGACCTTCATCCAGGCCGGCCCGTACAGCCCGTCGAACGGCTCGAACTGACCCGACGAGCCTTCGGACTGGGTGAACACGCATGCCGACAACGACGCCGGTCCGCGGGTGCTCCAGACGTCCGACGTGCCCGCGGCGCCTCCGTACGCGTAGATGCGGTCGAACGCGTATCTACAATGATCTCCCTGCAGCCCCGAGTAGGAGCCCGGGTTCTGGCCGTTTTCGTAGAAGCCGCAGGCGCCGAACCACGGATCGTCAGGGTCGTAGATGTTGATGCCCTCGCACTCGAACGGATCGATCTCGAACTCGATCTCCGAATAGCACCCTTCGGGCTCGAAGATGTCGGTGACCGCGTCCTGGGAGCCGCAGGGCGGCACGGTGGTCGACATCGTGATGTTCGCGCCCGTGGTGAGCGACCCGGTCGAGGCGAGCTCGTAGTAGCCATTGTCCTGGCACAGGTCGATCAAGGGGAAGTCGGGGTGCGCAGCAGGGCACCCCGGCGGCGGGATTACCTCGGCAGCCCGCGCATGCGCGGGCGACGAATTGACGATCATCGACAGGGACGCCGCCAAGACGAACAGCACCGCCACGGCGACGACTCGCCGCGCCGCCAAGGACGGTGCCGCGTGGCAGCCCCCGTGTCTCG
>JAGQUV010000094.1 GCA_020438295.1 Solirubrobacterales bacterium
AGGCCCCAGAGCAGACCGAGGCGAGGATCGTTGGGGAGGCTTTGGCCCTGGAGGATGTAGTTCGGCTCGGCCCAGCGCACCCCGGCCTGATCATCGAGTTCGTCGGCGGTTGCTACCACGTCCTCGTCCTCGTCGATCTCGACCACGCGGGTCTTGGACAGGCCCGGTACCGATTCGGAGTCCTCGGCATCGATCGCCTCGAGCGAATCATCGATCTGTTCGGAGTCGCTCCCCTTTGTGAAGCCGACCACGACTTCCCCCGGGACGTATTCCTGGTGGGTCAGATCGGTTTCGCCCGTTGGCCCGATCACGGCCGAGGCCGAGCCGCCGCTCAGCTGGACCAGGGCAAGCAGCAGCACGAAGCCGGCAATTGCCGCTCCCAGTCGTTTCTGGCCGTTCGTCCCTGCCGTCAGGCGCACCGGGCGGAAGATAACAGAAGGGCAGGAATCAAAATGACCAGGTTAAACGGGGTGCGGGCCGAGGTGGGTGCAATCGCTCGACCATACGCACAACCACTGCACCCACCCTTGCCTCGCGGCCTGGCAAAGTCCCCGGGGAAGCTGAGCCCAGACCAAGGTGGGTGCAGTTGCTCGACCATACGCACAGCAACTGCACCCACCCCTGCTTCGCGGCCGGGCAAAGAGAAGGCCCGGGCAAGCCCGGGCCTTCGGAGACGTGTTCCAACCGTCCCTGGGACGGTCGCCGAGCGAAGACGCGGGCCGGGTCGCACCCGGCCCGTGGGTCCCCGCGGGCGCCCGTCCCCGCTTACATCATGCCGCCCATACCGCCCATGTCGGGCATCGCCGGAGCGGCGGCGCCGCCTTCCTCCGGCGGCTCGGCCACCACGACCTCGGTGGTGAGGATGTTCTTGGCGATCGAGGCCGCGTTCTGCAGCGCCGAACGGGTGACCACGGTCGGGTCGAGCACGCCGGCCTTGACCATGTCGCCGTACTCGCCGCTGGCCGCGTTCAGGCCCTCGCCGCCCTTCATGTCGCGGACCTTGTTGACCACGACCGAACCCTCGAACCCGGAGTTGCCGGCGATCTGACGGAGCGGTTCCTCCAGCGCGCGATCAATGATCTTCGCGCCGGTGCGCTCGTCGTGGTCTTCGATCTTGTCGACGTCGAGCGCCTCCTGGGCGTTGAGCAGAGCGACCCCGCCACCGGGGACGATGCCCTCTTCAAGCGCCGCACGGGCGGCCTGCAGGGCGTCCTCGACGCGGTGCTTCTTCTCCTTCATCTCGGTCTCGGTGGCAGCACCGACCTTGACCACGGCTACGCCGCCGGCCAGCTTGGCGAGGCGCTCCTGGAGCTTCTCGCGGTCGAACTCGGAATCGGTGTTCTCGATTTCCGACTTGATCTGCTTGATCCGTCCCTTGATCTCGTCCGACTCGCCGGCACCATCGATGATCGTGGTGGTGTCCTTGGAGACGACGACGCGGCGGGCCTGACCGAGCTGGGACAGCTGGGTGTTCTCCAGCTTGAGGCCCATCTCCTCGGTGATCACTTCGCCACCGGTCAGGATGCCGATGTCCTCGAGCATGCGCTTGCGGCGGTCACCGAAGCCCGGCGCCTTGACCGCAACACCGGTGAAGGTGCCACGCAGCTTGTTGACCACCAGGGTCGCCAGGCATTCGCCTTCGACATCCTCGGCCACGATCAGCAGCGACTTGCCGCCCTGCATGACCTGCTCGAGGATCGGCAGCACGTCACGTACCGAACCGATCTTCTGGTTGGCGATCAGCACGTACGGCTCTTCGAGTACTGCCTCCATGCGGTCCTGGTCGGTGACCATGTACGGCGAGATGTAGCCCTTGTCGAACTGCATGCCCTCGGTGAAGTCGAGCTCCATGCCGAAGGTCTGGCCTTCCTCGACGTTAACCACGCCGTCCTTGCCGACCTTCTCGATCGCGTCGGCGATCACATTGCCGATCTCGTCGTCGGCAGCCGAAATGGCGGCCACGCGAGCGATCTGCTCCTTGCCGGCGATCTCGGCCGACTGCTTGTCGCGGAGATTCTCGACGACCGAGTCGACCGCTTGCTCGATCCCGCGGCGAAGCGCCAGCGGGTTGGCCCCGGCGGCGACGTTCTTCAGCCCCTGGCTGACGATCACCTGGGCGAGCAGGGTGGCAGTGGTGGTGCCGTCACCGGCGACGTCGTTGGTCGCGGTGGCGACTTCGCGAACGAGCTGGGCGCCCTGGTTCTCGAAGACGTCCTCGACCTCGATCTCGCGGGCGATGGTGACACCGTCGTTGGTGATGGTCGGGGCGCCGAACTTCTTGTCGAGCACGACGTAGCGACCCTTGGGGCCGAGGGTGACCTTGACCGCGTCGGCAACGGTGTCGACGCCGGCCTGCAGGGCCCCCCGGGCTTCTTCTGCGAACTTCAGCTCTTTGTGAGCCATCTTCTTCTAATACCTCCTGAAAGCTTGTGTTGGGGTACTTACTGGACCTTGGCGAGGATGTCCGACTCCCGCAGGACGAGCACTTCGTCGCCCTCCACGGTCAGTTCGGTCCCGCCGTACTTGGAGTAGAGAACCTCGTCTCCCTCGCTCACGTCGAGCGGGCGCCGGGTTCCGTCGTCGGCCACGGCGCCGTCTCCGACTGCCAGGACCGTTCCCTTCTGGGGCTTCTCCTTGGCCGTTTCGGGAAGGACCAGGCCACTCGCGGTGGTCTCTTCTTCCTCGACCGGCTTGACGATCAGCCTGTCCCCGAGGGGCTTCAGCTTCATTCGTATACCTCCGTTGTGATCTATTTCGGATAAGTGGGTGAATCGGCATCAGGATTGACCGATACCGTTGGCACTCTCATGCTTTGAGTGCCAAACCTCGCCAGACAATACAGATTCGATGTAATTAGTCAAGGACCCCTGGCGGGAGGTCGCGGCCGGAGCGGCGCAACCGGGTCCCGATCCCGGCTACCGGGTCCGGAAAGTGCCAAATAACGGAAAAACCGGACCCGGAACCCCGGCATTGACGGTTTGGAACCGCGTACCCGCTGGCTGCGGCGCAACCGCCAACTGCGGCGCAACCGCTGGCTCCGGCGCAACCGCCAACTGCGCGTACCGCGGACTGCGGCTCAGAGCGACCGGGACCTGAAATCGCGGATCTCACAGCCGAGGTGCGCCGCCAGGCCCTCGGCGCCGCCTTCCATCACGTGGTCGTGTCCCTTGACGAACAGGGGCCGGGCTACCGGCACCAGGGCGATCATCCAGCGGCGGGTCGGGCT
>JAGQUV010000095.1 GCA_020438295.1 Solirubrobacterales bacterium
CGAGGCCGCGAGCATTTCGGCAAGGTCCAGCTCGAAACCGAACGCATCGGCTAGGTCCCACTCGGCCGCCACCGCCGGGTGGAGCTGCCCGATCCAGCCGATCGTTCGGCCTCCGACCAGGACCTCGCCGTACCGGGCCGGGTGAAGGAACGGCTCGCTCTCCGGGTCCTCCGGTGCGCGGACCTCGACTTCCGTGCAGAGGCCCGAGGCCAGCCTTTCCAGCACACCTTTGACGCTGAAGAAATCGACCGGCTCCGCCATCCGGTTCCAGGAGCCGGGCTCGACCGCTCCGGTCCACACCAGGCAGAGGTGCTGCGGCTCGTTGACCGGCGGGCTCCACTTTCCGGGGAAATCCCCGCCGAGCGGCCCCGGTCCGGCCTCGCCACCGGGCAGATAGACCCGTCCGGACTCGAACAGGGCCACGTCGGCCGTTCCCCGGGCCAGGTTTCGCCGGGCGGCGTCCAGAACCGAACCGAGCAGGGTCGTCCGCATGACCGACTGGTCTTCCGAAAGCGGGTTGGAGAGAACCACCGGCCGGGCGCGCGGATCGGATCCGCCCAGCCTGAGCCGGCCGGCCTCACCCGGGTCGGTGAAACTCCAGCCGACGATCTCGCTGAACCCGGACTCGCGCAGGGAGTCCTCGGCCCGACGCTGCAGGGCCTGCTGGCGGCTCAGCCCGCCGACCGTCCCCGACCCACGGGGCAGGGTCGCCGGAAGCCTCCGGTCGAGGTCGTCGATCCGGCCGACTTCCTCGACCAGGTCGATCTCGCGGGTCACGTCGAACCAGCGGTCGGGCGGGACCGATACCAGCAGGTCCCCGCCGTCCGGCTCGACCGCGAACCCGAGCGCCTCGAGCGTCCTCTGCTGCTCGGCCTGGTCGATCTCGAGGCCGAGGACCCGATCGACCCGGCCGGCCCTCAGCCGGATCGGTCCTTTCTGATCGAGCGGCGCATACAGGTCGACCAGCCCCTGCCCTCCGCTCGCCCCGCAAAGCCGTTCCATCAGTCCGGCGGATACCGTCTGCGCCCTCATCGCGAGCTCCGGGTGAAGCTGCTTCTCGAATCTGGACGAGGCCTCCGAGCGGAGGTTCAGCTCACGCGAGGTCCGCAGGATGTCCGGACCGCTCCACGTAGCCGCCTCCAGCAGGACCGTGGTCGTCCCGGCCGAGACCTCCGAGACCGAAGCGCCCATGACGCCGGCGATCCCGGCCGGGCCGTCCCGGTCACAGACCACGGTGGTGCCTTCCGGCAGATCACGCTCGACGCCGTCGAGGGTCTCGACCGTCTCGCCTGCCCGTGAACCGCGTATCTCCAGCTCCCCGCCCGGGATGCGGTCGAGGTCGTAGGCGTGCATCGGCTGACCGGTGAGCCACATCACGTAGTTGGTGATGTCGACCACGTTGTTGATCGGTCGCTGGCCGGCGGCAGTCAACCGGGCCCTCAGCCAGAGTGGCGACGGTCCGACCCGGACGCCGGTGTACACCCGAGCCGTGAACCGCGGGCATTTTTCGGGGTCGGCGACCGAAATCGCGATCCGGTCGTCGCCGGTCCCGGGGGTCGGCGGCTCGGCCACATCCCACGGCGCCGCAGCCAGGTCGGCCCCGGTCACCGCGTGGGTCTCGCGCGCGACGCCGTAGAGGCTCAGGCAGTCTGTCCGGTTGGGAGTCACCTCGAGTTCGAGCACCGGCTCGGACAGCGGCAGCACCTCTCTTGCCGCCGTTCCCGCGCCGGGGCCTTCGTCGAGTGCGAGAATCCCGTCGCTCTCGGTACCCAGGCCCAACTCGGTCTCGGAGCAGATCATCCCTTCCGAGGCGACCCCACGCAGCTTGGCTTTGCGGAGCTTGGTGCCGTCGGGCATGACCGCTCCGGGCAGGGCGACGACGACGGTCTGGCCGGGTGCGACGTTGGGCGCGCCGCAGACGATGGTCCGTTCTCCCTCGCCGTCGTCGACGACGCAGACGCTCAACCGGTCGGCGTCGGGATGGGGGTCGACCGAAACGACCTTGCCGATCACGAACCGTTCGGGGGAAGGTGGACCGACGGTCACCACCCGTTCCACTTCGGTGCCGGTCATGGCCAACCGCTCGGCCAGCGCGCCCGGCTCCAGGCCCGGGTCGCAGTACTCGATCAGCCATGACCACGGGATCTTCACGAGAACTGCTCCAGCATCCGGAGGTCGTTGTCGAAGAAGAGCCGCAGATCGCCCACCCCGTGCCTCAGCATCGCGATCCGCTCGATCCCGAACCCGAACGCGAAGCCGGCGACCGTGTCCGGGTCGTAGCCGGAATCGCTGACGAAACCGAACACGTTCGGGTCGACCATCCCGGCCCCGCCGAGTTCGATCCAGCCGATTCCCTTGCAGAGCGGGCAGCGCTCACCCTGTCCCAGCGAGCCCGATCCCTCGCAGCGGAAGCAGGAGACGTCGAATTCGACCGAAGGCTCGGTGAAAGGGAAGAAGTGCGGCCTCATGCGGATCTGCCGGTCGGGTCCGAACACCTCGCGCAGCATCGCCAGCAGGGTGCCTTTCAGGTCGGCCAGGGTGATGCCTTCGCCGACCGCCAGTCCCTCGATCTGATGGAACATCGGGCTGTGGGTGGCGTCGGAGTCGCGGCGGTAGGTCTTGCCGGGGACGATCATGAACAGTGGGGGCGGAGCCGCCTCCATCGCCCTGACCTGCATCGGCGAGGTGTGGGTCCTTAGCAGCACGTCCTGTGGTCCCGCCCCTTGCCCGGCCCGGTCGGGCGCCTCGACGTAGAAGGTGTCCTGGAGCATCCGCGCCGGGTGATCCGGCGGGTGGTTCAGCGCGGTGAAGTTGTAGAAGTCGTGTTCGACCTCGGGCCCTTCCATGACCCGGTATCCGAGGCCGATCATCACGTCCTCGATCAGCCGGCGGGTCCGGGTGATCGGGTGCAGGTGACCGACCGCCCGCGCCGGGGAGCCCGGCAGGGTCACGTCGATCCGGTCGGCCACCAGGGAACGCTCGAGCTCGGCCGAAGCGATCTCTTGGGAGCGGGCCTCCAGTAGCTGCTCGATGCTCTTCCTGGCCCGGTTCGCGGCGCCTCCGACCGGCCCCCGCTGGTCCGGTTCGAGATCCGATATCCCGCGCAGGATGGAAGTCAGCTCGGCCTTTCTGCCGAGGAAGCGCACCCTGACCTCTTCCAGCCCGGCCCCGGTTTCGGCGGCCGCCGCCTCCGCCTTAGCCTCC
>JAGQUV010000096.1 GCA_020438295.1 Solirubrobacterales bacterium
CCGGGCAGGCCACGTTCGGCAAACAGGCGGGTCGCCGTTTCGATGACCAGGCTCTCCCGGACGTCGTCGGGGATCCGGGGGGGCCTGCCCACCGGGCGTTTCGCTGCCACTCGCCAATCCTACAGTCACCGGGAGCCGACATCGCCTCATGCCGGAACCGGGAAGCGGGACTAGAAGATGTCGATGGCATCGCTGGCAGCGAACCTCCGGGTCGTAGAATCAGAAGCGAGCCGTCCGATCCCAAAGAAGAAGGAGCCACCATGCAGAAGCGAAAGCTCGGAGACCAGGGACTCGAGGTATCCGCGATCGGCCTCGGGTGTATGGGAATGTCGGCCTTCTACGGCGATCCGGCCGACGAAGGCGAGGCGATCGCGACGATCCACCGCGCCCTGGACATCGGCGTGACCCTGTTCGACACGGCCGAGATGTACGGCCCCCACACGAACGAGAAGCTGCTCGGCAAGGCGCTCGCGGGGCGGCGCGACGAGGCGATCGTCGCCACCAAGTTCGGCGTCTACGCGGGAGCCGACGATGGTCGGTCGCTGGACGGCAGCCGCGAGCGCGTGCACAAGGCGATCGACGGATCGCTCGAGCGGCTAGGCCTCGACCACGTGGACCTCTACTACCAGCACCGGATCGACCCGGACGTCCCGACCGAGGAGACGGTCGGTGCGATGGCCGAGCTGGTCGAGGCGGGGAAGGTCCGCTACCTGGGGCTCAGCGAGGCCTCACCGAAAACGCTCAGGGCCGCGAACGCGGTCCACCCGATCACCGCGCTGCAGACCGAGTACTCGATCTGGGAGCGCTCACTGGAGGCGGAGATCCTGCCGACGATCCGGGAGCTGGGGATCGGGCTGGTCGCCTACTCCCCGCTCGGCCGGGGATTCCTCTCGGGTCGGTTCGACTCACCGGACGAACTCGACGAAGGCGACTTTCGCAGGGTGGCCCAACCGCGCACCAGCGGCGAGAACCTCGAGCAGAACCGGCGGATCGTGGCCAGGCTCGGCGAGATCGCCGATGAGCGGGGGATCACCAAGGCCCAACTGGCGCTGGCCTGGGTCCTCGCCCAGGGAGATGACGTGGTCCCGATCCCCGGTACCAGGCGTCGCAGCTACCTCGAGCAGAACGCCGCCGCGGTCGATGTCGGCCTCAGCGCCGAGGACCTGAACCGGATTGCCGCCGAGTTGCCCGAGGCGGCCGGCGACCGCTACCCACCGCAGGGCATGGCCTCGATCAACAACTGAGCCAGACGGGGCGTTCGGATCCGGCTCGGCTACCGCCGGGCCCCGTTGAATCCCGTCCGGTTCCGGCATAGCATGGGTGCGAGCGCTGCGATCGCGGTGTGCAGAGAGCCAGGTTGAAAGGAAACGGCAATGGACATCGAGTCACCTCCTCCCGGCGGAACGGAATCGAACGGAGATCCACGGGGCGGGCATAAGCAGGTGACGCTAGCGAGCGCCGACCAAGCCACCCGCCCGGTGATCCTGGTGATCGAGGAGGAGCCGCTGGTCGATGTCCTCGCCGACGACCTCAAACTTCGGTTCGCCGGCGAGTTCCGCGTGCTGCACGAAAGCAGCGCCGACGCTGGGCTCAGAACGCTCGAAGAACTGGCCGCGAAGGAGGACGCGGTCGCGCTGGTCATCGCGGGCGAGAGCATCGGCGGAACCGATGGCGGCGTCCAGATCCTGGCCGGCGCGAAAGGCCTGCACCCTTTGGCAAAACGGGTCCTGCTGGTCGGTCGCAACTACACGACGACCAATCCGGTGGTCAAGGCGATGACCTTCGGCCAGATCGATTACCACCTGACCAAACCGTGGCGCCGCGACAAGAACCTTTACCCGGCCGTGACCGAGTTCCTCGCCAACTGGACGGCAGCGCACAACACCCCGAGCGGCGGCATCTTCCAGATCGTCGGGCCTCGGGACACCCCCCGCGCGCTGGAGATCCGCGAAATCCTGACCAGCATGGGGATGCCGTTCATCTGCCACTCCGAGGACTCGGAGGCCGGACGGCAGTTGCTCGAGCAGAGCGGCCGGCAGGACTCGGCCCTGCCGGTGATGATCCGCTACGACGGTCTTTCGTTCGCGGCGCCGTCGGCCCCGCAGGTCCTCGAGGCGCTCGGGATGCGCACGCGGACCAGCGCCAAGCGGTGCGACCTGGCGATCCTGGGCGCCGGGCCGGCCGGCCTGGCCGCAGCCGTGTACGGGGCTTCGGAGGGACTCGAGACGACCCTGGTCGGCGAGGCGGCCGGCGGGCAGGCCGGGACCAGCTCGCTGATCCGCAACTACCTCGGCTTCGCGCACGGAGTCAGCGGACAGGACTTCGTGGTCGAGGCCTGCGAGCAGGCCTGGCTGTTCGGCGCGGATCTCGTTTACTCGCAGTCCGCCACCGGTCTCACGCTCGAGGGAACCGACAAGATCGTGCGGATGTCCGATGGCACCCAGGTCACCACCAAGGCGGTGATCATCGCGGTCGGCGTAAGCTGGCGGCGTCTCGGCGTACCCGCGGTCGAGGCACTGATCGGTGCCGGCGTGTTCTACGGAGCCGCGGGCAGCGAGGTGAAGGCGATGCAGGGCCAGGACGTATACGTCGTCGGAGCCGGCAACTCGGCCGGACAGGCCGCGCTGAGCCTGGCCGACCACGCAGCCTCGGTCACGATCGTGATGCGTGGTGAATCGCTCCGGACGAGCATGTCCGAGTACCTGATAACCGAGCTGAGCGGACGCCCGAACGTGGCGATCCGGGCAACCAGCGAAGTGGTCGGCGGGGGCGGCAACGGGCGGCTCGAACGGCTCGAGTTGCTCGATCGTTCGACCGGCTCCACCGAGACGGTCGACGCCGGGGCGCTGTTCGTGATGATCGGCGCCGAGCCGGAGACCGACTGGCTGCCGGCTGCGGTGGCACGCGATGACGGTGGCTACATCCTCACCGGCCGCGACCTCGAGCACGGGTCCGATCCGGGGCAATGGCCGCTGGAACGGCCGCCGCTGCCGCTCGAAACCAGTGTGCCGGGCGTGTTCGCCGCCGGCGACGTCCGCAGTCGCTCCGTGAAGCGCGTTGCGTCGGCGGTCGGAGAGGGCGCGGCGGCCGTGCAGATGA
>JAGQUV010000097.1 GCA_020438295.1 Solirubrobacterales bacterium
CGCATTCTCGGACTATATGATCGGATCGACGGGGAGCGAGATGCTGATCGGCGGTGCCGGCGGCGACTCGATCAAGGGCAACGGTGGAGCCGATCAACTCTTTGGCGGACCCGGTGGCGACGAATTGGACGGCTCGGGAACTGCCATCATTGATGGGGGAATCCAGAATGCCGGAGAAAGCAATTCATGTACCGGGGTCAGCCCTATTCCGGCCAACTGGGGCAACTGCGCTCGCGCCGACGGAGTCGTGATTCCCCGGAATCGAACGGGAACCGGAGTAAACGTGGGCCGGGTTCACCCTGGTGGAGGTTCGAACGGACCCGGCGTCGAGGAGGCGAACATCTACGTGAACGGTAGCTCCGGCGCCGATGCCCTGCAGGCGATCTATCAGTCTGGCGGCAGCGGCCGCGTAGTTGTCAAGAGGATAGCCGCTTCAGGAAGCTGGCCAAGTGGAGGAAGTCTTCACGCCGACAATGGTTGCAGCATCGAAGAGAACTTCCAGAACTTCAACGCAGACGTGGCCGTCTGCGAGCTGAACAACAAGCCCGTCGGCTCAATCGTGCTATCGGGCGGACCCGGAACGGACAACCTGAGCATCTCTGGTTTTGACGAACTGGACGAGGCTTACCTTCTGGGCGGTCTGGATCGGGACAAGCTGACCGGCGGCCGCTATGACGACGTTCTCGTAGACGGGGATAGCCAGTCGACAGGCGGCTTTGAGCGGCTTGAAGGAGGAGCGGGCGAAGACGTCTTGATCGCCAACAAGGGCACAGATCTCTTGTTGGGTCAAGCCGGCGGGGATCTGCTGATGTCGACCTCGCTTTGCGACGGCGACAAGTTCTACGGCGGCAGCGGTGACGCTGACAACTCGCAATGGGCACAGCTCCCTCGGCCCCCAGCGGAAGAGATCACCGAGATAAACGACTGGGGCAAGGAAAACTCGAGCATGTTCGGAGTCGATGCCAACTTGGACTCCGGTCGCATCGGACGACACGAGCGAGGTGTTAACGAATCGACACCTGACTGCAGATCCGGAGCTTCAGGTAGTTGGCCGCCAGGCGGGACTGTCTCCGAGGTCCAAGGGGTTGAGCGCCTCGAGGCTTCGGGAAATCCTGACAAGGTTGTGGGAGACGAGAAGAAGAATTTGATCATCGGACGAAGTGGCAGGGACGTACTTCGAGGAGGTCCTGCGTTCGACAAGATCAATGCTGCGGAAGGTAAGAAGTCTTGGCACATGGATAGCGAAATCGACTGTCAACAGAACGGGGGGAGTGCCAAGAAAGCCGACGGCGAAAATGGGCAGACCGAAGGCCTCACCGGTTGCTCGAGTATCTCAAATCCAGTCTTGCGCTATGGCGGCTCGCCCCCACCCCCCTACGAGGAGGTGGGGGATGTCAGCGTATCTTCAGCCGCGTACCTGGGTGTTGAAGACGACAGCGATAGCGGCGCAGATGCCGCCGGATTGCTCGAATCTAGCTGGGAAGACGAAGGAATAGCGCCCTCGGCCCTCTATTCCCTGAACGAGACATCCGGAAACGAAGCGGTCGACTTTCTCGATCCAGAGGAGAACGGAACCTACAGCCCCGATCCGTCTGGTTCAGGCCCCGAGCTCGGTCTTGACGGTCCGATGATCTCGGCTCCGGATGAAGAGGCCGTGGGCCTTGACGGAATCAACGACGAGATCGAGCTCACAGACGAGCTGGATCCAGCGGAAACGCCGACATCGGGATATTCGGTCGAGATGTGGGCGCAAATCGACCCCTCGCAAAACTTGACGGACACCGCGCTATTCTCCCGCGGCGACGCCTCCGACGGCGTAAGCCTCCACCTCGATTCAGACGGACAGGTCGTTTTCGAGTCGAGACGAGACGGAATCCCGAGGGCAGTGCGCTCATTCGACTTCCAGGCCGACTCCGAGTGGCATCAGATGGTCGGCGTGATCGATGGCGATCGGATGACCCTGTTCGTCGCTGGGATCGAGTCGTCGGTTGTATTCGATGCCTCCGCGCTGCCCGGCCCGACGCCGGCGGACGAAAACACTGTCGGGTCCGACGAGGGCGGGAACTTCACAGAAATGGAAGTCGACACGGTGGCAATCTATGAAACCGCCTTGACGCTTTCCGAGGTGCTTGAGAACTACGCTCTCGGTAGCGACGAGCCGCCCGAATACATCGCCCTGGAACCGGTCGATACGACTGACACCGACGCCGACACACTTCCAGATGACCAAGACAACTGTCCAGTGGACGCCAACGAGCTCCAGGAGGACGCCGACAAGGATGGCATCGGGGACGCCTGCGACAACAGCACCGACACCGACGGCGACACCGTCGACGACGACGTCGACAACTGCCCGGCAGTGGTCAACTCCGAGCAGACCGATTCCAACTCCGACGGCATCGGGGACGCCTGCACCGAGGCACCGCCGGAAGCTGGCCAGTAGGAGCAGGGAACCGGCGCGCCTGCGCAACTACCGGATCGTGGCGCTGTTTCGGAGTGGAAGGGACGCAGTCACAAACCGTGAAGACCAAGACCACACTCCTAAGAGCCTCACTAGCGTCGCTGGGGATTGTCGCGACGCTGGGGATGGCCCATGCCTCGGCGGCCGGACCCGATCCGAGCTTCGGTGATGGTGGCAGGGCGGATCTGTCGCAGGTGAAGTTGCTGCGCGAAGGGCTGGAGGCCATGGCTGTAGGCAGGGAGTCGATCTTCGTCTCCACACCGCGGGGACTCATATCCAGACTGGACACCGACGGCGATCTCGACATGTCCTTCGGTGGTGGCGACGGCACCGCTCCGGCCGCTCCGTTCTTGGTCAGGCTCAGAGAGAGGTCTCGCGTACCATCGCTGGCCATACAAAAGGACGGCAAGGTCGTGGTCGCCGGAAGCTACGGTCCGCGGCCGCTGCTTTCGAGGCTGACCACCGATGGGACGCTCGACCCGAGCTTCGGCGATCGCGGAGCGATATTGAATCGGAAGGATCTCTACGGAGAGAAGTTGCGTGCATTCACCGATGTAGCGATCGACCGCACCGGCCGAATCCTGGTTTCA
>JAGQUV010000007.1 GCA_020438295.1 Solirubrobacterales bacterium
AGTCCCTCCTGGCGGTTCTCGTCGCGTCGGTGGTCCTGGGCGCCGGGTGCGCCGGAACCGTGATCGATTCACAGAAGGCCGAGGATGCGATAGCCGACGACGTGGAGACCGCCACCCGGGTCGAGGTCGAGTCGGTCGTCTGCCCCGACGACGTGGAGGTGGACCCGGGGGCACGGTTCGACTGTGAGGTGACCACCACGGACGGACGCCGGGCGGTGGCCGAGCTCCGGGTCCTCAACGAAGACGCCGACGTCCGCGTGATCAGGCTCAGGGGGCAGTAGCCGGTCGACCCGCCGACGGGCGGCACGCGTCGCATTCCACCACCTTGCGGGCGGCGATCGCACAGCACGGGGGCGAGTATTTGCGCAACAATCAGGTTTGGGAGCCCGATTAGGGTTCCCTCAACAGTCCCAATCGCCCCTTCGTCCAGGGTCGCAATAAAGGAGTTAGAGCGTTCGTGAGTGAGACCACCGAGGCAAGCGCGCCGACCGACAACGCCAGGCTGATCGCCTGGGTGGATGAAGTGGCCGAGTTGACCCAGCCCGACTCGATCCACTGGTGCGACGGGTCGGCCGAGGAGTACGACCGGCTGGCCCGGGAAATGGTCGAATCCGGCACTTTCCGGCATCTCGACCAGGCCAAGCGCCCCAACTCGTACCTCGCTTCGTCCGACCCGGCCGACGTTGCCCGGGTTGAAGACCGCACCTTCATCTGCTCCGAGCGCGAGGAGGACGCGGGGCCGAGCAACAACTGGAAGGACCCGGAAGAGATGCGAGCCATCCTCGACCCGTTGTTCGAAGGGTCGATGAAGGGCCGAACCATGTACGTGATCCCGTTCTCAATGGGACCGCTGGGCTCGTCGATCTCCCACATCGGAGTGCAGCTGACCGATTCGCCGTACGTCACGGTATCGATGCGGATCATGACCCGGATGGGCACCGGTGCGCTGGAAGTGCTGGGTGACGACGGCGAGTTCGTACCCTGTGTCCACTCGGTCGGCATGCCGCTCGAAGAAGGCCAGGACGACGTCCCCTGGCCCAATAACGCCGACAACAAGTACATCGTCCACTATCCCGAGACCCGCGAGATCTGGTCTTTCGGCTCGGGGTACGGCGGCAACGCCCTGCTCGGCAAGAAGTGCTTCGCTCTGAGGATCGCCTCGGTCATGGCGCGCGACGAGGGCTGGCTGGCCGAGCACATGCTGATCATCAAGGTGACCAATCCGGACGGCGACTTCAAGTACATGACCGGCGCCTTTCCCTCGATGTGCGGCAAGACCAACCTGGCGATGCTCGACCCGAGCCTCCCGGGCTGGACCGTCGAGACGATCGGTGACGACATCGCCTGGATGAAGTTCGACGAAGACGGTCGCCTCCGCGCGGTCAATCCCGAGTTCGGTTTTTTCGGGGTCGCCCCGGGGACCGGGGAGGAGACCAACCACAACGCGATCGCCACGATCCGGTCGAACACGATCTTCACCAACGTCGCAGAGACCGATGACGGCGACGTCTGGTGGGAGGGCAAGACGGAAAAGGTGCCGGATCACCTGATCGACTGGCAGAACCACGACTGGACCCCCGATTCGGATTCGCCTGCCGCACATCCGAACGCCCGCTTCACCACTCCGGCCGGACAGTGCCCGAGCATCGCCCCCGAGTGGGAGGACCCGGCCGGAGTGCCGATCGATGCCTTCCTGTTCGGCGGCCGGCGCGCGACCGTGGTCCCGCTGGTGACCGAAGCTTTCGACTGGAACCACGGCGTCTTTCTCGGTGCGACCATGTCGTCGGAGACGACGGCTGCCGCGACCGGTGCGATCGGTGAATTGCGGTTCGATCCGATGGCGATGCTTCCGTTCTGCGGCTACAACATGGCCGATTACTTCGGCCACTGGCTGAAGGTCGGTGAACGCGAAGGCGCCATCCTGCCCAAGGTCTTCTACGTCAACTGGTTCCGAAAGGATGCCGCCGGGAACTTCATCTGGCCGGGATTCAACGAGAACAGCCGTGTGCTCGAGTGGATCTTCAACCGCTGCGACGGCCGGGGGGAGACTTTCGAGACCCCGCTCGGGCTGCTGCCGTCGATAGCCGACCTCAACCTCGACGGGATAGAGATATCGGCCGAGCAGCTCGACGAGATCCTGACCGTCGAAGACGACGCGGTCAAGAAGCAGCTTCCGCAGGTCGAGGAGCACCTGGCCAAGTTCGGAGATTCACTGCCCGAGGGGATAACCGAGCAACTGGAGGCCCTGAAAGAGCGACTGGCCTGAGCGCCGGGCGGACCCGATGCTGGCGGTAATCGGCGGCAGCGGTCTCTACTCGCTGGATGGGCTGGAGGTAGAAGACCGCCGGACCGTCCTGACCCGCTTCGGAGAAACCTCGGGCCCGGTCGTGAGGGGCAGCCTCGGGGGGCGGGAGACGGTGTTTCTGGCCCGCCATGGCGAGGATCATTCGGTCGCCCCGCACCGAATCAACTATCGGGCCAACATCGACGCTTTGCGTGAGGCCGGGGGCGACCGGATCCTCTCGATCGCCACGGTCGGCGGGATCGGGCCAGGTTGCGTTCCCGGTTCGCTGGTCGTACCCGACCAGATGATCGACTACACGTGGGGCAGGGAGCAGACTTTCGCCGAGGCCGGTGATCCGGTGGTGCATACCGATTTCACCGAGCCGTACTCACCGGCGTGGCGGGCGGAGACCGTTGCCTCGCTTGTCGCGCTGAGCATCGAGCACATCGACGGCGGCACATATGCGGCGACCCAGGGACCGCGATTCGAGTCCGCGGCCGAGGTAGACCGGTTGCGGCGCGACGGTTGCGTGGTGGTCGGCATGACCGGCATGCCCGAAGCGGTCCTGGCCCGGGAGGCCGGGCTTGAGTATTCGGCGGTCTGCCCGGTGGGAAACCTGGCCGCCGGGATCGGCAGCGGACCGCTGAGCGCGGATCAGGTGATCGAGGCTGTCGGGCCGGTCCTGGCCGCCGTGGGCAGGCTGGTTACGGACCTTCTCGGCCGCGCGACGACCGATCCGCGTTAGCATCGACCCTGTCCGAAAACGAACCGACCGGCAAGGACCGGAATCGAGCGCGAGGAGAGCCATGAGCCAGGAACAGACCAAGTACATCCTGCCGGAGTCTTCGATCCCGACGAGTTGGGTCAACATCCTGCCCGACCTTCCCGGTGAACCGCTGCCACCGCTGAGCCCGGCGACCGGCGAGCCGGCCGGGCCGGACGACCTTGCGGCGATCTTCCCGATGGAGCTGATCGCCCAGGAGATGTCGACCGACCCCGAAATCGAGATACCGGAAGAGGTGCGCGAGATCTACCGGCTCTGGCGACCGACCCCGCTGATCAGGGCGCGCCGGCTGGAGAAGGCCCTCGACACGCCGGCCCACATCTACTTCAAGTACGAAGGAACTTCGCCTGCCGGTTCGCACAAGCCGAACTCGGCCGTCGCCCAGGCTTATTACAACCGTGAGGCCGGGATCGAGAAGCTGGTCACCGAAACGGGGGCCGGCCAGTGGGGATCGGCGCTGTCGATGGCCTGCCAGATGTTCGGGATCGCGTGCGAGGTGTTCATGGTCGGCATCTCGTACGACCAGAAGCCCTACCGCCGTTCGATGATCGAGACCTGGGGCGGAACGGTCCACCGCAGCCCGTCGGACCTGACCGAGGCGGGCCGGTCTCAGGCCTCGCATCCGAGCGGCAGCCTCGGGATCGCGATCTCCGAAGCGGTCGAGGTGGCGGCCGGTTCAGGCAACGCCAACTACGCGCTCGGCTCGGTGCTGAACCACGTCTGCCTGCACCAAACGGTGATCGGCCAGGAGGCGATCGAGGCGATGGAGCTGGCCGGCGAATATCCGGATGTGGTGGTCGGCTGCGTCGGCGGCGGATCCAACTTCGCGGGGCTGATCTACCCGTTCCTGCGCGAGAACCTGAACAACGGCCGCGAGACGCGGTTCCTGGGGGCCGAGCCGACGGCCTGCCCCACCCTGACCCAGGGCACCTACGCGTACGACTTCGGCGACACGGTCGGGATGACTCCGTTGATGCCGATGTACACGCTTGGCCACGACTTCGTGCCGCCGCCGGTCCACTCGGGTGGCCTGCGCTACCACGGTGACGCACCCAGTCTCAGCGCGTTGGTCAAGGCAGGCATGGTCGAGGCGACCGCGGTCCCACAGGGCGCCGCATTCGATGCGGCGGTGCGCTTTGCCCGGGCGGAAGGAATCATCCCGGGCCCCGAGCCGGCACACGCGCTCAGGGCTGCGTTCGACGAAGCCGAAGCGGCCCGTGAAGCCGGCGAGGAAAAGGTGATCCTGGTCGGGCTGTCCGGGCACGGGCACCTCGACCTGTCTGCCTACGGGGCGTTCCTGGCCGGCGAACTCGAGGACCTGGAACTCCCACAGGACGAGCTCGATGCGGCGCTCGCCGGCCTCCCCGAGGCCCCTTCCATCGCCTGACCACGACGCTCGATCGGGTGTTGCACCCGCAACCTTGAGGGTGCGAACGGTTTTCGGTTGCGTGGGGCCGAACCGGAAATCCGTCAGCCCGCTGGGCGGCGGCGGGCGCACGATCGCGCGGGGGCTCTTGACCGCCGGCGCTCTCCTGCTGACCGCGATCATGGGGTCGACCTTCGCAGCAGCCGCGGGCGCGGCATGGCAGAAGGAGGCGGGAATCGAGTACGGAGAGGTAGGGGGGAGGCACGGAAGCCTGAACCAGTTGGACCTGTACGTGCCGACCGGCGGGCCGGCCGGTCCGGAGACGGGCAGGCCGCACGGTCCGAGGCCGGTCGTCGTCTACGTTCACGGAGGGGCTTGGATGAACGGGGACAAGGAGAACAGGATCACCGACAAGGCGAAGCTGTTCACCGACGCCGGCTACCTGTTCGCCAGCGTCAACTACCGGTTGTCGCCCGACATCTCCTCGGGGTCACCCGACTTCGACGCAGATCGGGTCAGATTCCCGAACCATCCGGACGACGTCGCTCGGGCAGTCGCCTGGATAGCCGACCACGCGGAAGCGTATGGCGGCGATCCCGACTCGATCCTGTTGATAGGACATTCGGCAGGAGCGCACCTCGTTTCGCTGGTCGGCACGAACCCGGAGTTCATGAAACGGGTAGGAGTCGCGCCGAATCAGGTCATCGGAGTGGTTTCACTCGACACCGCGACGTTCGATATCTCCGAAGACGCGACCCCGGACGGTTCCATTCCGGGGCAGCGCGCCCTTCTCCTCTGGAACGCTTTCGGCACGCCGGCCGAGGAAGCGGCGAATCCGGGCTGGAATGCAGCTTCGCCCCTCCTGCACGCGGGGTTGAACGATCCCCGGCACCTGTTCGTCACCCAGGCGGCCAAAGCGAATCGGATCGAGGCAAACCGCGAGATGGCTGCCGCGCTCGGCCAGGATCCCGACGGGGTGGTCACGGTCCCGCTGGATCACGCGGGGATCAATGCTGCGGTGGGTGCCCCCGGTGACCCGAGCGGCGAGAGTGCCGCGATCCTGGAGTTCATGGGCCAACGGGTCGCGGCCCACCCACCGCTCCGGGTATCGATCCGGAAGCGTCCGGGGAAACGGGTCAGGATCGGCCGAAAGGCCCGCAAGCGCAGGGTCGCCTTCAGGTTCCGCGCCAACCGGAAGCCGGGACGGTTGAAATGCCGGATCGACAGCCGGAAGTTCAAGCGGTGCCACTCGCCCGAGCACTACCGCCTGCGCCGGGGCCGCCACGTCTTCCGGGTCCACGCGGTCTACCCGAGTGGCCGGACCTCACCCGAACGTAAGGTCCGCTTCCGGATCGTCGCCGGGATCGCCGCCGACGCTGAAGTCCGGCCCTAGAAGCCGTACTGCTGCTTGAGCTCCGGGTCTTTTGCGGCCAGCATCTCGGCCAGCTCGACCATCACCTTGCACTGTTTCCAGGTGGCATCATCCTGCATCTTCCCGTCGATCATGTGAACGCCGCGGCCGTCGGGGATGGCCTCGATCACCTTCTTCGCGAACAGCACCTCGTCGGCCGGCGGTGAGAAGACCTTCTTGGCGATCTCGATCTGGACGGGGTGAAGGGACCAGGCGCCGACGCAGCCGAGCAGGAACGCCGCGCGGAACTGCGTCTCGCAGCCCTCTACGTCTTTGATGTCACCGAACGGACCGTAGAAAGGCAGGATGTCGTTGGCGGCGCAGGCGTCGACCATGCGGGCGATCGAGTAGTGCCAGGGATCCTGCTGGGCGGTCACCCGTGAGGCCTCGGGGTCATCGGCGTCGGGGTCTTCCATCGAGCGGTAACCGGGATGGCCTCCGCCGACCCGGGTCGTCTTCATCCGCCGGGATGCGGCGAGGTCGGCCGGGCCGAAGCTCATCCCCTGCATGCGGGGGCTGGCCGCCGCGATGTCTTCCAGATTGGTCACGCCCTGGGCCGTCTCGAGAATGGCGTGGACCAGGATCGGCCGCTCGACCGAGGCTTTGGCTTCGAGCTGGGCCAGCAACTGGTCGACGTAGTGGATGTCCCACGGACCTTCCACCTTGGGCACCATGATCACGTCGATCCGGTCCCCGACCTCGGTGACCAGCGTGGTCAGGTCGTCCAGCACCCAGGGGCTCTCGAGCGAGTTGATCCGTGTCCAGAGTGGGGTCCCGCCGAGGTCGGCCTCACTGGCGACCTTGACCAGGCCGGCGCGGGCGGCCTCCTTGTTGTCGACCGGGACCGCGTCCTCGAGGTTGCCCAGCAGAATGTCGGCCTGCCTGGCCATGTCGGGGACCTTTGCCGCCATCTTCTCGTTCGATGCATCGAAGAAGTGGATCATCCGGGACGGTCCGAACGGGATCTCGGTAACCGGATCCGGCGCACCGATGGCCATCGGCTTGAAAAAGTTCCTGGGGTTGCGCAAGCTGCTCCTTCGATTCGTGTTTTCTGGCCGCGCCACCGGCGGCGCGCGCCGTGATGACCGGCGCGACCGTATTTATATGGGTTCGGCCGCTCCGGTGGTCGGGGCGGGCGCTAGGGTGGCGGAATGGAGTGCACCGTCCGAGAAGCCGCCGCCGGCGAGGAGGAGGAGATCGTGCCGCTCTACGAGTGGCTGTTCGCGGCTCCGGGTACCCGTCCGGCCGGCTGGGACCCGGAGTGGGCAGCCCGGGCGCTGAAGACCGCGATCGAGGACCCGAACAGCGTCGTGTTCGTGGCCCAGGAGGAGGGCGAGGGGGAGCTGCTCGGCCTCTGCAGCGCCTACATCGACCTACCCTCGGTGCGCTACGGGGAACGGTGCTGGGTGGAGGATCTGACGGTCGACCCCGATTGCCGGTCGGCCGGGATCGGAAGCCGGCTGCTCGACGCGGCCGAGGCGTGGGGGCGCGGAAAGGGGGCCACCCACCTCGAACTCGACACCGGGATCGCCAGGGTCGACTCCCAGCTTTTCTACGAGGCGCGAGGCCCGGTCACGACCAGCATCTGCTACCAGTGGAGGCTGGATTCCCCGGGTCCCTGACCCCGTTATCCTTCAGCTTCTTTCCCGTTCGCCCACCCGAATGACCGCACTTGGGTGAGCCCCATTTCCCCAGACCCTTCAAGAAGGAGCCATGTCCCAAGCGAGCTACCAGGAGATGACTGAGGACCAGAAGGCGATCATCGAGATGGTCCGCCAGTTCGTCGACGAGCAGATCATTCCGAACGCCGAGCAGTACGACCACGAGGACAAGTTCCCGGAGCCGATAGTCGAGCAGATGAAGGAACTGGGCCTTTTCGGGGTCACCGTGCCCGAGCAGTACGGCGGCATGGGACTGGACCTGACCACCTACGCGATGATCGTCGAGGAGCTGTCCAGGGGCTGGATCTCGATCTCGGGCGTTGTCAACACGCACTTCATCGGCTCCTACCTGCTGATGAAGTTCGGCACCGACGAGCAGAAGGAGACCTTCCTGCCGAAGATGGCGACCGGCGAGATGCGGGCCGCTTTCTCCCTTTCCGAGCCGGAGACGGGTTCCGACGTCCAGGCGATCAAGGCGAGCGCCAACAAGGACGCCGACGGGAACTGGGAGATAAACGGCCAGAAGATGTGGGTCACCAACGGTCTCGGCTCGAGCCTGGTCTTCGTCCTCGCCAAGACCGACAGCAAGGCCGACCCGCCGTACAAGGGCATGACCTGTTTCATCACCGAGAAAGAGCCCTGGGTGGAGACCAATTCCGGCGAGTTCGCCGGGCTGACCGTGCCGCCGAAGATCAAGAAGATGGGTTACAAGGGCGTAGAGTCGACCGAGCTGGTCTACGACGGCTACCGCTGCCCGCCGGACCGCATCCTCGCTGGTGAGGAGGACGGCCTCGGCAAGGGGTTCAGCCAGATGATGGATGCGCTGGAGGTCGGCCGGGTCAACGTGGCCGCCCGCGGCGTCGGGATCGCCCAGCGTGCCCTCGAACTGGCCCTGCGCTACAGCCAGGAGCGCAAGACCTTCGGCAAGCCGATCGCCCAGCACCAGGCGATCCAGTTCAAGCTGGCCGACATGGCGACCAAGATCGAGGCAGCCCGCCTGGTCACCCGCAAGGCCTGCCGGATGAAAGATGCCGGCGAGCGGTCCGACCTCGAGGCCGGGATGGCCAAGCTGATCGCGTCGGAGACCGGCAAGGAGTGCGTCGAAGACTGCTTCCGGATCCACGGCGGCTATGGCTATTCGAAGGAGTACGAGGTCGAGCGCCTGTACCGCGACGCGCCGTTGCTGCTGATCGGAGAGGGGACCTCGGAGATCCAGCGCATGGTGATCGGCAAGAAGTTGCTCCAGCGCCACAAGATCTGAGCCACGGCCCGGCGGATTGAGGACGGTCCGGCAGACGGTGGTCCAGAGCAAGGCAGAGACCCCGGAGGAATATCTGGACGGCCTGCGCGAGGGCCGTCGGGAGGCGATCGCCGCGGTCCGCCAGGTGATACTCGACAACCTGCCGGACGGCTACGAGGAAGCGATGCAGTACGGGATGTTGAGCTACGTGATCCCGCTGGAGCGCTACCCCGAGACCTACAACGGCCGGCCGCTCGGCTACGTCTCGCTGGCCTCTCAGAAGAACTACATGTCGCTCTATCTGATGGGGATCTACGGCGAAGTGAACGGCCGCAACTGGTTCGAGGCCGAGGCCGACAGGCGGGGGGCCAGGCTCGACATCGGCAAGGCCTGTGTCCGGTTCAGGAAAATCGAGGACCTGCCGCTCGATCTGGTGGCCGAGGCCGTGGCGAAGATCGGGGTAGACGACTTCATCGACAGCTACGAGCAGAGCCGGTCGCGGAACTGAATCGGCCTGTTCCCTGATAAACAGTCTCCATGGCATCCACCGCACAGCTGATCGAGAGCGCCGTAATCCACCTCCAGGAGGAGGTTCCGGCGCTCAAGAAGCTGAAGCTGGTCTTCGGGCTCGACCTCAGGGCAAAAGGGGACACCCAGACCTACCGGGTCGAGGTTCCGGGGCCGAAGGTGAGCAAGGGACGGGGAGAGGATGAGCGGTGCCGGGTCGAGATCGACCGGGCCCAGTTCAATCAGCTGGCCGACGAGAAGAGCACCGTCGGGTCCTACCGGAAGGCCGCAGAGACCGGTCATATCCGTTTCGAAGGCGACCCCAACGTCAGGAAGCTGATCGTCAGGGTCTTCGAGACCCACGAGCAGCGGGCCAAGCTGAAGAAAGTCCATTGAGAACCAACCAGGGCCGCCGGAGCGGCCCCACGACAAGGAAAGCCACCAGACGATGAGCGAAGAAAGCAACCAGTTCACGACCGATCAGGCCGAGCGCGAAGCTTCGGGTGCCCACTCCTACGGGCGCTACCTGGAGGAGTTCGAGGTCGGGGCAACCTACAAGCACTGGCCCGCCAAGACGGTCACCGAAAGCGACGACCACCTCTTCTGCCTGATCACCATGAACCACCATCCGCTCCACCTGAACGACGTATACGCCTCTGAGTCGCAGCAGAAGCGGAACGTGGTGGTTGGCCCGCTGGTCTACTCGCTGGCGCTCGGCATGTCGGTCTCCGACGTCTCGGGCAAGGCGATAGCCAACCTGGCGACCGAGGAGCTGAGCCATCCGGCACCGGTGTTCCATGGAGACACCCTTTTCTGCGAGTCGGAGGTCCTCGAGGTCAGGCCATCCAAGTCGAAGCCGGACCGTGGGATCGTGAAGGTTCACACCCGCGTGCTGAACCAGGACGGCGTACTCGTCGCCGAGTTCAAGCGCACCGTGCTGATCCCGCGCAAGGAGCACGGTAGCTCCCACTCGGAGGGCAACGTAGAGTAGTTCCGGCCCCCGGGGGGCCGCGAAGGTCGAGCCCCGCCGTCGGCGCCGGGCCGGTAGTCGGCCCGGCCGGCGGCTGAGGGCGGGTGCATTTGCCACGCACATGGTCGGGAACTTGCACCCAGACTGACCCCGGCGGTCGCTCAGATCCGTGGAGCTGGTTCTATCCGGGGGCGGCTCAGACCCGGGGGTGGCTCAGTGCGCGCTGTCCGAGGCGTGGGCCGGGGGGCGGGACTCCTCGGCCAGTGAGGTAATTTCGAGGGCGCCACGAGCGGCGTCCCCGAGAACCTCGCTCGCCTCCTCCGGGGAGCGGGCGTAGAACTCGACCAGCAGGTGGACGGCGATCTGGTCGTCGTGGTGCTTGTGGAAGCGGACGTGGGTGAAGAACTCGCGCACGCCGGGGTCGCCGAGCGCGCCGTAGGTGAGCAGCTCGGTCGCCTCGGGGCCCGAGCAGGCTTCGATTTGGTCGGCGCTCACGGTGACCGTGCACGAGGCGATCCAGGGCGTGCCCGCGACCATCCGTTCCCAGCGATCCTCGATTGGCACCACCCGCTCGCCGTCGAAGGTCAGGTGGGGCTGGTCGTGCATGCAGTCGAGGCACTGGACCACCGATTCCTGGATCTCGTCGACACCCTCGGCCGGAGCGCCCGATTCGGGATCGACCCGGCGGATCGCGTCGTAGTGGTACTGAACCTCGAGGTTCCGGGACCAGCAGCGGTAGCAGCGCAACCAGGAAGAGATTTCACCGTCCATGGCTTCCATTGTTACGCCCGGGACTGCCCGGCGCTACTGGGCCTGGTTGATCGCCTTGATCAGTTCTTCGGCCGAGTTGGCTGAGACGACCTCGAGGTTGCCGTCGGCGTTGCGGATCGCGAACGAGGGGGTACCGGTCAGGCCGAGGCCGGTGGCCTGGTCATCGGTATCCAGCAGTTGCTTGTCCCATTTCGGGTCGTTGCGGTCCTGTTCCCACGTGTCGATGTCGGGGACCCCCGACTTCTCGGCGATCTCCTTGAGGAAATCGTCGGTGACGTAACCGGAGTTCTCGAAGCCCTGGTCTGCGTAGAAATTCTCGATGAACTGCCAGTACCGACCCTGCAGCGAAGCCGCGAGCGAGGCCTTGGCTGCGGTCACCGAGTCCTCGCCGAGGATCGCCCAGTTCTGGAATTCCAGGTTGGCGTTGCCGTTCTTGACCGGCCCGGAGATCACGTCGGGAATGATCGTTTCGGAGGCCTGCTTGCAGGACGGGCACTGGAGGTCGCCGAATTCGACTAGCGTCACCTTGGCGTCCGGCTCTCCGAGCACCAAGCCGTCCTGGGGGATGCCTTCGAGCATCGCGTCCACTTCGCCGCTGCTCTTGGCCGGCTCGTCGGAGCCCGAGCTGGAAACGACGATCGCGACCACGATCGCGATGATCGCGACCAGAACCGCCGCGCCGATGATCTTGACCATGTTCTGACGGCGGTCGCTCCCCTTCGCGGCGGCCTCGGCCGCCAGGCGCTTTTCGCGGAGCTCTTTTCTCTTCTTCTGCGGTCCGGTAGCCATAGGCCGGTGATCCTACCTAACCGCCGGGCCCGGGCAGCGGATCTGTCTCGTCCTGACCACCGACTTGCTGGTCGAGCCCGAAGTAGCCGATCACGCGCGCCGTGTTGACTGCAAACAGCAGCGTCATGACGGTCGCGCTGGCGATGCACCACTGGCAGATCGCCTGGATCACCCAGAGTTCGAGGTAGGTCAGATACAGGCTGAAGCCGAAGCCGAACAGCGAGAGCACAAACGCGGCGATCCGTCCGGGGTCGCGGCGCCAGAGCGTGGCCCCGAGTATCAGGGAGTAGCCGATCAATCCGAACACCGAGACGTGGATGCCGGCGATCTCGGAGTATTTGCTCTTTTCCACCGTGGCGCACCCGGTACTACCGCCGACGCATTGGGGGATCCCTCCGGAAGCGACCGTGATCGCGACCGTACCGGCGATACCCAGTCCCAGCAGGCACAGCACGACAGCGGCGATTCTGAGGTTGCGTTCGGACGGCATCGGGGCTTTGGTCTATCCAGCCGTCAGGCGGAGGCCGCGACCGGTTCGTGGCGCCGGGCGACCAGTTCGACCATCTCTCCCATGATCTCGTTCATGTCGAAGTCTTTCGGCGTGTAGACACCGGCCACTCCCTGGTCGAGCAGGCGCTCGGCATCTTCGGGGGGGATGATGCCGCCGGCGACCACCGGGATCTCGAGTCCCTCGGCGCCGAGCAGCCTCACCACCTCCGGTACCAGCTCCAGGTGGGAGCCGGACAGGATCGAGAGACCGACCAGGTCCACGTCTTCCTGGAGGGCCGATTCGACGATCTGTTCAGGCGTCAGCCTGATCCCCTGGTAGACGACCTCCATGCCGACGTCGCGCGCCCGCAGGGCGATCTGCTCGGATCCGTTCGAGTGTCCGTCCAGGCCCGGTTTGCCGACCAGGATCCGGATCCGGTGGCCGATCTGCTCGGAGACCTGGTCGACCCGGGACCTCGTGGCCGAAAGCGCGTCACGGTTCCCGGCCGGCGCGGCACCGCCGACTCCGGTCGGTCCGCGGTAGGCGCCGAACACTTCACGCAGGGTTTCGGCCCACTCGCCGGTGGTCGCTCCCGCTTTGGCGGCAGCGATCGTGGCCGGCATGATGTTCTCCTCCTCGGCCGCGGCCACGCGTGCGACCTCGGCCAGGGCCCGGTCGACCGCCACCTGGTCACGATCCACCCGCCAGGATTCGAGCGCCGCGATCCGCTCGCGCTCGACCTCGGGATCCGGCTTCATGATGCCCCCGTCGAGACCCTCGGTCAGCGGTGACTCCTCGGTCTCGGGGTATACGTTGACTCCGACCACCTTCTGTTCGCCGTTCTCGATCCGGGCGAAGCGCTCACGGTGCGACTCGACCAGGCTGGCCTTCATGTAGGGAACCGCGGCTACGGCGCCGCCTTTCTCGGCGACCACCTCCATCTCCGCCCGGGCACCTTCGGTGAACTCGGCGACCAGGCCCTCCATCACCTCAGAGCCTTCGAAGATGTCGGGGTATTCGAGCAGGTCGGTCTCGTAGGCCAGGACCTGCTGGATCCGCAGGCTCCACTGCTGGTCCCAGGGTCGGGGCAGACCCATCGCCTCGTTCCAGGCCGGCAGCTGCAGGGCCCTGGCCCGGGCGTCGCGGGCGAGGGTCACCCCCAGCGCCTCGATCACGATCCTCTGGATGTTGTTCTCGGGCTGGGCCTCGGTCAGCCCGAGCGAGTTGACCTGGACCCCGTAGCGGAACCGCAGCATCTTCTCGTCGGTCACCCCGTAGCGCTCGCGGCCGATCTCGGTCCAGATCCGCCCCATCGTCTTCAGCTTGGCGATCTCCTCGATGAACCGGATGCCCGCGTTGACGAAGAACGAGATCCGGCCGAAGACCCTGGGGAAGTCCCGGTCACCGACCTGGCCGCGGGCCTTCACCTCGTCGAGCACCGCGACCGCGGTCGAGATCGCGTACGCGATCTCCTGGATCGGAGTGGCACCGGCCTCCTGAAGGTGATAGCTGCAGATGTTGACCGGGTTCCAGTCCGGGACCTCGTTCACGGTGAACGCGACCGTGTCGGCGATCAGCCGCATCGACGGCTCGGGCGGGAAGGCATAGGTGCCGCGGGAGAGGTACTCCTTGATGATGTCGTTCTGGGTGGTGCCTTTGAGCTCGGCCCGGTTGACGCCGGACTTTTCGGCCGTTGCCACGTACAGCCCGAGCATCCAGGCGGCGACCGCGTTTATCGTCATCGAGGTGTTCATCGTGCCCAGCGGGATCTGGTCCATAAGGGCCTCCATGTCGCCGAGATGGGCGACCGAGACGCCGACCTTGCCGACCTCTCCCCGGGCCAGGATGTGGTCCGGGTCGTAACCGGTCTGGGTGGGCAGGTCGAAAGCGACGGAGAGGCCGGTCTGGCCTTTGGCCAGGTTGTTCCGGTAGAGCTCGTTCGAACGGCGGGCGTCGGAGTGACCCGCGTAGGTACGCATCACCCAGGGACGGTCGCGTTCGGGCAGGCGGTGGTCGCTCATGACACAAAAGATACTGTGAACGGGGCGAATCACCCCCAGCCAGGCGTCGTTGAATGACTACCCGGTGATGATCTCCCCGGTTCCATCCCGGTTGACGTCCCCGGTGGCAACGCGCACGGGCCCGCAGGCCTGGAAGCGCCGACCGGTCTCGGGCGAGAGCAATACCATCGACCTGGCCCTGCGGAGAACCTTTCGCTGCAGACGGTAGTTCCGTTTGACCACCGCCTTGCCCTCGGACGAGGCGGTGAAGCGGACCCCCTTGCCGACCAGGCCACCGGCGCCCCTGGTGCAGCGCCTGGTGCTGAAGGCGAGCCCGTACTTCTGCTCGGCCTTCAGTCCGATCAGGATCGCAATGATGCCCATCGGCCGGGCGCCCTTCCCGGAGGTGCGCCCGTTCTGCTTGGCGACCACGAGCCCCTGAGCCGTGCCCGGCGCGTAGATACCCCCGCCGCCGGTGCCCGACATGTACGACGTGATCTGCACGCTTCGCAGCTCGTATGCCCGTGCCGGCAGCCCACCCGCGGTCAGCATCAGGCCCACCAACAGGACGGTGGTCAGGATCCCCGTGGCGATCAGGCGGGCCGTGTCCCGGTTCGATCGCGTGCCGGTCTCGCTCATGACGTGTCTCCTCCCGCTGTCTGCGTTCTTTCGCTTGTTCTGCCGCGAGCTACCAGTTGCCGCCCTTCCACCGCCGCGGGGGCGGACCCGCCGGTGGCCGGGGCGTGGTCTCGGTGTGGCCGTAAGTTCGAATCGTTCCTTTTGTCACGAACCTAACACAGGCCCGGCCGGTTCAACCCCGGCGGAGCATTGCCACCCCTGGCGGTCGGGTCATCGACTAGAAATCGGCAGCGTCGACGCTGCCGTCCTGGTTGTAGTCACCGGCCAGGAAGCGGGCTTTCCCGCAGACCACGAGCGGTCTGTCGGGATCCCCTTCCAGGAGGAGGACCGACCGCGCTCGGCGACCGGCCTTACGGGTCAGCCGGTAGCGCCTGTTCACGTATGCCGCGCCGTCGGCGTCGCTGGTCACCTTGATGCCACGACCGACCAGCGTTTTCTTCAGCCCGGTTGTGCCGAGGTTGAAGATTCCGCCGCCCTGGCCGGACCCGCCCTGACCGGACACGCAGCGGGCGGTGGATAGGCGAAGACCATAGCCATGGTCGGCCTTCAGGCCGATAAGGACCGCGATGATTCCCAGCGGTCTCGAGCCGCGCTTCGACTTCGGACCGGTCTGTGCGCCCTGGAGCAGGAACCCGGCCGTGAGGGAATCGTCTCGGGGTGCGCTGCCGGTGCCGGGCTTGTGGCTGGACCAGAGGAGCAGACCGCGCTTGTCCGGGCGCTTGGTGGCCCCGCCGGCGGTCGGACCTTCCCCGATCAGCGCGCCGCTCATAGCGATTGTGGCCGCAAGCAGGGCGATCAACACCGGACGGCAGATCGAAGGCTTCGTCGAACGGGATTCGTACCTCATCTTGCCCCTTCCCGCCCCTGGGCGGTCCTGCCCGGTGGTTACGGCGCATCGGCCCCGCGGCCGGGCTGTTCACTGGCGGATGTTGCGAAAGTAACACAGTCGACCGGAAGCGACAGGTTTTGTTTCGGACCCGGGGGCCGCACCCTTTCCGGGCGTGCTGTGTTTAGGCTTTTCGTATGCATTTACTCAACTTCCGCCCGACGACCGGTTCCGCCCGGGTCGCCGTCGCGGCCGCACTCGCGGCCGCGCTGACCGCCTTCTCCGCTCTGGCACTGGCCGCGGACGCCAATTCGGCCAGCGCCGTGACGATCTACAAGAACGACCTCCGCAGCTCGGAAGGCCGCGGCGAAATCCGCCAGTACGGCAGCAAGGCAAACTGCGCTCGAGGTGGCTCGAGCTCGGCTTTCAGGGTGAAGATCGGCAAGAAGACCAGGGACTGCTACTACTGGATTCCGGTGGTCGGCCGCGACGTACAGATCGCCGCGACCGCCCGCGTGTTCAAGTCCACGCCCAAGGACGTGCGGCCCAAGGTCTACGCGGCGGTCAACCTGAGACAGGGCAAGAACGGCAGCCGGTACCAGCTCTCGGTCTACCCGAGCGGTAGTCGCTACCGGGTCACCAAGGTGGCCGGCAACGGCAACAAGCGTGTCCTTGCCGGCGGCAAGGCCGGCAAGGTCGTGAACGGGTTCGGCGAGGCCAACCGGCTGACCCTGCGGGCCTTCAACGACGTCAAGGGCCAGCCGGCAGGTTCGGCCCGGCTGCTGGCGATCGTCAACGGTAAGCGCCTGGCGGTGATCGACGATCGCGAGGGCGGCAAGCTGGAGGGCCGGGACTCGACCTTCTCAATCGGCGCCGACCGGAATGCGACCGGTGCCGCCGGCAGCTTCGTCAACGTGAAGCTCGGCCTTCCCGACCCCTTCTAGACCGGGTTGGCGCCGGCACCGGCGCAATCGGGTGCCGGGCGGCCCCCGGCGGGCGGGCTCGACCGGTCAGCCGGAGGCGATCGGGGTATTCCAGACCGGCAGCAGCGGCTTGTCGTAGAGGTCGACTATCCCGTCCCGGTATTCGCAGATCTCGTCCGAGTACCAGTAGTCCTCGAAGTCGCTCTTCTCCCTCCACACGGTGACCTGCCGGAACAGCAGCGGATCCTCGTTGGAGCGGTAGATCTGCCAGCTCTCGGCCCCGTAGTCCGCCGCCTTGGCGGCGGCCGGGCCCCAGAGGTCGAGCCAGCGCTGTTCCCGGAAAGGTGTCACGTGCCACGAGATCTCGGAGATGTGTGCCATTGAAGCTGTTCCCTCTCTTCGTTCAGGCGCCGACTTCGGCCCGGATCGCCCCGGGCCCCTCGGTCTCGCGCCCGTCGTCTTCGTCGACCGCTCCGACCAGGATTGCGATCTTGCCCTGGTGCTGGTTCTCGTGCATCATCTGGTGTGCACCCGGTACTCCGTCGAATTCCATGGTCTTCCAGAGGACCGGCCGGACCTTGCCCTCCGCCATCAGTTCGTTCGCTTTCATGCATTCGTAGGCATTGGCGAAGTGGGAGCCTATGATCTGCTTCTGGCGCATCCAGAGGTAGCGCACGTCGAAGTCCAGGTTGTAGCCGGAGGTCGCGCCGCAGATCACGACCTTGCCGAACGGCTTGACCATGAACACCGAGGTGGGGAAGGTGGCTTTGCCGACATGCTCGAAGATGACGTCCGGCTTGTCACCGAGGATCTCCTGCGCCCGCTTCGCGAATGCGCGCGACACCTTGAAGCGCTCCTTTTCTTCCTCGGGCGTCTCGTTCCCGGTCCGCATCATGCCGGCGAACTCGTTGCGGTTTATGTAGCCGACCGCGCCGAGCTCCTTGACCAGCTCGCCCTTCTCATCGGACGACACGACGCCGATCGCGTTCGCGCCCGCCGCCTTGCAGAGCTGGACCGCGAACACGCCCAGCCCGCCGGCGGCGCCCCAGATAAGGACGTTGTGGCCGGGCTGGATCTTGGCCTGGTCGATCAGCATGCGATAGGCGGTGAAGTAGGTCAACCCGTACGAAGAGGCCTCGGCCCAGGAAAGGTTCTGTGGCCGGGGTAGGAGCTGCTGGGCCTGGACCTTGGTGAACTGGGCAAACGAGCCCCAGGTGGTCTCGTAGCCCCAGATCTTCTGGCTGGGCGCGGCCATCGGGTCGAGTCCGTGGACCTCGACGTCTTCGTACGAGGCCTGGTTGCAGTGGACCACGACTTCGTCGCCGGGCTTCCACCGGGTGACGCCGTCTCCGACCTTCCAGACGACGCCCGACGCGTCGGACCCGCCGATGTGGTGCCCGTACTCGGGGTGGTCGCCGTAGCCGAAGACCGAAACCGGCTTGCCGAGGGCCGCCCAGACGTTGTTGAAGTTGACTCCCGCCGCCATCACCCTGACGATCACTTCGAAAGCGCCCGGCTCAGGCGTCTCGATCTCCTCCAGCTTGAACGCCTCGTTCGGCTCTCCCATCGTCTCGGGGCGGATCACCCACGCGGCCATCCTGTCCGGGAGCTCCCCGGGCTCGACATCGAGGCTGCTTACTTCGGCGAGGTCTACGGACACTTATTTCCTCTCGGGTCGGAACGTGGTGGACGGTGCGGTCATCCTACATTCGTCGACCGGAAAACGACTGCTGCGCAGTCGCCGGGAGAAGGTGCGGGCCGACCGATGCGCGGGCCCGAGCGACCGGCCCGGACTAGGGGGTCAGCAGGTCGCCTGACGAAGAGATCCGGCTCGGTCCGACCACCAGGCGGGCGGTGCCGGCGCTCACGTTCGAGCTGAGCCGGTAGATACCGGACGGTAGGCCGGCGATGAAAGAGCCGGAGCCGTTGGGGACGATCGGCTGGACCCTGCGAACCGGGCCATCCAGAAAGAGCCGGCCCGGAACCGAGGTTTCGTTCGAGAGCGCAAACCTCACGTCGAGCGGCACGCCCCTTTCGGCCTGGTTCTGAGGGGCGTTGCGGTTCTGGCTTATATTCGGCTGGCGCTCGAACGGGAGCCCGACCGCCCGGGGTCCGATCTCGATCCCCTTGACGTTGATCGCGACCGTGACCACCGTCGGAATCGGCGGCCTCGGTTCGTTTTCGTGACTCTCGGCCGAACAACCGGCGACCAGCGCGGCGGTCGCGAGCAGTGCTGCGAGACAGGACAAGCTTCCCCTCACGGTCCAGAATCTACCCGACTCGGGGGCGTCAACCCATCCAGACCGACTTGCGCCGGCTGATCATCTGATCGAGCTGGATCTGGATCCCGGCCCGGATCTTCTCCGAGATCTCCTGGATCGCGGCCGGATCGGAGGCCGTTTCGGGTGGATACTGGCTCATATCGATCGGTTCGAGAAAGCGGATCCTGAACTTAGCCGGCATGTAGAGCATCCCCGCCGCGAGCCCGAACAACGGGAAGGTAGGGGTGACCGGGAAGTAGATCAGGCCCGACAGCTTCTGCAGCAGCCGCAGGTGGGCGAAGATCGGCATCGCCTCCTCGCCGCCGACCAGCGCGATGGGCACGATCGGGACCCGGGCCCGGATCGCGGTGCGGACGAACCCGCCGCGGCCGAACCGCCGCAGCCGGTAGCGCTGCCAGTAGAGCTTGCGGGTGCCCTTCTGGCCCTCGGGAAAGACCACCGCCAGCCGCCCTTCGTCGTGGAGCAGGCGCTGGGCGTTGTCACGGTGGGCCGGCACCAGACCCATCTTGTTGGCGATCATCGCCACTCCGGGATAGCCCTTGAACCAGTGCTCGCCCAACATGTACAGGGCCCGGGGGGAGGGGTGCTCGTTGCGGATCGCCTGCATGATCATCGGCCCGTCCGGCGGCAGTGCCCCGGAATGGTTCGAGACCAGCAGCGCCCCGCCGTTCGTGGGAATGTTCTCGATGCCTTCGGTCTCCACCCGGAACCAGTAGCGGTAGTAGAAATTGAGCAGCGGATCGATCAGCGATACGACCGCCTCCGACCGTCCCCAGTCGTCGAGCGAACGACCGTCTTCGGCGGCCGGAAGCAGGTCGCGGAGACTTTCCAGCTGGGCTTCGGCCGCGGCAAGTTCCTGCGGTGACGGCTCCGGGTCGACCTCGGCCGCGTAGGGGTCCGACCTAGGGTCCCAGGGCGGGACCGCACCGGGCGGAACGGCGTCCGTACTGCCGTTTGCCTTCTCCGGCTCCGACTCGCCCCCGAACAGCGGGCTGTCGGAGCCGAGCGGCTTCCCGCCCAGGCCCTGGTGGCGGGAGCTCACTGCGGAGACCCGTTCCGGAACGGAAGTTCAGAAACCTCGGCCGCGACTTCCCCGGCCGCCGTTTCGACGGTGACGGTGTCGCCGGGCTCGACCTCCTTTCGCAGGATCGCCAGGCCGATCCGCCCTGAGGCCGGTGAGACGACCGCGGTTCCCACCGACCCCAGCTCGCGCTCGGCGTTCACGACCGCATCTCCCCGCCCCACCGAGCCCGAGAAGCGGAGCCCGCGCAAGTGCCGGTTCGGCCGGCCCCGGTAGTGAAGGCGGGCGACCGGTTCCTGACCGATGTAGCAGCCCTTGCCGAAATCGACCGCCCGTCCGACGATGCCGGCTTCAGCCGGCATGTGCGCCCCGGTCATCTCCGCCCCGTACCGGGGGCGGCCCGACTCGACCCGGACGATTTCGGCTGCCGCGGCGGTCACCGGGGTGGCGCCTCGCGCGATCAGCTCGGACACCACGGCGTCGTACTCTTCCTGCTCGCAGATCAGGTCCTGGCCCAGATCGGTGACGGCGGTCAGGCAGGCTGTCCCGGCCACGGTAAGTTCGGCGAAATCATGCTCCGCACCGGGGTCCAGTCCCGTCACCTCAGCCGTGCCGGGCCCGATCAGCGAAATAACCGACCGTCCGGCCGGGGCGACCTCTACCTCACGGCCGATCCTGTAGGTGTCCAGGTGCTTCATGGTCCGGGCAGCCGTTTCGTCAGGGACATCCAGCAGGAAGCGGTCGTCGGCGAGCCGGAGCAGGCGCAGATCGGTCTGGATGTGGCCCTTCCGGTCGAGCAGCGCGGCGTACCGGCCACTACCCGTCTCGAGGTCCTCGGTTTCGTTGGTTATCTGCCCCTGCAGGAACTCGGCCGCCTCGGGGCCGCTCACGCTGAACGTGGCCCGGCCCGTTTGGGTCAGCAGACCGCAGGCTTCACGCATCTGGCGATACTCGGCGTCGAGGTCGGGGCCCGGCCCGGCCGCCCCCGCATCACCTCGCCCCGTGTCGGTCGTGGTCTTCGGGCTCATGTGACGATTCTAGAAGAGCAGGAACGGTAGGCTTGCCCCATGCCGCTGGCCGACGACTTCCAGGATGTCCTCGACTCGCTCCCGGACGACTGGACCGACCTCGAACTCGATCTGCGCATCGAGGACGAATCGCGCTACATCGACGCGGCGGTGGAGCTCAGCCTGGTCAACGCCCAGCCCTATTCCAGGGCGGACTGGCACTGGCGGATCCCGGTCGCCCATCATTTCGGGAAGGCCGCGGCTCCTCAGACCGTGTTGGGCGTCATGGACAGGCTGGATGCCGGTGGATGTGCGGGCGAGATCCAGCTACGAGAAGTACGGGAGGGACGCTCCGAGGTGGTCCAGATGTGGGGTCGCCCGGAAAGCGTCCGCGAAGAGTTCCGCAAGCGGCGCTCGATCTGAGCCCGGTGGCCCGCGTCCTGGCCTGTGTTGCCGACCTGATGCTGGCCAGTCGAGTCAGTGAATCACTCGGCTCGGCCGGCCATCGGGTCGAGGTTGTGGCGGCCGCCCCCGAGGCGGCCGACTGCGACCTGGTGGTCTGTGATCTGGAGGCCTGCGACCCGGCGGCGATCGCGCGGCTCGGGCACTTCTCGATCGGCTTCTATTCGCATCTGGATACGGGGACGCGTGACCGGGCCGTGGCGGCCGGCATCGACCTGGTGATTCCGCGGTCGCGGATGGCTCGCGAACTCCCGGCCCTGGTCGACCGGGCATTGGCCGAGGGCTGAGCGCTTCCCGACCACCCGGCCGCTAGACTCGCGACCGCCCGGTAACCCGAAAGTGTCAGGATCTTGCGGGAAGGCTAGACTTCTCCGGTCCGGCCTATCGCCGGCAGGTACTAATCGACAAGCCACGGAGGTTGGATTTCATGCAAGATCGCGGTCTCGCCGCATACATCGCCGAGTTGGTCGGGACGCTGCTCCTGGTCTTCTTCATAACCGCGGTAGGGGTTCTCTTCGTCTCGGTCGGGGACAACGCGCAGTTCGGGTCCGACTTCGCGGTGGTCGGCCTGGTCTATGGCTTCGTCTTGATGGTCCTGATCATCGGAATCGGCATCGCCAGCGGTGGACACTTCAACCCCGCGATAACACTCGGCGCGGCGTTGATGAAGAAGATCGCCTGGGTCGACGCGGCGATCTACATGCTGGCTCAGCTTTCCGGCGGCGTCCTCGGCGCGCTGCTGACCAAGGCTCTGCTCGAGGACGAAGGCCGGGCCTCCAACTGGGCCCTTCCGGTGGTCAGTCCGCTGCTCGGCGGAGCCACGCAGGGCGCGATAGTCGAGGCGCTGGGCTCTTTCCTGCTGGTCCTCACCGTGCTGGTCGTGGCGCTCGGGATCAAGGCAAAGAAGGAATGGGCGCCCCTGGCAATCGGCCTCGCCCTGGCCGTGATCGCGATGGTCTTCGGACCGCTCACCGGCCCCGGTGTCAACCCGGCCCGGTGGTTCGGATCGGCCCTGGTCGCGACCGACTTCACCGACGCCTGGGTCTACGTGGTCGGTCCGATCGTGGGATCGGTGCTGGCCTTCCTGTTCTACAAGTTCGTGCTCGAAAAGAGCGACGCGGAAGAGGAGACCGCGGTCGCGCCCGGCGCACAGAAATAGCCCCGAGGCCGCCGGACCACCCGGCGACCGATGGCGACACGAAGGGCCCCCGCACGGGGGCCCTTCGTCGTTTCAGGCGGAGCCGCCCCCGATCTCACCCAGCGTGGCCCGGAGCCGCGACGCCCGTTTGGCCACCGACTTGCGGCGGTCGAGGGTGAGGCGATCGAGCTCCGGTTCGAGCCATTCCGCCAGTCCCGGGTCTCCGGCCGACCAGGCGGTCAGGATCGCCATCGAAGTATTCAGCACGATCCAGTCGTCCGATCCGGTCAGGTAGCCCTTGACCAGAGTGGTGGCTCTCCTGCGTCGCCCGGGGTCGATCAGGCAGCGAAGATGCCCGAGTATCTGGGCCGAGTGCCACTGGACCGACGGTTGGTCGATCGACCCGATCTCGTCCAGGATCCGATCTGCGTAGGGAACCAGCCACTCCGGGTGCTGGCGGCAGACCTTCTCGAGCGCGTCGCCGGCCCGCATCCGTACCAGTTCGTCGTCGGAGTCGAGCGTAGCGACGAGCCGGTCGAGCAGGTTACGGTCGGCGAGCGCCGCGTCCACCACTTCGCCGGTCCGGCCCAGCGAGTTGTGATGGCCGCCGCTCAGAACTCCGGCAAACGACTCCTCCACGCTTCCGGCCCGGCTACTTGACCGTGAGCGTGCCTTCCATTCCCGCTTCCCGGTGACCGGGCACCGAGCAGTAGAAGGTGTAATCGCCCGCTTTGGCGTCAAAGCTCACGACCTCGCTCGAGCCGGTGATGACCGAGCTCCGCGCCACTTCCTGGCCGTCCTTTTCGATCACCACATCGTGGCCGATCGGCGAATCGTTGGTGAAGTCGATCTGTACCTTGCCCGGCTTCTCGGCGGTCAGCGAGGTCTCCTCATAAGCCAGCGCGCCGCTCGGATCGGCCTGCAGCTCGAGCACGTTGCCGCCACTGCCCGCCTGGTCGGCGGTAGCACCACCAGACTGCTGTGCGGGTTGAGCGGCTTCATTCGAGCCATTGGTGCCCGACGAATCGGACGAGCTGTCGTCACCCCCGCAACCGGCGATCAGGGCGAGGGTGGCAAGCGGTAGGGCTAGCAGGGCTGCGGTCTTCTTCATCTGGCTCTCCTTGGAGTGGCTTTCTCGGCCTTGCTGCTACGGAATCACATTATCCGAGTGAGACCACCGGGCCGGGCGGTCGGGGCAGGGCTGCGATAGTTTGACGGGGCGATGCGCAGGATCACTTTTTCACGGAATTACACGATCTCCCTGTCGCGGACCTGTCAGTGCTACTGCAAGTACTGCGCCTTCGCAACGCACCAGGCGCACCTCCACCCGCCCGATGAAGTGGAGCGGCGCCTGGACGAGGCCGCCAGGCGAAACGCCAAGGAACTGCTCTTCCTGACCGGCGAAAGGCCCGAGGTCAATCCGGTCGTGGCCGAGAAGCTGCGGTCGTGGGGGCATCAGGACTTCACCTCGTACGTGGTCTGGGCCTGCGAGCGGGCGCTCGAGAGGGGCATCCTGCCCCATACCAACATCGGGGTCGTGACAGCCGAGGACCTGGCTCGCCTCAGGGAGGTGACCGCCTCGCAGGGATTGATGCTGGAGTCGTCTTCGGTTCGACTGATGGACACCGTGCACGCCGGGTCGCCGACCAAGCACCCGGAGCTCCGCCTGGCCACCATAGAAGCCGCCGGTCGGCTGAAGATCCCGTTCACCACCGGCATCCTGGTCGGGATCGGCGAGACCCGGGAGGAGCGGATCGAGTCGCTCGAGGCCCTGGCCGGGCTGCACGCCCGCTTCGGGCACATCCAGGAGGTGATCATCCAGAACTTCGTCCCGCATCCGAACTACTACGGGCAGGAACCGGCCGAGATCGCCGATCTGGCTTCGGCCGAGCGCTGGACCGGCACTGGAAAGTGGTCCGCGGAAAGCGGGGTCTGGGATGCCGGGGAAGGTGACCCGGCGCCGGCGGAGCAGCGAAGGGGGCCAGGGGCTGACGGCCCGGTGCCGATGCCGGGATGGGCCTGCCCGGTCACGATCGAGGACCTCGAGCTCCTGATCGGCGAGACCGAGCGACTGATGCCCGGGGTCGGGATCCAGGTACCGCCGAACCTGTCCGACTGGTGGATCGGGCTGGCCGAAGCGGGAGCGACCGATTTCGGCGGGCTCTCGGCCAACGGTGACCACATCTCACCGGAACACCCGTTCCCCAGCCCCCATCAGATCCGCAAGCAGCTCACGCCGCGAGGCTTCGCCCTTACCGAGCGTCTCTGCGTCTACCCCCAGTACATGAACCCCGAGTGGATGGAGCAGGGCGTGCTCGACGTGATCAAGCTCAAGTACTGGAGCTTCATACCCCGGCTCGGCTCCGGGCGCCGGAGCAGTGAGGAGATCGACCCGGGGCTCGCCGGTGAGGCGATCGCCAAGGGGCGAGAAGGGGCCCGGCTGAGCGAGGATGAGCTGACCGCGCTGTTCGCCGAGACCCGACCGGAAGTGATCGAGGAGATCAGGGTCGCGGCCGACGGTCTCAGGGCCGAGCTGGCAGGCGACACGGTCACCTTCGTGGTGAATCGCAACATCAACTTCACCAACATCTGCGTGGTCGGGTGCGCATTTTGCGGCTTCGGCCAGGGCAAGCGGTCCCCCGACGCCTACGAATCCAGCCGGGAGGATTTCATCGGCCGGGTGGAAGAGGCGGTCGAGTTCGGGGCGACCGAGCTCTGCATGCAGGGCGGGATCCACCCCGAACTCGACCTCGAGGCCTACGGCGGATGGCTCAGGCTGGCCAAAGAAGTGGCCCCCGACATCCACTTGCACGCCTACTCCCCGATGGAGATAAACCACATGTGCGAGCGGTCCGGGCTGCCGCCGTCTGACGTGTTCGCCTATCTGATCGAGTGCGGTCTCGGCTCCACGCCGGGCACCGCGGCCGAGGTACTCGACGACGGGGTCCGGCAGCGGATCTCACCGAACAAGCTGCCGTCGGCCCGCTGGGTCGAGATCATCGAAGCGGCGCACGGCGCCGGCCTCAACTCGACCTCCACCGTGATGTTCGGGCATATCGAGGAGCCGCGTGAGCTGGCCCGCCACATGGAAGTCATCCGGTCGGTTCAGGAGCGGACCGGCGGCATCACCGAGTTCGTCCCGCTCAGTTTCATCCCGTACAACACCCTGCTCGGCCGGACCCACGGCGTGGCCGAGATCTCGATAGAGGAGAACCTGAAGCACACCGCGGTCTTTCGGCTGGCCCTCGGCCGGGCGATCACCAACCTCCAGGCGAGCTGGGTCAAGATGGGCCTCGAGGGCGCGACCGAGGCCCTGCGCTGGGGGGTCAACGATCTGGGCGGCACGCTGATGGAGGAGAGCATTTCGCGAATGGCCGGCTCCCGGCACGGGGTCCGCCTCGAAGTCGACGAACTGGTCGCGGCGGCCCGCCGCGCCGGTCGTCCCGCGGCCCAGCGCACCACCGGCTACGAGATCATCGAGGCTTATTCCGAGACCGATCCGGAGCCGGCCGCGGCCTGAGATGAGGGCGATGCTGCTCGAAGCCCAGCCCGGCCAACTCCGCCCGGCCGAGCTTGCCGACCCGGAGCCGGGGCCGGGCCAGGTAGGACTCGAGGTCGCGGTGTGCGGGGTCTGTCGTACCGACCTGCATCTGATCGACGGAGAGCTGGATGGCGCCCGTCTGCCACTGGTCCCGGGCCATCAGATCGTGGCCCGGGTCGATTCGCTCGGGGCAGGGGCAGAGCGATTCGCGATCGGCGAACGGGTCGGAGTCCCCTGGCTGGCCTGGACCTGCGGCGAATGCCGCTACTGCGAGAGCGGCCGGGAGAACCTCTGCCCGCGGGCGCTCTTCACCGGCTTCACGGTTGACGGCGGCTACGCCGAGCGGGCGGTCGCCGACGAGCGGTTCTGCTTTCCGATACCGGACCGGCTCGGCGACGTCGAGGCGGCTCCGCTCCTGTGCGCCGGGATGATCGGGCACCGGGCGCTTCGGATCGCCGGCGACGGCGAGCGGCTGGGCCTCTACGGGTTCGGTTCTTCCGCCCACATCCTGTGCCAGATCGCGGTCGGACAGGGGAGGAGGGTGTTCGCTTTCACCCGGCCCGGGGATAGCGAAGGCCAGCGTTTCGCACGGGAACTGGGAGCCGAATGGGCTGGTGATTCCGGCCAATCGCCACCGGAGCAGCTGGACGCGGCGATCATCTTCGCCCCGGTCGGTGAGCTGATGGTCGCCGCGCTCGAGGCCAGTGCGCCGGGGGCCAGGGTGGTCAGCGCGGGGATCCACATGAGCGACATCCCTTCGTTTCCGTACGAACTGCTCTGGGAAGAGCGCAGCCTGCACTCGGTCGCCAACCTGACCCGGGCCGACGGGGACGCTCTGCTGGCCCAGGCCGCCGAGTTCGGAGTAACCACCAGGGTGGCCAGGCGACCGCTCGAGAAGGCCGGAGAAGCGCTGGAGGAACTCCGCAACGGAGAGGTCCAGGGCTCGATCGCGATCGACCTCGGCCTCTGATCGCAGAGCCCGCCTCCTGGCGGTTCGGCTCGTCCGGTTAGCGGAACAGGTCGTCGCCGGGCGGCCTGATCTGGTCGGCGCACCCGGGGCCGTCTTCGTCCCGGACCCACCGGGCGAGGCCACCGACTACGGCTGCCGGGGTTCCGCTGGTCTTGTCGCGGACCAGGTCGGCGGCCGCCGCTATCTGGTCGGCGATCGCGATAGAGGTCGCCCCCAGCACGGCTCCGGCGCGGTCGGCTCGGCCGCGCCAGTCGTCCAGCGGAGCGATCCCGGCCATGCCGATCGCGACTTCGGCCTGTCCGAGCCGCCAGGCGCGGCCGAAGCTGTCGGAGATGATCACCGCCGGCCTGACCCCGGCCGCGGCCGAGATCTCGCCCCTTATTCGGCGGGCTGAACGGTCGGGGTCCTCCGGTAGCAACGAGACCGTTCCGGGCTCGGCCATGTTCGAAGCGTCGATCCCGGCGTTGGCGCAGATGAATCCGTGATGGGTCTCGGCTATCAGGATGCCCCGCTCCGGGTCGGTCCGGACGATGCTCCGGCTCTCGCGCAGGACCAACTCGACCAGCACGGCGTCACGGTCGATCTCGGCCGCCATCCGCCGGGCCTCCGGGCCCGGCTCGACCTGCGAGAGGGCGACCACGCGGCCCTCCGCCTTCGAGACCGCCTTCTGGGAGACCACCACGACGTCGTCGCCGGCCAGGCCGGTCGATTCGCCGAGCGCCGCGCCGAGGTCGAACCCCGGCCCGATCTCCGGCAGGCCGGGCACCGCGGTCACCGAGACGGACCGGCCGGGCCCGCCCGGCTGAGCTTCGGTGTACGCGGTTTCGCCCACTCAGATCCCGAGCACGGCGGCGGTCCGTCGGGCGCCGCCGGGCTTGGCGGCCAGTCGGGTGGTCAGGGCGACGATGTCTGCCGGTGTGTCGAGGTCGAGCGCCAGGCCGGCGATCTCCTCGGTGACGCCGGGCACGCCCGCTTCTCTCGCCAGGTCGAGATGGCGCCGGTGACTGCCTTCGCCGAACGACGGCTCGATTGCGTCCGGGGGGGAGAGGACCAGGGCGTTGGTCCCGGTCCCGTGCCGGTCGGGGACGACGGTCACGAAAGGGGAGGGGACCCCGGTCAGCAGATGGTCGAGCTCCCGTGACTCGAGCAGCGGGCAGTCACCGGGCAGCAGGATCACCGTTTCCGCGCCCAGCTCCCGCGCCCGTTCGATCCCGAGCAGGGAGGCGGCCGGGTGTCCGATGCCGCCGGGATCGGCGACCACCTCGGCCCCGGACGACTCGGCCAGCGAGGCCGCCGCGGGCTCACCGGTCACGACCAGCGCGGTCCCTACCATCCGGGCCCCGGAAACGGCTTCGAGCACATCGCCCAGCATGGCCTCGACCAGGTCCCGGCGGAGCTCGGGCCCGACCGATTCGGCCATCCGCTGCTTTGCCTGGCTGAACTGCTTGGCGGTGACGACCGCGACCGTATTCGGGGCCGGTCCACTCACTGCCGGCCCGTCCTCATGATCCGGCCAGGTGGCGGCCGACCTTCAGCACGCCACGGGCAACCGCGCGGCGGCTCTCCGTGCTGTGCATGAGCGTTGGAGTCGAAAAGGCCCGGATTCCGGTCGGAGGGGGGTCGGGGTCGTCGGCATCACAGATCATTGCGTCGATTATCCCCTCGTAGAGCGATGCCACCCCGGCCGCCGTGGTCGGCCGCCCGATCGCCTTCATGAACAGGTCGGTCGGTCCCTTGACCACCTTCCCGGCGACGTACGGGCTGACCGCCACCACCGGCGCCGCAGAACTTCTGATCGCTTCCCTGATCCCGGGCACGGCGAGGATCGGCCCGATGCTGATCACCGGGTTCGACGGTCCGATCACGATCAGCTCGGCTTCGGCGATCGCGCCCAGGACCTCTTCTGTCGGCTCGGCTTCGGCGATGCCGTCGAGCTCCACGCCTTCGACTTCGGTGGCCCCGCCTTCGAGGATCAGGTACTCCTGGAGCCCCCGCCAGGTGCCGCTGCTCATGATCCGGGTCCGGACCGGCTGATCGGACATCGGCAGGACCCGGGCTCCGATTCCCAGTCCCCTGCCGATCTGGGCCTGGGCGTCGGTCAGGCGACCGCCCTCGGCCATGAAGTCCCGTCGGTACAGGCAGGCGGCGAGGTCGAGGTCCGAGAGCGAGAACCAGTCGGGTGCCCCGAACGCTGCCATCCGCCTGAACACCTTGAAGCTGTCGTCCTTGATCCCCCAGCCCCGGAGCTGGTCGATCTCGCCGGCCAGCCAGTAGGTGACCAGGTCGGGGTCGGGTGACACGTGTACACCGAGTAGCTCTATGTCATCGCCGGTGTTGACGATCACGTCGAGCCGGTCGCCGACCGCGTCCTGCATACCGGCGGCAAGCTTCGCCCCGCCGGTGCCCCCGGCCAGCAGCGCGACCTTCACGGCCGGCGATCCACCGTGCAGGGTGAAGTCACGCGAACGGATCTCCGTCCGGCAGGCCGGTGAACCGGATGCCGGCATGGGTCTTGTAGCGGACATTGATCGAGATCAGCAGCGCCGTGAGCTGTTCCGCGATACGTGACATCTCGAGGCTGCCCGCGTTCACGGGGCGGAGGCCCTCGATCATGCCGATCAGCCGGGCCACCCTGGCCTTGTCGGCTTTGCGGTCACCGCAGATCGGCACATCTTCGTCGAGTTCGGCCGAGAGATCGCCGAGGCCGGGGCCGCTGACCGTGTGGAGCGCCGAGACCACGGTGACCCCGTCCGGTGCCATCTCCTGCGCCTGCTGGGCGGCCGACCCCTGCCAGACCCCGATCGTGCGGGTCGGCTTGCCCCCTACCGCCGCCGCCAGCGGGACCGAGCAGTCGACCAGGATCTGGCCATGCGTGAGCACCTCCCCGAGGTCGGTCAGGTACTCCGACTGGCTGCGGAACGGGATCGTCAGGAAGACGATCTCCGCCTGCCGGGCGGCTTCATGGTTGACCATGCCGGTCACTTCGCCACCGCTGTCGCCGGCCGCCTTCTCGGCCGCCTCCGCAGCCCGGCCGGCGTCCCGGGAGCCGATGATCACTTTGGCGCCCGCCCTGGCCCAACGCCGGGCCAGACCCGAGCCCAGGGGCCCGGTACCGCCGAGTACAGGAATGACTGGTCTGCTCTGAGTATCGGTCACGGCGCCGGAGTCTATTGTTCGGCCCATGCCGATAATCGACCAAGTGGGAAGCGAACGCGAAGAAGAGTTCACGGTGGACGGGTGGCTGGTCACGGACGTGGGCGGGACGATCGGCGCGCACGTCCTCTCGACGCCGGGGATGATCGGCATGATGGAGCACAACGCGACCCTGCTCGCCGCACCGCACCTCGGAGAGGGAACGGCTACGGTCGGCTTCGAGGTCTCGGTCAAGCACGTGGCCGGCGCGTTCGAAGGGGCAGAGTGCACCGCCTGGGCCAGGCTGGACGAAGTGATCGACGACCGCAAGCTGCGGTTCGCGGTCGAGGTGCGCGAGGGCGACCGGACGATCGGCGTCGGCCGGCACGAGCGCCGGGTGATCGAGGTCCCAGGCGCCGGGACCGGCGGTTGAGCCCCCGGACCGAAAGTCGCCTTCCGGACGCGGTCCGGATCCGCGAGGTCGGCCCCCGCGACGGTTTCCAGAATGAGCCCGAGGTCATCGAGACGGGCGACAAGATCAGGTTGATCGACCTGCTCTCGTCGACCGGACTGAACCGGATCGAGGTGGCCTCGTTCGTCCGGCCGGACGTGATCCCACAGCTGGCCGACGGCGAGCAGGTGCTTCGCGGCATCCGGCGTCGTGAGGGCGTCCGGTTCTCGGTGCTGATCCCCAACCGGAGGGGGCTCGAGCGGGGACTCGAGCTACGGGAGCGGTTCGATGAAGCTAGCTTCTTCCTCTCGGCGTCGGAGACCCACAACCGGAAGAACGTCAATCGTTCGGTCGAGCAGTCGCTGAACGACCTTGAGCTGTCGATCCCGGTCGCCAGGCAGGCCGGTCTCGGGTGCACCAGCGTGATCGCCACATCGTTCGGTTGCCCGTACGAGGGCAGGGTCGATCCGGAACGGGTCCTCTCGATCGCCGAACGGCTGGTCGCCGCCGGAAGCGACGAGATCGGGTTCGGCGATACGACCGGGATGGCGAACCCGGTCCAGGTCGGCGCCTTTTTCCGGGGGGCCCGGGACCGCCTGGCCGGGGTCGAGCTGACCGCCCACTTCCATGACACCCGCGGCCAGGGCCTGGCCAACGTGCTGGCCGCCCTGCAGCAGGGAGTCGACTCGTTCGAGTCGAGCTTCGGTGAACTGGGCGGCTGCCCGGTGCCCCCCGGGGCAACCGGCAATGTCGCCACCGAAGACGTGGTCTCGATGATCTCGGAGATGGGGATCGAGACCGGGGTCGAGCTTCCCCTGCTGATCGAGGCTTCCGCTGCGGCCCAGGAGGTGCTCGGCCGCCGGCTGGGTTCCCACGTGCTCAAGGCCGGGCCGATCGATTGGCGCTAGTCTGAATCCATGAAAAGCGATCAGTTCAGAGCGGCGGCCGAGTCCAAGGATTTCAGCGGGGTGGAGGAGATCTTCTCCCCGGACGTCGTCTTCAACAGTCCATTCGTATTCAGGCCCTACCACGGACTCGAGCCGCTGAAGGTCCTGCTCGGAAACGTGGTCGAGGTCCTCGAGGACTTCCGCTACATCGCCCATACCGAGACCGGCGATACCGCGGTGCTGGTCTTCGAGGCCGCAGTCGGCGACCGCCTGCTGAACGGGGTCGACGTGCTCAGGTTCGGTGATGACGGAAAGGTCGCCGAGATGTCGGTGATGATCCGGCCGATGAGCGGGTTGCAGGCGGTCGGCGAGGAAATGAGCAGGCGCATGGAGGCGGCCGGAGTCAAACCGGCCTGATCCGACCCCGGCCCGGTGCCCGCCGGGCCACGTCGGCGCCCGACCCGGTGCCCGATTCCCGTTAGGCTGCCAATCCTGTGGTCCGGCCGACCGGGCCGAGAACCTTTCCACCAGGAGGACTGTCCGCATGGAGATCAAGAAGGTAGGCGTAGCCGGCTGCGGCCTGATGGGTCATGGCATCACCCAGGTAAGCGCCGAAGCCGGATACGAAGTCGTCGTGACCGAGCTCGACCGGGAGCGGCTGGACGCCGGGATCGGAAAGATCTCCAAGCAGCTGGGCAGGGCAGTCGAGAAAGGCAAGCTGGAACAGTCGGACGCCGACGCCGTCCTCGACCGGATCAACCCCACCCTCGACCAGGGCGAGTTCGCCGACTGCGACCTGGTGCTCGAGGCGATTACCGAGGACCTCGATCTCAAGCTGGATCTCTGGAAGCAGCTGAGCGGCATCGTCAAGGAAGGGGCCCTCTTCGCGACGAACACCTCGTCGCTCCCGGTGATCACCCAGGCGGCGACCACCGATCGCCCGGAAAACTTCATCGGGCTACATTTCTTCAACCCGGTTCAGCGGATGCCGCTGCTCGAGGTGATCCAGTCGGTCGCCTCGTCGCCCGAGGCGATGGCGGCCGGCCTCGCCTACGGAGAGAAGCTGAACAAGACGACGGTGGAGACCAAGGACAAGGCCGGCTTCATCGTCAACCGGCTGCTGGTCCCCTATCTGCTCGACGGAATCCGGGGACTGGAAGAGGGCATCGGCTCGATCGAGGAGATCGACCTGGCGATGAAGGCCGGAGCCGGTCACCCGATGGGCCCGCTCACCCTGGCCGACTTCGTCGGTCTCGACACCCTGGATTCGATCGCCGGCGTGATGTTCGACGAGTTCCGCGAACGCCGCTTCGCCGCACCGCCGACCCTGAGGAAGATGGTTGCGGCCGGCTTCTACGGTGTGAAATCCGGTCGCGGCTTCTACGACTACTCCGGCGAGAAGCCGGTTGCGGTGAACCCGGGCCTTTAAGCCCGGGTCGGACGGAGCGGAGGCCGTGAGCAAGGTGGATCTCGACGCCGCCCTCCGGGCTGCACTGGGCGGCGGACCCGAGCGCCATCACGCCAAGACCGCCGAGCAGGGCAAGCTACCGGTCCGGGAGCGGGTCGCCCTACTGGTCGACGACGACAGTTTCGTCGAAGAAGCACTGCTGGCCAACTGGGACCAGGAGGGTCTCGGGGCGGATGGCGTGGTCACCGGTACCGGGCTGGTCGACGGCCGCCCGGTGGCGTTGATGGCCAACGACCCGACCGTCAAGGCAGGCTCCTGGGGCCCGAAGACGGTCGAGAAGATCCTCCGCATCCAAGAGAAGGCGATCGCGCAGGAAATCCCGATGGTCTACATGGTCGACTCGGCCGGAGCCAGGATCACCGAACAGGTCCGCATGTTCCCGGGCCGGCGCGGGGCCGGGCGGATCTTCTACAACGAGGTCAGGATGTCGGGGCGGGTCCCGCAGATATGTCTGCTGTTCGGTCCGAGCGCGGCCGGCGGCGCCTACATCCCGGCCTTCTGCGACGTGGTGATCATGCGCGCCGGCAATGCCTCGATGTACCTGGGATCTCCGCGGATGGCGGAGATGGTGATCGGCGAGTCGGTCTCGCTGGAGGAGATGGGTGGCGCGAAGATGCACACGTCGACGTCGGGCTGCGGACACTTTCTGGTCAAGACCGACCGGCAGGCGATCGAGACGGGCCGCCGTTATCTCGGCTACATGCCGACCAACTGGCGTGGGGAACCTCCTGCGGCCGAGGCCGCGGAGCCCGTCTCGTCGGCTGATATCGACGCGATCATCCCGTCCGACGAGAACGTCCCGTTCGACATGGTCGACCTGCTCGATGCCCTGCTCGACGCCAACTCGTTCACCCAGGTGCACGAGCGCTGGGCGAAGGAGCTGATCGTCGGATACGGCCGCCTGGGAGGCGAGGTCGTCGGGGTCGTGGCCAACCAGCCCAAGCAGAAGGGCGGGGTGTTGTTCGTCGACTCGGCCGACAAGGCGGCCCGGTTCATCAGCACCTGCAATGCGTTCAACGTCCCGCTGTTGTTCCTGGCCGACGTCCCCGGCTTCATGATCGGGACCGCGGTCGAGCGACAAGGCATCATCCGTCACGGGGCCAAGATGATCTCGGCCGTGTCGGAGGCGACGGTGCCGAAGATCTCGGTGGTGGTGCGCAAGGCCTACGGCGCCGGCCTCTACGCGATGGCCGGGCCGGCCTTCGAGCCCGACTGCTGCATCGCCCTGCCCAGCGCCTCGATCGCGGTGATGGGGCCGCAGGCGGCGGTCAACGCCGTCTTCTACAACCAGATCCAGGCGATCGAAGACGAGGCCGAGCGCGAGCGGTTCATCGCCGAAAAGCGTGAGGAATACGCCGAGGGCGTGGACCTGCTCCACCTCGCCTCGGAGATGGTCGTCGACACGGTGATCGAATCGAAGGATCTCCGGCGGGAGCTGATCAGCCGGTTCAGGCTGGCCGAGGGTCGCGAGCGCTCGTTCACCGAGCGCCGCAACCCGATCACCCCGGCCTGACCGACCGGTCCCGGATCCGGCCGAGCCGCCCTGCCGTCGGCGGCCGCCTACCCGAGCTGCCGGGCGTAATCGGCAAAGAAGTCGAGGCTTTCGGGGTTGGCCAGCGAATCGCGGCTGGCCGCCTGATCGGCGGGCGTCCCGGCGAGGATGCGCTTGACCGGGACTTCGAGGATCTTTCCGCTAAGGGTGCGGGGGACCGACTCCACCTCGACGACCTCATCGGGGACGTGGCGGGGCGAGCACCTTGCGCGGACTTCCCGCGCGACGCGGTCGCTGAGCCGACCGTCCAGTTGGCAACCGTCGGCCAGCACCACGAACAGCGGCATCCACCCTTCGGTGCCGGGCTTCGGGATATCGACCACCAGTGCGTCGGTGATTTCCGGCAGGGCCAGCACCGCCCGGTAGATCTCGGCCGTGCCCATCCGTATCCCGCCGCGGTTGATGGTCGAGTCCGAGCGGCCATGGATCACCGCGGTTCCGCGCGAGGTGATCTCGATCCAGTCGCCGTGTCGCCAAACGCCCGGGTAGTGGTCGAAGTAGCTCTCCCGGTACTTCGAGCCGTCCTCGTCGCCCCAGAAGTAGATCGGCATCGAAGGCATCGGCTCGGTGATGACCAGTTCGCCGACCTCTCCGGTCAGCGGTTTCCCCGATTCGTCCCAGGCCTCCACGGCGGCTCCGAGCGCGCGCCCCTGGAGCTCGCCCCGGTAGACCGGCAGGGTCGGCACGCCGCCGACGAACGCCGTGCAGAGATCGGTCCCGCCGCTGGTCGAAAAGAGCCAGGTGTCGCTGCCGATCCGATCGTAGACCCAGTCGAAGCCTTCCGGGGCAAGCGGCGAGCCGGTCGACCCGACGGCCCGCAACCTGGATAGATCGCGACCCCGGGCGGGCTCGACGCCGGCCTTCATGCAGGCCGAGATGTATGAGGCGGAGGTGCCGAAACAGGTGACCCCGGCGTCGGCGGCGAGCTGCCAGAGGGTCTCCATGTCGGGATGCCCCGGGTTGCCGTCGTAGACGACGATCGCTGCCTCGGTCAGCAGGCAGGAGACCAGGAAGTTCCACATCATCCAGCCGGTCGTCGTGAACCAGAAGACGCGGTCACCCGGACCGGCATCCAGGTGGAGGTTCATCTTCTTCAGGTGCTCGAGCAGGATGCCGCCCTGGCTTTGCACGATCGGCTTGGGCAGGCCGGTGGTGCCGGACGAGTACAACACCCACAACGGGTGGGCGAACGGTACCCGCGTGAAGGTGAGCTCGGCAGCCGGATCGGTAGCCAGCAGGTCGGCCCAGGTCGAGCATTCCGGGATGCCGGTCAGCTCGGGGCTGGGGTCCAGGTAGGGCAGGACCACCACCCGTTCGAGCGACGGCATCGAACGGGCCAGCTCGCCGACCACCCCGCGACGGTCGAATTCCTTGCCCCCGTACGTGTAGCCGTCCACCGCCAGCAGCACCTTCGGCTCGATCTGGGCGAAGCGGTCGGTAACGGCACCGGCGCCGAAATCCGGTGAGCAGCTCGACCAGACCGCTCCCAGGCTGGCGGTGGCGAGGAAGGCGACGATGGTCTCCGGCGTGTTCGGCAGATAGCCGACTACCCGGTCGCCCGGGCCGACCCCGAGCGCCTTCAGGCCGGCTGCCGCGGCCGCGACGCCGGCCCTGAGTTCACCCCAGCTGGTCTCGGTCAGCGGGCGGGTCTCGGAAGCGGCGAAGATCGCGACGGCCGAGTCGTCGCGGTCGCGGAAGATGTGCTCCGCGTAGTTCACCTCCGCTCCCTCGAACCAGCCGGCACCGGGCATCGTCCTCGTGTCGAGGACCCGTTCGTAGCTTCCGGACGAGATCACCGCGAAGTAGTCCCAGATCGTCTGCCAGAACTGCTCAGGTTCCGAGGCCGACCATCGCCAGAGCTGGTCGTAGTCGTCGAATTCCAGCTGCCTCTCCTCCCGCAGCCAATCGACGTACGCGGTCAGCTTGGATCCGGCCACCGCTTCGGCCGACGGCTGCCAGAGAGGTCGATCTGCCGCCCCGTCGCCCGAAGCTTCAGCCCCGGGTGACATTTCTCTTCCTCGGCGCCGCGTCGGCTTTTCGAGCGTCGGGCCCGCTTCCGGACCGAGCGGCCTCTGCCGGCTTCGTTCCGCTCCCGACCCGGTTGTCGCCCTGGTCGGGGTTCGCGTCGCTGTCGCCGCCGTCCCCGTCGTCGCCCGGGTGGGCCGACGCGTCGGGCCTGAACGAAGCCGATTCCAGGCCCCCGTCGGCCAGGTCGAGCCCCGTGTCGACTGCCTCGTCGTCGCGACCGACAATCGTGACCGCCCTGATACCCCTGCGTCGTGCCGCGACCGCGCCGGTTGTGGTTCGGAGGATCGCCGGTTCCGGGTCGAGCCGGCAGTCGGCGGCGAGCTCGGAGTTCATCCTGAGGGTGGCGAGGTCGCCTTCCCGGGCGGTGATCTGGATGCGCTCGGCCGATTCATCCCCGACGATGAAGTTGATGACCAGTGCGTTGTTGGCACTCATCTCGAGCGGGGCTCGCCTGAAGAACTGGGACCCACCTGCGCCGGTGGCCGACTCGGCCCCGAAGAAGCAGACCCCTATTCCCTGTTCCGCTTCATCTGAATCAAGCAGTTCGTCGAGCACCTCGAACAGAATCCCGGGCGCCGCCGGATCGCCTTCTTCGGCGATCGGCCGGCCGGCCATCCGGCGATCGATCTGGGCCACGATCATCGAGAGCAGGACGACCGAGCCAAGCATCTGGAGCAGGCCGGTCGCGAGCCCGTCGATCTCTGCCAGCCGCAGCATGGTCGCCGCGAAGAGGGGGATCATGCCGGCCCAGAGCACGATCCGGTCGGAAGTTAGTCGGCCCGAGAACCTCCGGGACAGCCATTCACCGGCCGGGTAGGCGTCCGGGATGTCATACCCGGCGGTCAGCACGATCCCGATGCCACCGCTCCAGACCGGGCCGACGGGAGGGGAGAGGACGTTCTGGGAGCTCCGCTTCGGGATCAGACGCCCCAGCAGGTTCAGTCCGAGGGCCCGCTCGGAATAAAACGAAAAGGCCACGGCCAGGCAGATCGTCGCCCCGAGCAGCGGCGCCGTCAGCCCCAGCAGCCCTCCCCCGACCGAGAGGGCGGCATGGATCACGACCGACCCCGCTTCAGAGGGCCGCACCGCGATCGGCTCGACCTCGGTCTTCAGGCCTCTCCGCTCGAGTTCGGCCGCCAACCGGTTCGCCGCCTGGCGCTCGCCTTCGCTGGCCGGTATGCCGGTGGTGGGGCTTTCTTCGTCTGAGGTACCTATGCGAATTCCTTTCGGGAGTTCGATGCGGCGGGTGGGAATCGAACCCACATGCCCTCGCGGGCAATGGATTTTGAATCCATCGCGTATACCAGTTCCGCCACCGCCGCGGGCCCGCGCAGTCTATGCAGAACCGGGGGCATCGGCGATCCGGCGCACCGGCCCACACCCGGGCCCCGCCCGGTCCACGCCGAAGCGCTGGGATGCGTCACTAGGCGGAGGTCGCCGTGGCCGAGCCCGGCCCCGGGGATGAAGCGGGCGGCGTCACGTCGTCACCGGAGCCGATCGGCCGTTCCACCTCGACGTGCCACTCCTGGTTAACCCCGAGCGAGCAGGCCACGGTCAGGACGATCTGAACCAGCGCGAAGATGATCACGAACACCCCGAGCAGTTCGCTGGGCAGGGCCCCTTCGTCGAAGCCTGCCTTGTTGCGGTCGAACCACGAGCCAAAGCCGATCGCCGCGAAGATGAACATCAGGACCGCGATCGCTACGGTGAGCGAAAGCGCCCCGCGGCTCCACTTGAAGATCAGGTAGGCGTTCAGCAGATAGAGCGCGGACAGGGCGATCAGGATTATCCCGTACCTCGACCCGCCGTTCAGTACCGGCCAGCCTCCGAACGCCACGAGCAACATCAGGACCGCGGAAACGACCATGAGCAGCACGATCAGGAACCGCGTCGTCTGGCTGCTCGCCTTCTCTCGATTGGGTCGCCAGAGCTCGTAGCCCGGCCTCGCCTCTCCGATGGCCATGGAGCGATCATAGAAACATTCGCGGACGGCCGTCGCCGTCGCGGTTCGATCGGTGCGAACATGTCGCCGGTGCGGATGTGCCCCATCCCCGCCGATGCGGACGTGGCGGAACTGGTAGACGCGTCAGGTTTAGGTCCTGGTACCCGAGAGGGTGTGGAGGTTCGAGTCCTCTCGTCCGCATGACCCGGGCCTCGGCAGGGGCAGCCGGGCGATCGTCATTCGCCATTCGGGCGGGGTCCCACCGGTCGGCGTGACCGCCCGTCGGCCCTCATGCGGCAACTATGATGTGCCGATCGACGACCGGATCGAACAACACACATCGTCCTGGTCGGGTCTGGAGCTGCTCGAGGTCCAGCCGGACGATCCCGATGGCAGGACCCCGGTCCTTTTCGTTCACGGGGCCGGACACGGCGCCTGGTGCTGGGAGAACTGGCTGACCGCGACCGCCGACGCGGGCCACCCGGCCTACGCGCTTTCGCTGTCGGGGCACGGGGGGAGTGGCGGCTCACTGCTGAGGTCACATCTCGGCACTTACGCCGACGAAGTGATCCGGACCGCCGCCTCGCTTCCCCGGCAGCCGGTCATCGTCGGTCACAGTCTCGGCGGGCTGGTCGTCCAGAAGGCGATCGCCCGCTATCCGGCCCGTGCCGCCGTGCTGGTGGCCCCGATCGCGGCCCGCCCTGGCCTGCTCACCCTGGCGGCGATCGCCCGGCGGCACCCGGGTGACGCTGCGAAGGTGATGGCCGGGGGCTCGCTTCCGATGCGCGAGGACTACCTTTTCGAGGAGCTCGAGCCAGAAGTCGCTACCGGCTATTCGGGCCGGTGCGGCAACGAGTCCCCTTGGGCCCAGTTCCAGGTACTGCTCCACCTGCCGGCCCGGCCGCCGAAAGGAGGGGCCCCGGTCCTGGTGCTCGGCACCCCCGACGACGCCCTTATCCCGATCGATGACGTACGTGACACCGCCCGGCGCTACGACGCCGAGCTGATCGAGTTCCCCGGCATCGGGCACGACCTGATGCTCGACCGCCGCTGGGCAGAGCCGGCCGAGGCGATGCTCGGCTGGATCGACTCGGTCGAGTCGATCGCCGAAGCCGCCTGAATCGGCGGACGACCCCGGCCTTCAGGATTTCGGGCCGACGAACGAGTCGAGCAGCGCCACGCTGTTCCGGTGCGAGACCGAGATATTGCGCCAGTTCGAGCGGCTCCATCGGATCCCGACCAGGTCGCACGCATCACAGAAGATCCGCCGGATGTCGGCCGAGTAGTTGGTGAAGAAGTAGCGCGGATAGGTGTACTCCTTCGGGCCACCCTTCAGCTCGACGGAAAACGTGTTCAGGCACCGCGAGCCGTCGGAATGGATCAGCCCCCGGATCAACCACTTCGGGTGTTCATCAGCGATTTCCTGCTGCCAGTCTTCCAGCTTGATCTCCCTTTCGTGCTTCTTCCCGGGGCCGTGCTGTGGGAAGACCTCAGGCCAGAAAGGGCTGTACGAAGTCAGCCGGAGGCAGTCCGAATCTTTCCGGCGGTAGCGGCCGATTCTCGTCCCCAGCAGGCCTGACAACACACCGGCACATTCTTCGATCAGATCCGGATAGGCCGAATCGAGGTAGATGTGGAGTCCAAAATGGTCCCGCCCGCTGCTCCCGTGGCGGGTGATGGTGCCGTCGCCCAGGTACATGCCGAGCAGGTACGAATAACCGGCAAGATCGGGCGGTCGCCAGTCGGCCGGTAGCCTCCTGGGAGCAGGGTCCGTCCAAGGAATTCCCCGGCGCCGCCACCGCTGAACGGTGGCCCTCCCGACGCCGGTTCGCCGCGAGATCTCGTAGTCGGACAGTCCGGTACCCAGCAGTTCGCCGACCGCCAGGCGGGACTCTCTTGGCAAGATCTTTGGCACGAACACATGTTCGCACCGTCATCGGATGCCAACCCGTGCGCGCGGGAACGCCCGTGGCCGGGACGCCGCTAGGATGGCCATCCGGGGCAATGATGTCAACGGTAGCATGATGGTCTCCAAAACCATTCGTCCAGGTTCGAATCCTGGTTGCCCCGCTCGATCCGGCCGGCCGAACGACGCTCGGATTCATGCGAGTCAAGGATCCACCTTCAGGAATCTCCTCTCCTATAATCGGAACCGATTGAAGCGCGCGGGTGAGGTGTATCGGTTGCACAGGAGCCTTCCAAGCTCCTAGGGCGGGTTCGACTCCCGTCACCCGCTTGCCCGCCCGGCGCCGCCGGCCGCGGCCCCGATAAAGTCCCGGCTCACGCACGGGGCGTGGCGCAGTTTGGTAGCGCATTCGACTGGGGGTCGAAAGGTCGCTGGTTCAAATCCAGTCGCCCCGATCAAATCTTCGAGAAGATCGTAACCGTGGAGGAGTGCGGACAGTACGCATCCGGGTCCTGTCCGGTTAGGCTGGGGTCGTCGAATCAATGCTCGCTTCTGGTCCATGGAACTCAAGCCGAAACCGACAGAGAGCAAGAAGAAGGAATACGAGCGGGAGCTGGAGGCGTACCTGAGCGGCCTGCTCGAATCGGGGGAGACCCTGCGGGGCTTCTGCGCCGCGTCGCGTCAGAAGAACCCCTTCTCCCAGTCCGTGGTGGCGTTGGCCACGACCGACCGACGCCTGATCGTCCAGACGCTTGACCGCAAGGGCCGGGCCAAGGGCGGCGAGGTCGTCTCGATCAGGCCGGACGAGCTCGCCTCGGCAAAGGCCGGCGGAATCGGTGGAGTGATAGACGACCCAGCCTCCGCTGTGATGTCCCGCACCACGATCAAACTCAAGCTGAAGACGACCGGCGGAGAGAAGTTCAAGTTCATGCTGCTGGACGGGAGCGGGATCTTCGGGTCGTTCGGCGGCGGCGAGATGCAGCGTCAGGGAGTCGACGTGCTGATGCAGTTCCTGGGAGAGTCGGAGCCCTCGATCTGACCACTCTTCCCGGCCGGCTCCGAGCCGGGGTTGCGCCTCAGGCCACCTGCCCGGTGAAGTAGTCCGCCTGGGCCGGGTAGTAGTCGTCGAAGTCCGGCAGATCCCCGCCTTCGCGTGAGGCGACCAACATGTCGAGGTAGTACTCCCAGCCCGGGCCGATGCTGCCGACCGCGCCGGGGTCGTCGAGATGGTGAATCAGAGTCAGTTCGGCACCGGCCGGCGATTCCTCGACAAGGGCCTCGAGCCGCCAGGCTCCCATTCCCGTTTCCACCGTCAATGCGAGCCGGTTCGGTGGCTCACAGGCTTCGATCCGGACCTCGCTCCAGGCGTCGCCCTCCTCGAACTCCATCCGCAGCCGGACCGTGTTGCCGGCAGCGCCGTCACCCTCCCAGGTGCCGAACCACCGGGCGGTCCGTTCGGGCTCGGTGATGCTGGCCCAGACATCGTCCCCTGTTGCTTCGAAGTTGCGTTTGACGAGCAGGTCGTACCGGCCTCCGCCGACCGCGGTCAGCCTGCCGGTCGGTTGCGGGGTCATAAGGTCTCCCCGTCTCCACTGTGCCGGCGCCGTCCCTTATCGGGGCGGCGCAATTCGATGTGAGGTGGCTTCAACATCTTCTGCCGGGTGCCAGTCAGGCGCTGGCCCGCGAGAGTTTTCGGCGGAGGCGGCCGGCGAGCCCCGAACCGGTGCCGCTTTCGCTGGTCCGCTTGCGGCAGAGCTCCAGTGCGTGAGCGTAGCGCCAGAAGTCGACCTGCATGGTGTGGCGGTCGGAGCGTACGTAGCGCCTGGCCATCGCCGCCTGGTCGGCCGCGATCCATTCGGCGATCTCCGGCTCCGGAGGGACCACGCAGGCACCGGTGATCAGGTCGCCGACCCATTCGGACTGCATCTCGGTGAGCGGGATGTTCGAGCCGACGGTCTGCACGAAGCCGATGAAGTAGAGGCCGGGCAGGTCGGGCGTCAGGACCCGCTGGTACAGCGGCATCCTGTTCCCGGCCGGGTCGTAGAGATCGGCGGCCAGGAACGGCAGGGCCACCCTGTATCCGGTCGCATAGACCACCAGGTCGGCCTCGATCGAGCTGCCGTCGGCGAATCGCACTGTCTCGCCATCGAAACGCTCGATCCCGGGCTTGATCGCGATGTCGCCGTGCCCGACCCGGTCGCAGAACTCCGATGACACGGTCGGATGAGCCGAGAGCAGCCGGTGGTCCGGCTCGGGCAGGCCGCGGTCCTGGGGCCGGCCGGTACTCATCCGCTGGATCACCTCGTAGAGCTTGCGTTCGAGCGGGAACGGGAGGTAGGCGTTGAGCGGCGAGCCGAACTGGTCGATCGGCCTTCCGAACGCGTACTTCGGCAGCACGTGGACGCCATGGCGGGTCACGACGGTGACGCTCCGGGCCAGCTTGGTCGCATCGCAGGCGATGTCCATGCCGGAGTTGCCAACCCCGATCACCAGCACGTCCTTGTCCTCGAACACTTCCGGCTCGACGTACTCGTGGGCGTGGAACGACTGGCCGGTGAACTGCCCGGGAAAGTCGGGAGTCCGCGGTTCACTGTGGTGGCCGTTGGCCACGACCACGTGGCGGTAAGTCCCGGCGCCTTCCCGAGTTGTGACCGCCCACCCGCTTTGCCCCGGCCTGCCGGCGCCGCTCAGCGTTTCGACCTTCTCCACCGGGGTATTGAACGTGACGCGTCCGGTCAGGTCGAAGTGATCGGCAAAGTCCTGAAAGTACCTGGCCATCAGTTCGTGGGACGGGTAGTCGGGCCAGTCGGCCGGCATCGGGAACGAGGGATACTGGGTCAGCGGCCTGGAACTGTTCAGATGCAGGGTCTCGTAGGCCGCGGCGCCGCCGTTGTCGTTGTCGATTCGCCAAAGCCCCCCGACCATTGAGCCCTTCTCGAACCAGTCGAAGCTGATCCCACGGTCGGCCAGTGCCTTGGCCGCGGCCAGCCCGGCGGGGCCGGCCCCGATCACACAGGCATCGGCGTCAAAGGCGTTTGCTTGGTCGGTATGGGTCTCGCTCAAAGCTCTGCACCCGGGTAGCGGAGGCACCAATTCAACAGCAACGACCGCCCGCAGGCCCGACCGGCCCGCGCAGGCCCGACCGGGCTCACGCCATCGCTTCCTTGACGCCGCGGTTGATCAGCCAGATGTTGACCGGATACGTGGTCAGGAATCCCAGCACCATGCCGACCTGCATCATCAGCCAGTAGGTGGCGGTGTCGGGAAACAGGTGGGGATCGGTGAACAGGACCAGCTGTGTTATCGCCATCCAGCCGAACAGCCCGATTTCAAAGGCCGAAAGTGAGACCACGTCGGCCTTGAATGCCCGGCCCAGCAGCTGCCCGGCACCGAGGTCCGGCTGCATCGGGCGAATCGCCCACACCTGGAAGCCGATCCCGATCGAGAGGGCGAGGACATAGCTGAACAGGTATTCCCAAGGCAGTGCGAGACCGGCGACGGTCAGCCCCAGGGCGAAGACCAGCCAGGCGGCGATGATGTCGCCGAGCGTACACCCGCCGCCGCAGTGGCTGGCGCTTATCGCGACGCGCACTCGCATCGGACGTTCGCCTGCCGGCCCGTTCTCGGCTTCGTATTTCGGGCTTTTCGCCTTGCCCCACCTGAAGTACGCCCACAGTCCGACCGGGCCCATGTAGAGGGCGGTGATCGGCCAGACCGCCTCCATCACGCCCATGCGCTGGCGGAATCCCCGGCCGAAGATGTCCCAGACGATCACGGCGGCGCAGACGAACGCCACGCCGAGCGAGATCCATGCGACGGTTTCCAGCCAGCCGGGTGGCACTCGAAGAGCCTAAACCGGAGCCGCATCGCTCGCCACCGCCGTGACGACCCCGGAGCCGACCGCCCACTCGCGATGACTTTCAGTAGGCAGGGTCCCGTTCGATCGGGCAGGTCATGCAGCGGGGACCGCCGCGACCGCGGCCCAGTTCGAATCCCTCGATCTCGATCACCTCGATCCCCTCCCTGCGCAGGCGGGCGTTGGTGTTTACGTTGCGTTCGTAGGCGATCACCACGCCGGGTTCTACGCAGACCACGTTGTTGCCGTCGTCCCACTGCTCGCGCAGGGTGCCGAACGGATCGCCTCCGGTCGGGATCACCCGGATCGAGTCGATCCCGAGCGCGACCTCGACCGCCCGGACGACCCCCCCTTCGAATTCCTCCGCGACCGGGAGGTCGGGATCGTCACCCGGTCTCAGGGTCCAGACCCGGGCCTGCTCGACCACGTCGGGAAACAGGGTCACGGCATCGCGGTCCAGCATCGTGAAGACGGTGTCGAGATGCATGAACGACCTGGTCTGCGGCAGCATCACCGCGATCACCCGTGAAGCGGAGCCGGCCTGGAAGAGCCGGCGGGCGATCAGGGCGACGGCCTGTGGCGTGGTGCGTTCGCTCATTCCGAACATGACCACACCGTTGCCGAGTGGCATCACGTCGCCACCCTCGACCGTGGCCGGCCCCCAGTCGGTCTCGACCCCGCCGTACCAGACTTCGAACGGCTGGTCGGCGAAGAGCGGATGGTGGCGGTAGATCGCTTCCACAAGTACCGTTTCGGGCCGCCGGGCACGCCGGGCCATCGGGTTCAGGGTGACCCCGTTGAAGATCCAGGACGACGGATCCCTCTGAAACATGAAGTTGGTCAGTGGAGGGACCAACAGCTCACCGCTGATGCTGGCGTCGTAGTTCAGGCCCGAGGCTCCTTCCAGGTCTTCTTTGGTTATGCCGCCGATCAGGAAATCGGCGACCTCATCCGGCGCCGCGGACCTCGCCCACTCGTGGCGGTTGCGCGCCAGGTGGACCCCGACGTGCCGTTCGCTCAGAGCCTGGTCGACGACCCAGTCGCGGGCCTCCGGAATCGCCAGGACCCCGGCCAGCAGCTCCTCGGCGTAGTGGACCTCGACCCCCCGTGCGCGCAGGACATCGACGAAGGCTTGGTGCTCGGCCTTGGCCCGCTTGACCCAGATCACGTCCTCGAACAGCAGTTCGGCCGCGTTCTCCGGGGTGAGCCGGGTGTGTTCGAGGCCCGGTCGGTGAACGATCACGCGGCGAAGCAGTCCGACTTCCGACGCTGCGTTGAGTGGCATGGAGCTCAGTCGCCTTTCTCTCGGAATGATCGGCCGGCGGCCGGGCTGCCGGTTCCGACCTGGGTGCCGGCGGATCCGTCCAGCAGCCCGGGAAGATCTTCCAGGGAGCCGATCGCAGCGCGCCGGCCGGTCGTCTCGACCATCCGGCAGGCAGCCTCGACCTTGGGTCCCATCGAGCCGGCCGGGAAGTCGCTGCTTCGCAGCCGCTCGGGGGTGGTTTGGCCGATGGCCCGCTGTCCGGCGGAACCCCAGTCGAGATAGACCGCGTCGACGTCGGTCGCCAGAACCAGCAGTTCGGCCTCGAGATCGATCGCCAGCCGGGCCGAACAGAGATCCTTGTCGATCACCGCCTCGACACCGCGGTGGCCGGAACCCTGCTCGACCACCGGAATGCCGCCCCCGCCGGCGCAGACGACCAGGAAGCCCGACTCCGAAAGCCGCCGGATCGCCGGCAGCTGCACGATGCTCCGGGGCTCGGGGGAAGGGACGACTCGCCGGAACCCGTCGCCGTCCGGTCTGATCGTCCAGCCCCGCTCGCGTTCGAGCACCCCGGCCGCATCCCGGTCGTAGACCGGGCCGATGAACTTGGTCGGGTCATCGAACGCGGGATCGTCCTCGCGGACCACGACCCGAGTGATCAGGGCGACCGTGTCACGATCATCGATCGCATTGTCCAGCTCGAGCTCGATCACATATCCGATCTGGCCGGCACTCTCGGCGTCCAGGACGTCGAGCGGATAGGGGGCGACCGCCTCGTATGCATCGCTCATCAGCGCCAGCAGTCCCACCTGCGGCCCGTTCCCGTGGGTGACCACCAGCCGGCGGGCCTCGGCCACCGGTGCGAGCGTCTCGGCCGCGCGTCTGGCCGCGCGGAGCTGCGCCGCCGCCTCGGGCGCCTCGCCGCGCGGGAGCAGCGCGTTGCCGCCGAGCGCGACCACCGCCGTCCCGTCCGATTTCACCGGCGCCTCAATGCGTGGATAGACGACACGGCCGCATCCTAGACCCGTTCCGGGCGGGCGGCTACCGGTTATCCGGCCCCATCGCGGAATTCAGCTCGGGCGGCACGGCCGCAGACGACGGTCAGGCGCCGGCCGGCAGACTCCGCGGGTGCTCTGCCCGGAGGCTGCGGGCGGGACTTCCGGCCAGCCCCACTCTGGCGTCGAGGAACTCGCTTTCGACGCCGCGAATCGTCTGCTCCGCCCAGGCCGGGGACAGCGCCGCCGGCACCGCCCGGGCGATCACCTGCAGCCGTCCACTCGGACCCGGCCACGGTGAATGTCCGGTTTTCAGGGCGCAGTCCCGGTAGTGAAGGTCGGTGAACAGGATCATCAACACCGCGGCGGCCCTGACCGGGGCGGTACCGCCGAGATCGAGGTCCTCGTAGAGGCGCCGGTATGCCGGAGCGCGGTCGAGGGCCATTGCCAGGTACTCCTCGCGAACGGTGCGGACCATGGTCCCCGCTTCCGGATCGGTCCCGGACCTTCCGAGATAGGGCTTGAGCGCCGGGTGATAGGAGATGCCGCGCTCGAGATCACGCTCGATGTCACGCGAGATGTTGGCCAGCTGGATCATCTCGCTGACCAGCAAGGCATCTTCGCGGGCCGTTTCGCTCAGTTCACCGTGGGCGATCTGGCTCAGCGTGAACAGAGCCGGGTAGCCGATCACGTTCCTGCAGTACCGCGTCAGCTGCCGCTCGTCGAGCAGCACCCCCCCCTGGTGGGCGAACGCCGCGGCCGACCAGATCATGCCGTCGGCCATCGCCCGGACCAGATCCGAAATCTGCCGCCGCACCCCGGGCGCCAGCGATTCGAAGACCGAGTCGACCAGCCGGTATCGAGAGATCAGCAGCAGGTAGACCCGGTCGCGGGCGTCCCTGGCCAACGATTCAGGGATCCCGGCAGGTGGTTCCGGGGATTCCGACTCGAATCGCCGTGAGAAACGGCCCAGCTCGGCCGCGCACTCGTCCGGATCGGTGATCAGATCCTCGTAGGTGTCGAGCATGCGGCAATACAGGTAGGCGACCGCCGCCGCCCTGGCCTGGTCGGGAGGCAGCACTGCGATGCTTGCGGCGAAGCTGCGTGCAGCGTGGGGCAGCACCTTCCAGACGAAGCGCTCGGGGTCGGTTTCGCGGGCCAGCCGCTCCAGGTCGGGATGGCTGCGGTCAACGGTCAGGCCGCGCAGGATAAGGGCCGGTCCGATCGTGCGGTTACGTCTCCTCACCGCTCAAACCTAGCAGCGGGTGCTGCCTGCCCGGCCGGGCCGCGTCGATTCGGAATAATGCGGATCGATGGGCAAGCGATCCCCGGCACAAGCAAGTTGAGCCTGGCCAGCGAGATCCTGGGCAGGCGGCTCGGCCTACCGGTTCCGGAAACCCGAGACGTGGTGGTGCACCGGGACATCGAGATCCCGATGGATGACGGCACCATTCTGCTCGCCAACCGCTACACGCCCCGGGACGAGAGGCCGCGTCCGACCATCCTGGTCCGCTCGCCGTACGGGCGAGGGGCGCTGTTCGGTCTGATCTACGGCCGGCTCTTCGCCGAGCGCGGCTTCCAGAGCGTGGTCCAGAGCGTGCGCGGGACCTTCGGCTCGGGTGGCGAGTTCCAGCCGTTCAACGAACGGGCCGATGGTCTGGCGACAATCGGCTGGATCGAGCGGCAGCCCTGGTTCGACGGCCGGCTGGCGATGGCCGGGGCGAGCTATCTCGGGATAGCGCAATGGGCCGTGGCACACGAGGCCGGCGACCGGCTGGACGCGCTCGCCTTCTCGATCACCGCGTCACAAGTCCAGGGCCAGGCCCTGGGTGGTGGGCCGATCTCCCTGGAGACCACGGTGGCCTGGACGATGATCCTCGATGCCCAGGAAGGACGGCTGGGCCCGATCGGCACGCTCGGTCGCCTGCGCAAGCTGCCCCGCCTGGTCGACGACCTCCCGATCGGCGGGCTCGACGCGGTCGCTACGGGGAAATCTCTGCCGTTCTTCGCCGAGTGGATGGCGCATACCCGGCCCGACGACCCCTACTGGGCCGAGCGTGACTTCTCGGCCGGGGTGGTGGAGACCAAGGCGCCGGCCCAGTTCGTCGGGGGGAGGTACGACATCTTCCTGCCCTGGATGCTGGACGACTTCGTCACGCTCCAGAACGCGGGCCGCAGACCGCAACTGGTGATCGGTCCGTGGGCCCATATGTCGCCGGGCCTGCTCCGGTCCGGCACCCGCGAGGCGCTCGCCTGGCTTCGTGCCCATCTGCTCGGTGACCGGAGCCTGCTTCACGACGCCCCGGTGAGGGTCCATGTCGGGGGCTCCAGGATCTGGCGCGAATTCGAAACCTGGCCTCCCGATTCGCAAAGCGTGCGGTTCCATCTTCACCCCGGCCGACGACTGGCCCGCAAGGCACCGGACGAGCCTGCCGACGACGGGTATTACTACGACCCGGCGTTGCCGACCCCGTCTGTCGGCGGACCGGGACTGCTGGCCAATGCGCCGGTCGTGGACAACGGGGCCCTGGAGGCGAGGGCGGACGTGCTCGCCTATACCACCGAGCCGCTGGACGACGACTTCGAAGCGATCGGTCCGGTCTCGGTCGAGATCTGGGTCCGGTCGGACCGTGAGCACTTCGACCTGTTCGCCCGGGTCTGCGACGTCCTGCCGGACGGCACCTCGCTGAACGTCTGCGACGCGATCGACCGGATTTCGCCCGACAATGGTGGCAACACCACCGGCGATCCGGTCAGGGTGAGCTTCGAACTGTGGCCGATCGCCCATCGCTTCGCTGCCGGCCACAGGATCCGCCTCCAGGTCTCCAGCGGCGCCCACCCCAGGTACGCGCGCAACACCGGGACCGGCGAGGACATCGCTACCGCGACCAGGGTGATCACGTCCCACCAGCAGGTGCTTCACGGCCCCGAACATCCGTCGTCGGTGGTTCTGCCGATGGTCGACTGAGTACTGCGCGCCGACTCGGGCCGGACCTTCGGCCGGCTCAGCGCTTAAGCTTCACCGTCCACTTGCCGCTGCCGGAGCAGAGCTCACCGTCTGCCGGGAAGAACGGGTTGAAGACGAAATTGAACTTGCTCGCCTGGAAGCTGCCTTTCGCCTTCTTCCGGCTGACGAACTTCCCGCTTATCTTCCATGAGACGTCGTTCTTGTCGGTTCCCTTGGCCGCGAACTTGCCGTTCCGTTTCACCGGAATCTTCTTGGTGGACCGCATCGCCACGAGCACGGGACCGCGAATGTGGCCGTCGGAGCTTCGCTGGCAGGTGGCCTGGACCCCGGCATCGAGCCGCTTGATCTTCTTCGGTGTCGTCTTCATGACGATCCGGGCGAAGGTGCCGACCTTTCCCTTGTACCGGCCAGAATTGGGTTTCGCACTTGCCGTAGCCCTCGGATCCGGGTCGGCGGCCGGCGAGTCGCTGTCCGATGCGAGTCCGGGCCCTACCGGGATGATTCCGATGGTGAAGGCGGTCGCGACGGCGAGCGCCAAGCTGTTTCTCCTTCCAGTCATCGTCCTCCTTTGAAAACCATACCCCCCGCCCGTCGGCTCGGGTAGCGGGCCGAATCGCCCGTTGTGAGCGGTTCCGGGCCGGGCCTCTCGAACAAACATAGCCGACCGTTGTCCGGGCAACCGGGACATGTAGTTTTCGGGATCGTGACCCAGAGCGAACCGACAGAGGCCGAAACCGCAGCCGCGGCGGAACCGGACCGGTCCGGACCGGACGCTTCGATCGCGATCCGGGCCGAAGGACTGGTCAAGTGTTTCGGCGAGGTCCGGGCGATCGACGGAGTGGACCTCGAGGTGGAGACCGGGACCGTGCTGGGGCTGCTCGGCCCCAACGGCGCCGGCAAGACGACCGCGGTCCGGGTGCTGACGACCCTGCTCAAGCCCGATTCGGGAACCGCCGAGGTGGCGGGACACGACGTCATCACCGACGGTGCGGCGCTTCGCGAGCAGATCGGCCTGGCCGGGCAGTACGCCGCGGTCGATGAGAACCTGACCGGAGTGGAAAACCTGACCATGGTCGGGCGGCTCTACGGCATGCCGCGGTCGAAGGCGACCGAGCGGGCCGGCCTGCTGCTCGAACGGTTCGGCTTGAGCGAGGCGGGGGGGCGGCCGGCGCGGACGTACTCGGGCGGCATGAGAAGGCGGCTCGACCTGTCGGCGGCCCTGGTGGCGAACCCGCCGGTCCTGTTCCTGGACGAGCCGACCACCGGGCTGGATCCGCGCAGTCGCATCGCCCTCTGGGAGACGATCGAGTCGCTGGTGGCCGAAGGCACCACCGTCTTGCTGACCACGCAGTACCTCGACGAGGCCGACCGGCTCGCCGACCGGATTGCGGTGATCGACCACGGGAAGGTGATCGCCGACGGAACCCCGGACGAGCTCAAGGACCGGGTCGGCGGCGAGCGGCTCGAGGTGAGGCTCTCCGAGCCGGCCGACGCCGGGACGGCGATCGAGCTGCTGGCTTCGATGGCCGAAGAACGCCCCACCCTGGAGGAGGGCTCGGTCAAGCTCACGGTTCGCCGACGCAAAGGCGCGATCGTCGAGGCGGTCAAGCGCCTCAACGAGGCCGGTATCGGGATCGACGATCTCGGGCTGCGACGGCCCACCCTCGACGACGTGTTCCTCAGCCTGACCGGCCATGCGGCCGAAATCGAAGACGATCAAGGTGAAGATCGGGATTGAGGCGCCTGTTCTCGGACACCATGGTGATCGCCGAGCGCAATCTGGTCCGGCTGCCGCGCTCGCCCGACCTGCTGCTCGCCTTCACCGTCCAGCCGATTATGTTCGTGCTGCTGTTCGCCTACGTTTTCGGCGGGGCGATCAGCACCCCGGGATACAGCTACATCGACTTCCTGATCCCCGGGATAATCGTGCAGAACATCGCCTTCGGCGGTTTCGTGACCGCGGTCGGCCTGAACGAAGACCTGAGCAAGGGTCTGATCGATCGCTTCCGTTCGCTGCCGATGGCTCGTCCGGCGGTCCTGGCCGGACGGACCACGGCGGACATCGTGACCAACCTGCTCTCGGCGGTCGTGCTGCTGGTCACCGGTCTGATAATCGGGTTCCGGTTCGACGCCGGCCCGCTGGACATCGTCGCCGGAATGGCGCTGCTGCTCTTCTTCGGTCACGCCTTCTCATGGGTATTTGCCGTGTTCGGCCTGATCGTCTCGTCCCCGGAGTCGGCCAACTCGGTCGGCTTCATCGTGGTCTTCCCCCTGACCTTCATCTCCTCGGCCTTCGTCCCGGTCGATTCGATGCCGGCCGGTCTGCAGTGGTTCGCCGAGATCAATCCGTTCACCTACATGGTCGATGCGATGAGGGCGCTCTGGCTCGGGGCGCCGGCCGGCGACAGCATCGGGGGCGCCGTCCTGTGGACGGTCGCGATCCTCGCGGTGTTCGTGCCGTACGCCGTCTACCGGTATCGCCGCGCCGCCGTGCAGTAGGGCGCCGGCCGCGGGCCAGGCTCGCGGACCGGCCGTTCTGCGCCCGGCCGCAGCCGTCTGATGCGGACCGGGCCGCGAACTCGCCACGGAATATGCTCCGGGTATGGAGACCTCAGTCAGCTCTGCCGCCGGCGAGGCCCGGCCGATCGCGCCCGGCACGCCCGGCGACGGCCTGGTCCTCGATCCCTGCAACTATTCAGTGCCCCATCTCGACGATGCCGACCAGGCCAGGCTCGGGGCGATGATCGAATGGTTCGAGGACCGGGGCAAGAAGACCCTGAAGGACCACGACCGCGAGCACCGCTGGTATTCCGACTACCTCGAGATGCAAGCCGGGCAGGGCATCTTCGCCAACTTCCTGACGCCGGCCCGCGACGGCGGTGGCGATCCCGGGAAACGCTGGGACACCCAGAGGATCTGCGCTTTCAACGAGTTGTCCGCCTTCTACGGACTGGCCTACTGGTACACGTGGCAGGTTTCGATCCTCGGTCTGGGGCCGATCTTCCAGTCCGACAACGAGTCGGCGCGGCGGAGGGCGGCCGATCTTCTGGCCGACGGCTCGATCTTCGCCTTCGGCCTGTCCGAGCGCGAACACGGGGCGGACATCTACTCGACCGACATGGTGCTGACCCCGCGCGACGGTGGGGGCTACGCGGCATCGGGCGGCAAGTACTACATAGGGAATGGCAACGAGGCCGGGATGGTCTCGGTGTTCGGCCGGCTGGACGGGGTAGAGGGCCCGGACGGCTACGCATTCTTCGCCGCCGACTCGCAGCACCCGAACTACGAGTTGATCCGCAACGTGGTCAACTCGCAGAGTTACGTGTCGCAGTTCCGGCTGAACGAATACCCGGTCCGGCCGGAAGACCTGCTTCACACCGGTCCCGGTGCCTTCGACGCAGCGCTGAACACGGTGAACATCGGCAAGTTCAACCTCGGTTTCGCCTCGATCGGGATCTGCGAGCACGCCTTCTGGGAGGCGATCACCCACGCCGACGCAAGGGTGCTGTACGGGATGAAGGTGACCGACTTCCCGCACGTCCGTCAGGCTTTCACCGACGCTTTCGCCCGTCTCGCGGCGATGAAGCTGTTCGCCGACCGTTCGATCGACTACATGCGGTCGGCCTCACTGGAAGACCGGCGCTACCTGCTGTTCAACCCGTTGACCAAGATGAAGGTGACCACCGAGGGCGAGCGGGTGATCGATCTGCTCTGGGATGTGATTGCGGCCAAGGGCTTCGAGCGCGACATGTGGTTCGAGATGGCTGCGCGAGACATCCGCGCACTGCCCAAGCTCGAGGGTACGGTCCACGTCAACATGGCTCTGGTGCTCAAGTTCATGGGTTCGTACCTTTTCAATCCCGACCCGGACCTCGAACCACCTCGCCGGACCCTGCAGCCGGGTGACGACGAGTTTCTCTTCCGCCAGGGACCGGCGCGCGGGCTCGGGAAGATCCGCTTCAGCCCCTGGGGCGATGCGTTCGAGCCGTTCGGCGGCGTCCCGAACGTGGCCCGCTTCGTCGAACTGGCCGAATCGTTCCGGCAGCTGCTGATCGACGCCGCACCCGACGAAGCCCAGCAGAAGGACCTCGAGTACCTGCTCACCCTGGGCGAGCTGTTCACGCTGATCCCGTACGGTCAGCTGATCTGCGAGCAGGCGGCTCACATCGGCCTGCCGACCGATACGCTGGACCAGATTTTCGACGTCCTGGTCAGGGATTTCTCGGCCTATGCGGCCGAGCTCCACGGAAAGACCTCGGCAACCGAAGCGCAGCAGGCATGGGCCCGCTCGGCGCTGACCAAACCCGTGGTCGACGGGGAGCGCTTCGATTCGGTCTGGCAGAAGACCAGGGCCCTGGCCGGCGGCTACGAGATGCGACCGTAGCGGCTGGACCGTCCGCCGGCAGGGGTCGCCCCCGGCACCGCAACTCTGGGCAGGCAGGCCCGTTCAGAGTTGACAGGGATGAGCGCGAGAACCGATCAAGAGACCGCCCGCACCTTCGGCGACCGCGGCATGGGCTTCGGCAGGCCTACGGCGAAGGCATGGCCGTCAAGGTGGTTCCACGGGTCGATCTTGGTGGGCCTCGCCTGGCTTGCGGTACTGGCGCTCCACCCGCCGGCGGCCCAGGCGGTGGCCGGCTGCAAGCAGCTTCGCGGAGGCAGCGAGCCACCCTGTAATCCACATCTGGCCCAGTCCCGGTGGTCGGCCTCCCACCGGGGAAGCTACGCGCAGGGATCGTCGCCGAACAGGGGACTGAGAAGCGGGCGGGTGAGCACTCAGCACATCGACTTGCCGGGGACCCCGATCCAGATCCAGTTCAGTCAGCCCTACCCGCATGGCGGGCGGGTCGCCTGGGGGTCGCTCGTCGACGCATTCGACCGGCGGATCGTGTTCAAGGCCGGGGTCAACAGCGGCCGGTTGATCGACCTCTATGTCCCGGAGGAGCGTGAGCAGAACCCGCCTCCTCCTGGCGCCGGCGGGATCACCGGCGCCTACAACATGCTCGACCGGGGAGGGCGGTTCATCGTGCCGCGCCAGCGGTTCTTCGATGTCTTCGAGGACGCGGCCAACGATCGCGTCAACTCTCCGATCGCATTGCGCAAGCGGTTCTTCCTGCCGGAGCGGGCCTTCTGCGGGCCCGACGACGTGCTGGTCGGTGCGACCATGACCTACGACGGATACGTCGCGTTCGCGACCGAGCGGGGTGTGGTCGGGACGGTGCCCAGGAAACCCCGGCAGATGACCGCCGCCAACCTCAGGGCGATCGCGATCAACCGCGACTGTGACCTGCCGGACGAACAGCTCGAAACCGTCTCCAACAACATCGCTGCCGATGAAAAGGGAGGGATCTACGTGGTGACCTCGTCCCGGATGAGGCGATTCGACCACGATTCCGCAAAGAACCGGCTGAGCAGCAGGTGGCAGGCCCGCTATCAGGCGGGATCCGAGGTTTCCGAGATCCGGCTCGGTGCGGGGTCCGGATCGACTCCCAGCCTGATGGGTACTGGAAAGGGCCAGGACAGGTTCGTGGTGATAACCGATGGCCAGGACCTGATGCACCTCGACCTGTTCTGGCGTGACCGACCGCCGAACGACTGGAACGGCATGGGAGGGGGCCGCCCCCGCAGGATGGCCTGCGAGTACCCGGTCCGCTTCGGCGACCGGAACGCAACCAGTTCCCTGTCCGAGCAGTCGGTTGCGGTCCGAGGGTACGGCAACCTGCTGGTCAACAACGAGCTCGACTACGAGTTTCCGGATGGACTGACCGAGACGCTCAGGACCGCCCAGGCAGCGCTGCGTGGAGGCGATCCGGACTCCGCCCCGAAAGGGATGGAGCGGATCGACTGGGATCCGGAGAAACGGCGGTGCCGGTCGGTCTGGAATAACCGCGAGGTTTCGGTTCCGAACGGGATCCCGTCGATCAGCGGCCGGTCCGGCACCGCATACGGCATCGAGCAACGAGCCGGCGAGTGGGGCGTGGGAGGCCTCAACTGGAAGAGCGGGAAGTCCCGTTTCTTCGCCCGGTCCGACCAGCAGCAATGCTCGGACGAGGCGCTGGGCATCTTCGAGCGGACCGGGATCCTGCCGATCCTGCAGCCGACCCTGGATGAGCTCCCGGGTAGTTGCCAGAACTCGTTCTACGCAGCGACCGAGATCGGCCCGGCCCGTTCGATCTGGACCGGGACCTTCTACGGGATGACCATCTACCGGCCCGACGGCTGAGCGACGGCCTGCCGGGCCCTCCGGGCAAGGTCGACGGTCGCCGCCCTCAGGCCGTTGGGCAGGTCGATGCGTTCGGTGAAGTTGACCCTCGTCGCGCGTTTGCCCGCCGGGGTCTCCAGGGCGAGGTCGAGCCCGTAGCGATCGGCGCTCGTGCACGCGGCTTCGGTCGCGTCGTCGTACTCACCGAAGGCTCTGGCCATAAGCAGCAGGGCATCGGGATGGTCGGCGTTCAGGTGCGAGATCGCGTCGGGCACCTGAGGCTGGACCGGATCCGGTTCTGCCGCGGCATAGTCCGCTCCTGAGGTCGAGTCCATACGTCCGTACCCGCCGACCCACCGGACCCTTCCCACTTCGAGGATCCAGAAGGTGAAATCGTTGAAATCGGCGTACATCGAAGCGCTCGGCACCGCGTCGAGATGTGCGTCGCGAGCCGACTTCTCGTCGGGGCTCTCGTCTGACCTGACCACGCGGCCGGCCAGCGTGACCCTTCCGCCGGCCAGCGCGTCGCCGGTGTGGGTCGGGTCGGTGACCATCAGCGAGGCCTGCCTGTTGTTCTCGAGATTGCGGGCATGCTCGGCCAGGTGGGAAAGGCAGAGCACCGGGGAGCCGTCATCGAGGGTCCCGAAAGTGACCAGCGACGCCCAGGGCGTTCCGTCTTCACTCAGGGTCGCCAGCGATCCCGCAGCGGTCCCGGCGATGATCGTGCGCGCCTCCTCGGCTGGTGTACGGCGTCGGCCGTTGCGTGCAATAGGGGGCACCTTCGGCAGCGGCGCCCCTTCGGGGAGGTCGTGGGCACCCACCACGGAGGCGGCTTCGGGCTGGTTCTCGGTCTGGCTGGGCAAGGATCTCGCTTTCGGCGTTCGATGCGGATGGACCTGGTCCGGTCGGGCGGGGAATTAGGTTACCCTATCCCGACCAAAACAGGTGGGATTCGCGCCGGCCGACCCGGCGGTCCGGGTTTCGGCCTCCCGATATCGTCTCGGGTCCGCCGCAGGTCCGATTCGGGTTGGCACGTGTTCCATACCGAGACCCCGAAGATCCCCTCAAGTTCCCGCTCCCAAGGAGTCTTTCCGAAAATGCAGTTCGTGCCCACGCCCGACCGAATAGCCCGCTCCGACGCCACTCCGCGTGCGGTTCGAGCGGTGCTGCTCGGGGTGGTCCTGGTCGCGGCTTCCTCGTTTATGCTGGCCGCCCCGGCCGAGCCGGCCCAGGCCAAATCGCAGCGGATCGTCGCCCTGACCCCGTTCGCGGCCAACACGATGGCCCTGCTCGGGGTCCAGCCGAAGGCGGTCGGACAGACTCTCGGGGGTGACCGGCGTCTGCTGCCGGTGCTTTCGACCACCCGGGTCCTGCCGCTCTCGCATCCGAACGGCCCCAACCTCGAACAACTGGCCCAGATCGGTCCGAAGGTCGTCTTCAGCTCGCCGCGATGGGCCAAGGGCAGTGAAGGGATGAGGCAGCTTGGGATAAAGGTGATCCAGGCCGACCCGAAGAACCTCGGGGCGGTCTACCGGCAGACCAGGATGATCAGCCGCGTGGTCGGTCGCCAGAAGAAGGGCCGGCAGCTGGTCAGGAGGATGCGCAAGCAGCTCCGCAAGAAGACCGCGAACATCCGGAGGCGGCCGAAGGTGATGCTGATTCTCGGAGTGGGCCGGACGCCGTATACGTTCCTCGGGAACAGCTGGGGTGGACAACTGATCAAGCGGTCCGGCGGTCGCCTGCTGACCGGCGGGGCGACCGCCAGTGGCGGCTTCGCCCGGATCTCGGACGAGACGGTGATCGCCGAGAACCCTGACGTGATCATCGGGGTTCCCCACGCAAACACGGAGGACATCCCGGCGATGGTCGAGTACATCAAGAACAACTCGGCCTGGGATTCCACCAATGCCGTCAAGAACGACCGAGTCTACGTTTCGACCGACAACTCGATGCTCCAGGCCGGCACCGATGTCGCCCGGGTGATCGGCAAGATCCGCAAGAACTACCTGAACAACAGATAGGCGTGCGGCGGTGGGGGCGGTAACAGCGGGGGGCCTTCGCCGTAGTGCTGTAGCCGTCTTTCTGGTGGTCGCCCTGCTGGCCGCGGTCGGCGCTTCGCTGGCGCTCGGCGCGGTCAAGATCCCGCTGGGCGAAGTGATCGACATCCTCACCGGCAAAGACGCACCGGGGCCGGCGACTCAGATCGTGGAGGTCCTCCGTCTGCCCCGTACGGTCGAAGCGATCCTGGTCGGAGCCGCACTCGGGGTGGCGGGAGCGATCCTGCAAGGCGCCCTGGCCAACCCGCTCGCCTCCCCGGACGTGATCGGGGTCACCGGCGGTGCCGGTTTCGGGGCGATGCTGATCATCCTGCTCCGCCCCGAGGACATCGGGCTGCTTCCGGTCAGCGCCCTGGTTTTCGGCCTGGTGGCGGCGGCGATGGTCTTCTCGATCGGCTTCTCGGGCGCGTCCGGGGGAGGGGTGGGCCGGGTGATCCTGGCCGGGATCGCGATCGCCTCGATGTTCGCCGCCGGGACCGCGGCGCTGATCGCCGCATACCCCGACCGTGTTCCGTCCGGGATCTTCTTCCTGGTCGGCGGCCTGACCTCGGACGGCTGGACCGATCTCGAGATCATCTGGCCCTACTTTGCGGTCGGCTTCGTGCTGGCCGTCTTCCTGGTGCGACCGCTCGACCGCCTGATGCTGGGCGACGACGTGGCCGCGTCACTGGGCTCGCGTCCCCGCGCGATCCGGCTCACCGCCGCGGTCGCGGCCGCGATCCTGGCCTCGGCAGCGGCGGCAATCGCGGGGCTGGTCGCCTTCATCGGCCTGGTCATCCCGCACATCGTCCGGCTCGCCGGCGGCACCAACAACCACACTTTCGTGATCCCGGTTTCGGCCCTGGGCGGGGCCACACTGCTGGTCGCCGCCGACACCCTGGCCAGGACGGTCAGGGCCCCGATCGAGATGCCGGTCGGGCCGTTCATGGTGCTGCTCGGTGTGCCGGTTTTTCTCTGGCTGCTGAGGAGGGTGGTCTAGGTGACGGGATCGGGGCGAGACCTCGGATCGGTACCGGACCTGGCACCGAACGGGGCGACGCCGCTACTGGAAGCGCAGGGGGTCCGGGTCACGATCGGCGGGACCGAGATCCTGCGACATGCCGACCTGAGGCTCGAGGCGGGCGAGCTGGTCGCGATAGTCGGACCGAACGGGGCCGGCAAGTCGACCTTTGCCCGGGCTTTCTGCGGGCTTCGCAAGCCGACCGGTGGCACGGTCCGGTGGTCGGGGGTAGATGTCTCGACGATCCGCGGCCGTCGCCTGGCCCGCCTCCGGGCGTTCGTCCCGCAGAGGGCTCAGGTCCCCAATGGCGTAACCGTGAAGGATGCGATCGCGATCGGACGCTCGGCCCATCTGAAGCCACTGCAGTCTTTTTCGGCGGCCGACCGGGAAGCGATCGCCGGCGCCACTGCCCGGGCCCGGCTCGACGGCATGGAGGACCGCCAGCTCAACACCCTTTCCGGAGGTGAGCTGCAGCGGGTTCAGATCGCGGTCGGCCTGGCTCAGGGGGCTCCAGTTCTGGTCGCCGACGAGCCAACCGCCCAGCTCGACCTCGGGGCCACCGCCGCGGTCTCGGAATTGCTCAGGGACCTGGTCCACGACGATTACGGGATCGTGCTGATCGTGCACGACCTTGCCCTGGCCGCGGCCGTCGCCGATCGCGTGGTTGTGATGTCCGACGGACGGACCATCGCAACTGGACCCCCGGTTGAGGTGTTATCGAAAGAGATGATCGGTGAAGTCTGGAACGTCGAGGCCGAACTGATCAGCCACGAAGGACGCTCCGGTCTCCATGTCGAGTGGCTCGGCCGAACCTGACGCCGGACCAAACCTGCTCTGACAGTCCCCGTGGCCCAATTCCAATAACATTGGTCCGGATTCGATAGGTATACCTAATAGGCAGGCGGTCGCGGTGGCCGGCTACGACCAAGATCAAGGAGATTTCCAGAGTATGAGCCCCAATTTTCCGCTGCTGCGCAAGTCGTCCCGGAACCCGATGGTCGCGGTACTTGCGGCCTTCGGCGCGTTGGCCCTGATCACCGGTTCATTCGCGACTTCCGCCGGGGCGGTCGAGACTTCGGGAGGCTCCGTGGTGACGCTGGGGACCGGCAAGGCCGGCCAGAAGCTGATCCGTCAGGGAGTCAGGTTCAAGGCGACCGCCCCGGCTACAAGAAAGAAACTGAGCAAGGGGAAGGCCCGGATCGCGGCATCGGCCAATGATGCCCGGGTTGGGGACGCGGCCACCGTCAGCCTGCGCGGAGGCCTGGTCCTGAAGCGCGGCAAGCGCCAGCTCAAGCTTCGGGGCCTGGTCTTGAAGTCCGGGGCCAACCAGACCACGGTCAAGGCGAAGCTCGGCGGTAAGCAGACCACGATTGGCAAGGTGAACGGCAGCTCGCTGATCAGCGCCGACGCCGGAACCGTCGAGATGTCCGGGGGCAAGTTCTCGCTGGCCGGCAAGGCGATCAATAAGACGAAGCAGAAGCTCAGGCTCAAGAAGTCGCCCAAAGGCGTGATCGGGAAGATGGACGTTGAAGTTCAGGCGGCGTTCGAGGATCCCTATCTAGCCGAGTGCGGGCTGGCGGCCGACACCAAGACGGCCGGGACGCTTCCGGCGGCGACCCCGCCGCCGTCGCTGAGCGGCGCGGTGAGCACCAACGGCAACCCGGTCAACTGGGGCGTCAAGCTGAGCCTGCGTGGCTACATCGCCGGGGTCGGCAAGATCGTCGGCCTCGACGGGGCGGTGGTGAACGAGTTGCCGTTTCCCGGCCCCCCGCCGACCGGCTTCACCTGGCCGGATGAAGCCGAGTACGCCGCAAACGGACCCGGCGCCGGCGACGACCAGGCCGTGCTGAACGGCTCCGGCTCAATCCTGTTCTGCAACGAGCCGCACGGTTTCCGGATCGTGCTTTCCGATCCGACCGTGGTGATCGACGGGGCCAACTCGCGGCTGATCGCGGATGTGGACACCAATACGACCGATCTGGGCACCGGGATCAGTGACTGGATCCCGGCCCAGCGCATCGATTTCGCGACGCTCGACACCAGTGCGGTAGCCCCGGCCGCGGGTGCCGGCACGCTCACCTGGACCGAAGTGCCGACCCGGTTGACCGCCGCCGGCGCCGAATCGCTCCGTCTCTGCGAAGGCAACCCGGGGCCCTGCACCTACGTTGAAGGCGCCGAATTCGACCCGATCACGGTGACCGTCAAGACGGCGGGATGATCCGTCTGATTCCTAACGTCCTGGAGGTGCGCCCGCCGGGATGGCTGGCCGGGCTGCTCGTCGTGGCGATTGCCGCGGTCGGCATGTCGGCGGCGCCGGCCCGGGCTGCGACTCCGCTGGTCCCTTGCGACCCGGTGAACGGCGGCAAGGTCCTGATCGACGGTGAGGCGACGATCGTGCCGAAGGTCAATTTCCGCAAGAAGCTCAGCCGACTGGGCCTGCGGCTGAGCACGGTGACCCCGGGCAACAACTTCACCGGCCGGCCGACCTTTCCGGTCGCCTACCTCAGCTTCGACCAGAAGGATCCCGGCCTTTCCAGGGTCAAACTCGCCGGTGGGATCAAGTTCTCCGACGGGGCCGGTGCCCGGGTGCGGCTGACCAGCCTCAAGGCCGTCCTCGAGAAGGGCGGCAAGTCGTACGTGACCGCCAGGAAGGGAGCGAACAAGCTCCGCATTTTCGACCTGCGTGGGGGGCGGCTGAAGCCGAAGCAGGAGGATGGGGAGCTGAAGCTGAGCGGGGCGAAAACCGTGCTCACCGGAGCCGGCGCGAAGTTCCTGCGGGACCGCCTCGGCATCGGGACGGAAGGTTCCGCGCGAAGGTCTCCAGCGCCGCTGCGCAAGGGCGCTCGCTACGGGAAGACCACGATCTTTGCCTATCGGCAGCTGGCCGCGAACACGAACCCGGAGGGCGAGGCGCCGGACCCGCCGCCGGAGATCGTCCGGCCCGACGGCGCCAAGTCGCTGCTCTCGGCCGAAATCAAGTGGCGGGTCAGGGACTCGTTCATCCGGTACATAGGCAGCGGGGACGGGACCAGGACCGAAGACGGCGCGTACGGAGATCCGTCCCAGGCGATCGATGGCGGGCCGCTCCTGACTTATGCGTTCAACTTCCCGTTCAGCAGCGGCTGGACCGACGGCCCCAGTGACCGGACCGCGGTCTATGGCAGCGGTCTGGTCGGCTTCCGCTACTGCCAGAATACGATCAATTTCACCGTGAGCGATCCCGAAATCGAACTGAACGGCGATTCCTCGCAGTTGATCTTCCGGGTCAACGGGATCGACGGCACCCCGTACCCCGACAGCCGGGCCGTCGTGGTCGGGCTCAGGCTGAGCGAGGCGGCTTTGGTGGAGACCCTGGGCGACACCACCACCTACACCGGGATCCCCGGCTACATCCCGGAAGGATCGACCGGAGTGTTCGCGGACATCTACCCGGTCGGAGACGATTTCGGTTCGCTCGACCTCACGCTGACCGAGGGGCCGTGACGGCCGGTTTCGCAGCCCTGGCGGGACCGTCCCGCTTCGAACGACGGTCGGTGGCTGCCATTTCGTTGCTGTTCCTGACCCTGTCCGGCATCGCGCTGCTCGCCCCGGGCCAGGCCGGCGCCATGGGTGGCGAGGTGACGGTGAGGGCCGCCGGCGACAACCCGGCCTCGGTCAACATCACCTTGAGCGAGCTGGGAGCCCCGGACGTCGAGAACCGGAAGTACAGACTGGGTTCCGGGACCCGGACGATCACCGGATATTCGGTCGCGAAGGTACTGCAGCAGGCGGCGTCCGAATCCGACGAAATCGATCTCGCCCGGATTCCGTACGTAGAAGTGGACCGGGTCGGGGCAGGCGCGCCGATCAGGCTCTCCTCCCGGCAGATCAACGACCCCGGGGCGTTCGCCGACGGCCCGCCGGTCTTCTTCGAAGAGGGGGGTGCGACCCTGTTCGTCAAGCCGGGCAGCGGGGGCGGGGCGGGAGCTACGGTTCGGTTCACCAACGCTCCGATCGGGGTCACCGTCGGTGTCGATGACGACCTGTCGGTCGCACTGACGGCTTCGCCGAAGAAGATCGACAGAGGCGACACGGTCAAGCTGCGGGCGAAGGTGGGCAAAGCCGAGGCAGGTCAGGCGTTCGAGTTCCGCTGGAGTTTGGGCGACGGACGCACCGAAGTCACCTCGAAGGCTTCGCTGACGCACGTCTATCGCAAGGCGGGCACCTATTCGGTGATCGTCACGGTCACGACCGGCGCCGCCAGCGGGCAGGCGGCGGGGACCATCACGGTGGGACGGTCCGAATCGAAAAAACGTCCCGAAGAAAATTCCGGTGGCGGTACCGGAGACGGCGGCTCCGGCGGCTCGGGTGTCGGCGGCGACCCGTACGGCGACTCCTACGGCGGCAGCGGCTCGGGGATCGACTACGGGATCCCGGGCGACTACGGCTATGACTCCGGTCTCGACTACGGATCCTCACAGCCCGGAAGCGTGCCGCCGGCGGTCTCACCGGTTGCGCCGACACCGACACCTCAAGTCGACCTTGGTCCATCGCCGGACGACGGCCTGGTCCCGGTGTCGGGCGAGCTCGTCTCGGGAAGCGCTCCAGCACCGATCGCCACGATCCCGGCGCCCGGCGGATCCGACACGATCATCGAGCCGGCGACCCCTGCGTCGGATACGGCCGGCATCCCCACGGCGGTCTGGATGATCGGCGGGGCCCTGGTCCTGCTCGGGCTCGGCGGCCTCTCCGAGGTTCGTGGCTTCTCCCGGTACGGCGGTTGAGCCGGCCCAATCCGGGCCCCGGACCCCGGGCGGTCTGACCCCCGGACCTAGCCCCGGCTGAGTATCTGGGATCCGCCGGTGATCGCGTCCGATCCGTCCGGGAAGCGGACCCAGGCCTTGTTCGTCCCGTCGTAGTCGGGCGCCCAGAGGACCAGGGTCGCTTCACCGCGGCCGTTGACTTCGCAGTTCTCGTCACCCTCGGAATCGAGCCCCCGCCAGATCCGGACGAACGGGTTGTTGTCCCATTCGGCGCCGATCGTGCTCGGCTCACAGTGGCCGGGATGCATCCGGGTTTCCGGAGGAAGCGTCATCAAGCGCTCCATGACCGAGCCCTTCAGGTCTTCGAACCCGGTGGCGCCCGGTGCCATCGTGCCTCCGACCGTGCCTTTGAAGATCACGTCGGCGGTGATCACATCGGTTCCGTCGATCAGGAAGGCAAGGTGTCCGGCCGCGTGGCCGGGGGTGAAGATCGCCTCGATCTCGAGGTCCCCGGTCCGTACGACCTCGCCGTCGTCCAGGCGCTGGTCGACCGGGAAGTCGACGCGTTCGGCGGTGATCCGATGAGCCAGGATCGGCAGGTCCCGTTCGGCAGCCAGTTCTCCCAGACCGATCACGTGATCCAGGTGGTCGTGCGTGACCAGGATGTGAGTCAGATCGGTGCCCTCCCGATCCGCCCGCTCGAGCAGTGGCTCGATCACGCCGTTGCCATCGATCAACACGCCTTTGCCGCCCGGTTCGTCGACCACCAGATAGGCGTTCGAAAGCCAGTCAGCCTGTTCCACTCGCTGCAGAATCATGTTCCCCTTTCAGTCAAACTTGATAACGCTGCGGATCCCGTCCTGGGCCTCCATCAGCTCGAAGCCGCGGTTCACATCGTCGAGGCTCAGCTGGTGCGATAGGAACGGGTCGACGTTGATCTCGCCGGCCAGGTACCGGTCGATCAGTTCCGGCACCTGGTCACGTCCTTTGACGCCGCCAAACGATGAACCGGCAACCCGGCGTCCGGTGATCAGCAGGCGGGGGACGATGTCGAGCGTTTCGCCCTTGCCGGCGACCCCGGCGATGGTGCAGAGTCCCCAGGCCATCCGCGCGGACTCCACGGCCTGCTGCATGACCTGGACCAGACCGGTCGCTTCAAACGTGTAGTCGGCGCCGAAGCCCCCGGTCATCTCGAGGATCCGTGCCACCGTATCTTCGTCGGCCTCGAGCAGGTCGGTCGCTCCCTGCTCACGGGCCATTTCCAGTCGGTCCGGGGACAGGTCAACACAGATGATTCGCTCGGCTTCCTGTAGCCGGCAGCCCGCTACCGCGCCGAGCCCGACCATGCCGGCCCCGAATACGACGCAGGTCGATCCGGCGGTGACCTTCGCGGTGAACATCGCCGCGCCCAGACCGGTAGACAGGCCGCAGGCGAAAAGGCAGGTCCGGTCGGCCGGCGCCTCGGGGTTCACCTTGGCCAACGCGATTTCCGGCATGACGGTGTACTCGGCGAAGGTCGACGTGCCCATGAAGTGCCGGATCGGCTCGCCGTCCCGGGAGAGGCGGGTACTACCATCCGGCAGGTGCCCCAGGTTCTGCTCCTCGCGGATCGCCAGACAGAGATTGGTCCGCGGGTCCCGGCAGTGCTCGCATTCCCGGCACTGCGGTGAAAAGAGCGTGACCACGTGGTCGCCGGGCGCGAGCGATTCGACGCCCGGCCCCACCGACTCGACCACGCCGGCCCCCTCGTGGCCAAGGACTGTTGGGGTGTAGCCGGACGGGTCGGCGCCCGAGGCCGTGTACAGATCGGTGTGGCAGACGCCGCAGGCTTCGAGTCGGACCAGCACTTCTCCGGCCTTCGGTTCGGCGAGGTCGACTTCCTGGACTTCCAGCGGTTGCCCAAACTCCTCGAGAACTGCCGCGCGAATCTTCATGCCCCGATCTTATCCGGGCGCAGCCTTCCGCGAGACGGATCTCGCCCGGCCGGCGATCCCGTCGTGGCGGAAGGTCGGCAGGCCCGGCGAAGGCCTGGTGCACTTTCAATGCGATGCGTCGTGAAAGTGCACCCGGCCTTCGCGCGGCGGGACCGCACGGGCCGGCCGGAGCTACCGGTTCAGCAGCAGCGGGGCTACTTGATGAACAGCATCTCCGAGTACTTGGGCAGTGGCCAGAGGTCGTCGGCGACGATCTTCTCCAGCTGGTCGGCAACGACCCGAACCTCATGCATCGCGGTCAGCTGCTGGTCCCGCGCGTAGGCTGCCAGCTCCAGCCCGTCGTCCTCGATGCCATCGGGGTAGAGGTTGGCCGATTCCAGTGCCTTGGTCTTTTCGATCAGGTCGTCGAGAAGCTCACGGCTCTCGCTCGCCAGGACCCCGGATCCGCCGGCGTCGATCAGCGCCAGATGGCGCAGCGTCGCCGGAATGATCATGGTGCGGGCCATCGACGCCGCGGTTTCGGCCTCGATATTCGCGTTGATCGCGTACTGCTCGACCCAGACGTCGTAGCGGGCCTCCAGCTCGCGCTCCGACAGAACGTCGTATTCCTCGAACGCCTCGATCGTGGACGGGGAGATCACTTCAGGGAGCGCCTCCGGCGTCGTGCGGAGGTTCTTCAGTCCTCGGCGCTCTGCCTCCTCCTCCCACTCGGCGGAGTAGTTGTCGCCGCTGAAGCAGATCTGCTGGTTGGCCAGATACGACTCCTTGACCACGGCGGCAACGGCCGCGGGCAGGTCATCGGTTCCGATCGCCTCGAGCTTGCCGGTCAGATCGTCGATCGCCTCGGCGACGATCGTGTTCAGCACAGTGTTGGCGAAGGCCAGCGACATGCTCGACCCGAGTGCCCGGAACTCGAACTTGTTACCGGTGAACGCGAACGGCGAGGTCCGGTTACGGTCGCCGCCGTGCAGGGCCAGCGGGGGCAGGACTTCTGCGCCGAGGTCGAGAACCGCTTCCGGGATCACCGCTTCGCCGGTGCCGCTGGCGATCGCCTCGAACACCTGCTCGAGCTGGCTGCCGAGGTAGATCGAAATGATCGCCGGCGGGGCCTCGTTGGCACCCAGCCGGTGGTCCTGTCCGATGTTTGCGACGGTCGCCCTGAGCAGGCCCTGATGCTGGTTGACCGCCTGCAGCACCGCGGCGCAGAAAAACAGGAAGCTGTAGTTCTCTGCCGGGGTGTCGCCCGGTTCAAGCAGGTTGTGGCCGGTATCCGTACCCATCGACCAGTTGTTGTGCTTGCCGGATCCGTTGACGCCGGCGAACGGCTTTTCGTGGAGCAGGCAGACCAGGCCGTACTTGCGGGCCACGTTCTGCATCACCTGCATCAGTAGTTGCTGATGGTCGGAGCCGACATTGGAGTTCTCGAATATCGGGGCTATCTCGTACTGGGCCGGCGCGACCTCGTTGTGGCGGGTCTTGATCGGCACGCCGAGCTTGGCCAACTCCATCTCGGTCTCCAGCATGCAGGCCAGAACCCGCTCCGGGATCGCTCCGAAGTAGTGATCGTCCAACTCGTGGCCCTTGGCCGGCTGGGCGCCGAACAGCGTCCTCCCGGTGGTGACCAGGTCGGGCCGGGCGAAGTAGTACTGCTCGTCGATCAGGAAGTACTCCTGCTCGGGACCGACCGTGGTGGTGACGCGCTGCGACTCTTCGTCGCCGAGCAGGCGCAGCGCCTTCACCGCGGTCTTGGACAGCGCGTCCATCGAGCGCAGCAGCGGGATCTTGGCGTCGAGCGCCTCGCCGGTCCACGAAGCGAACGCGGTCGGTATGCAGAGGAGCGAGCCGTTCGGGTTGTCGAGCACGAACGCCGGGCTGGTCGGGTCCCAGGCGGTATACCCGCGTGCTTCGAAGGTGGCGCGAATGCCCCCGGTCGGGAACGAGGAGGCGTCGGGCTCACCCTGGATCAACTCGCTGCCCTTGAACTTGGCGATCGAGCCGCCATCCGAGGTGGGCTCGAAGAACGAATCGTGCTTTTCGGCGGTCAGACCGGTGAGCGGCTGGAAGACGTGGGTGAAATGGGTGGCACCCCTTTCGAGGGCCCACTCCTTCATCGCCTCGGCCACCGCATCGGCCAGTTCGACGTCGAGTGCCTCGCCGCGGTCGAGGGTGGCCTGCAGCCGGGTGAACACGACTTCCGGGAGCCGCTCACGCTGGACTGCGACCGAAAAGACGTTGCTGCCGAAGACCACGTTCTCGTCGCGGGTGAGGTCGGAGGGTTCGACGCCGCCGTTCGGTGCCCACTGGGCGGCCGTTACGTTCTTCTGGCGAATAGGTGTCATCTGCTGCGGTGCCTCCTGGGTGGCGATATTGGTCGGATATGAAATTGCGGCTACCTAGGCTAGGTCTGAGCTCCCTGCCGAGCCTTGTACCGGAGGCTAAGGTTAGTCGAGGCCCGTCGTCCTGTGGGATATGCCTCGGACGCTGCTTCTGCCGGGCGGATTCGAGGGGGCCCTTCTCGTTGGTCGAGGTGCCGTACCTGCACGATTGTGTGCAGTGACTCACGGAACGATCGCTTAGAACTCATGTTATGGTGGTCGAAGACAAGCGATGCCTAATCCCCGGGGAACCTTCTCCGGGGAGCGGGGGACCCGATGGGACCGAGGTCCCGGGGGCGAATCGGATGACATTCCGTAGCGCGACTCTTTCAGCGCGAGCCCGTCAGCTAACCCCGCCGGCTTTCGAAAGAGAGGCGACTCGATGTTCACCGCGGTTTTCCGATTGAGGCCATATGCCGGCTTTGCGTTGCCGGCCCTGATCCTGGCGGCCCTCGTGCCGGCGTTGTCGGTGGTTTCCACCGACGCTGCGGCCGCCGGTGGGCAGACGTCCGGGGGCGGTCTGGTCATGCCCGGTGATCCAAGGATCGACGATGTGGTCTGCGTCGAGCAATGTGTTTCGGCACGAAGAGCCACCCCCGGCGCAACGGTCCGGATCAAGGGAGGCAACCTCAACCGGGTGAGAAGGGTCGTATTCCCGGGCAAGTCGAAACGGATAAGGGTTCGTTACAAGACGCGTACCCGGGCGCGGATCGACGCGGTCGTGCCGAACAGGGCCGACGACGGTCGCCCGTTCGTGATCGATTCGCTGGGCTCGATCTCAAATCGAGCTCCCCGCGAACTCGCCGTACTCCCGGTCAGCCGGATCCCGGTCGAGGTCTTCCCGGTTCGTGGCCGCTACAACTACGGCAGTTCCGGCGCGAAATTCGGAGCCGGGCGCACCGGTTACTCGCACCAGGGGCAGGACATCATGGCCGCCTGCGGGACCAGGCTCGTTTCGGTCAAGAGGTCCCGGG